>SCRR01000397.1 GCA_004322085.1 Burkholderiaceae bacterium
GGCCACCGCCCTTCAGCGACAGCAGGCTTGAGCGACCGCACACCTCTCTGCCCCATCGCGGGCCTGTTTTTACCCGGCGCTGCGCCGCAACCACCACCCAATCAGGACTGCAATAGAGGCGCGAATTTCACTGTGTACGCCAAATGCAATCACTGTGCACACTGCGTGTAGCCCGCCTGGCTTCAGCTGCGACACCCTGCCACGTACATGCACCTGTGCGCGTCTGGCCGCGCGGCGCACACCGCTGCGAAAGCCCATCAATGCATCGCTATACTATACAAAGCGCCACAGTCGGCATTCGGTGGCCCCATCACCCGACACATTCCATGACTGAAGACATACTGATTAACGTAACCCCTTTTGAAACCCGCGTAGCCATAGTTGAACAAGGCTCCGTGCAGGAACTACACATCGAGCGCAACATACAACGCGGCCACGTCGGCAATCTATACCTGGGCAAAGTCGTGCGGGTATTGCCGGGCATGCAAAGCGCCTTTGTCGATATAGGTCTCGAAAAGGCCGCCTTCATTCACGTCGCCGATCTTCGGCAAAACCGCATTGAACGCACCAACGGCACTCCAGTAACCCCCATAGAAAAACTGCTCTTCGAAGGCCAGCCGTTATTGGTTCAAGTCATCAAAGATCCGCTTGGAACCAAGGGCGCGCGTCTGTCCACGCAGATCAGTATTGCGGGGCGCATGCTGGTTTACCTGCCGTTCGACCCGCACGTCGGCATATCCCAGAAAATCGAATCAGAAGAGGAGCGCACAACCCTGCGCGAGCGCGTCGAACGACTGGTCCCCAAGGACGAAACAGGTGGATTCATCGTCCGCACCCAGGCCGAGGATGCCACCGACGAAGAACTTGCTGCCGACCAATCCTACTTACGGATATTATGGACCGGCCTTCAGGCCAAGCTCAAAAGCCAGCCTGCGCCTTCGTTGCTGCACGCCGACCTGACCCTCCCCCAACGCGTGTTGCGCGACATGGTCGATCCCAACACTGCCTCCATCCTCGTCGATTCACGCACCACGGCTCAACAGCTCAAGGAGTGGGCCAAGATCTATACCCCTTCCGTGCTGGACCGCATCAAGCATTACAGTGGCGAACGCCCCCTGTTCGACACCGCGCACGTCGACGAAGAAATTGCCCGGGCGCTGTCACGCCGCGTAGACCTGAAGTCGGGTGGTTACCTGATTATCGACCAGACCGAAGCGCTGACTACCGTCGATGTCAACACGGGCGGCTTCGTGGGTGGACGCAACTTTGACGACACGATATTCAAGACCAATCTGGAAGCTGCCGTGGCGCTGGCGCGCCAGCTGCGGCTACGCAATCTGGGTGGCATCATCATTCTGGACTTCATCGACATGGACGACACAGACCACCGCGAGTCTGTGCTGGTCGAATTGAAAAAGGCGCTGAGCAAAGATCGAACCCGCATGACGATCAGCGGATTCAGTCAGTTGGGGTTGGTTGAAATGACCCGCAAGCGCACCCGTGATTCACTGGCACACCAACTGTGCGAGCCCTGCCCCACGTGCGACTCGCGCGGCAACGTAAAAACGGCGCGCACGCTGTGTTATGAAATATTGCGAGAGATCCTGCGCGAATCGCGGCAATTCAACCCCAAGGAATTCCGCGTCCTGGCATCCCAGGCCATTGTCGACTTATTCCTGGAAGAAGAAAGTGCGCATCTGGCCATGCTGGGCGACTTCATCGGCAAGCCGGTTTCACTGGAAGTGGAAAGCGGCTACCCGCACGAACAATACGACATCGTGCTTCTTTGAGCATCGTTCACTCACCGCGCGAGCGCGGGCAGGCGGCTCACCCTTGCTTCTGCACACGCAACCGCTCGTGCACCGCACCGCACGCGTGACAACAAAAGGCAGACAACCTATGGCGCCCGCTTGGCCCGCTGCGCAACACCGGGGCACACTTCGGGGTGAAGAACAATATCGTACATTTCCTGGATCTGGCGGCGGTCAGGCATGTAATAGCTATAGAGCGTCGCCTGCGCCGGCTTGGCCGTCATCAGCTGCACGCCCAGCACCATCGTGGTACTCCAGCCATCGTGGCCCGGCTTCTGGCCAGCATCCATGCTTTTCATGACACGCGCATAGTTGGGGTGCACCTGATCGACCGCGAACCTGACGTGAGTGCCACAAGCCGCGTCATGCTGCAGAACGGCCCTTTGCACTTGCACAAAATCCCGAGGCAACCAGCGCTGGTCGCGTTGATAGTCCTGCGTTTCCAGAGCATTCAGCCCAATGCCGCCATTCTGAGTAAGCGCACAACCGCCCAGAACAGCAAAGCCGAACGACACCAACAACAGCCTGCTCATTTTCGTTACTTGCCTCATTTGTCACCCCAGGAAACGCGCGAGAATGTTCTGTGCGCATGATTGAAGGACCGCCCTACGAGCCCACGCCCGGCCGCGGCCAGCGTCACACTACGCCCCCGCTAATCCTTGAACTGCATCCGATAAAGCGATGCGTACAGGCCATTGCTTGCCAGCAAGTCCTCGTGGCGGCCCTGCTCCACGATCCTGCCCTTATCCAGCACAACAATTTTATCGGCCTTTTGCACCGTGGATAAGCGGTGCGCTATGACAAGAGTGGTACGGCCCACCATGAGACGATCGAGCGAAGCCTGCACCTGGGCCTCGGACTCATTGTCCAGCGCCGAAGTCGCCTCGTCCAGGATAAGTACGGGAGCGTTTTTGATGAGCGCGCGAGCAATGGCCAGGCGCTGGCGCTGCCCCCCCGACAGAGTGTTGGCGTTTTCGCCGACCTGCGTGTCGAGTCCGTCCGGCAGGCTGGCGACAAAATTACTCAGATCTGCCGCCTCCAGCGCCTTATGAATATCGTCGATGCTTGCTTCGTGCAGTGCGCCATAGCCGACGTTTTCTCCAATGGTCCCGTCGAACAACACGACATCCTGGCTGACCAGCGACAACTGCCCACGCAAGCTGCGCAGCGTGCAATCAATGACGGAGTGACCATCGACAAGAACCTCACCGTGGGTGGGCACGATAAACCGCGGCAACATGTTGACCAATGTGGTTTTTCCACTGCCCGAGCGCCCGACCAGTGCCACCGTCTGCCCGGGCTCGGCCGTAAACGACACGTCCGAAATGGTATCGTCCTGGGCCCCGTGAAACCGATGGACGATATTTCTGAATTCGACCCTGCCAGCCACGGTTCCCCTGAACTGGAACGTCCCACGGTCGTCTTCGGGAGGATGATCCACCAGCGCAAACACACTCTCGGCGGAAACCAGCATGCGCTGCATCGCCCCTGCAATATTGGTCAAGCGCTTGAGCGGATCGAAGATCTGCCCCAATGCGGCCATGAACGCGGCAAAACTGCCCACCGTCAGCCCGCCGTGATTGGCCTGGTACAGCGCCACAGCTATGACCGCAGCCACCGACAACGCAACGAAGAACTGAGTGAGCGGCGACATGGCCGCGTTGGCGGAAGCGGCACGCATGGCGAAACGCCGCAGACGCCCGTTGACATACTTGAACCTGCCGGACTCGCGCTCGTAACCGTCAAACAACTTGACAACGCGCTGGCCATCTATCGCTTCACCGACGACATGCGTCAATTCGGCATTCATCGTGATCGTATCGCGGTTGATGCGCCGCAACCGCTTTATGAAGATGCGTGACACAAACACCGATGCAGGCAGCATCAAAAATACAATCAACGTCAACTGCCACGACATATACAGCAGCACGCCCAACAACGCCACGACAATCAGCGTTTCACGCACGACGACCGTAATGACTTCCGTCGCCAGATTAGTGACATTATTCGCATCAATGGTAAACCGGTTCAACAACCGCCCGGTGTCGCCCCGCCTGAACTCCTCGTCGGGCAAGCCCAGCAACCGTTCGAACATCTCACGCCGTATGCCCAGCAGCATGTTATTGGCGATCCACGCAAGCACATAACCGCTGCCAAAAGTGCAGATGCCACGCACCAGCACGAGGACGATAACCAACAGCGGAATCGACCAGATGTAGGACGGTTTGTTGCCCGTGAACCCATCATCAAGTAACGGCTTCATGATGACGGCAAGTGTAGGTTGAGTGGCCGCGCTAATGCTGACCAGAATCGCCGCAACAATGGCCGCCTTCCAGTACGGTCCGAGGCGGGAGTATATACGGCGCCATAGGTCAAACTTTACGGGCTCGGAGCCCAATACGCCGGACGACGGAGACACACGGTTCAAGAATCAGCTCGCTCTTATACAATTGGGTGCATCATTTTAACGTTCTTACAGAACACATCGAAATACAGCTTGTCTGAACCAGAACCAATTAGCGAACGCCACCCCTTGATACCCGATTTCTCAGCCATTTATGTACGTCTGCCAAACTGGATCGGCGACGTCTGCATGAGTTTACCCAGTTTGCTCGCGCTATTGGGAACTGAAGTGCCCCTGGTGGTATGCGCACGTCCGTGGGCGAAGGACTTGCTGGCGGGCTACACCACCGCGGGATTCATCGAGATGAAGGGGCACTGGCGTGAAGACCGGGCAGCTGTCAGCACCTACCGAAAGACATCCCGCCACCATGACGCCCGCGGGCTATTGCTCCCCGATTCGCTGTCCAGCGCCATGGTGTTTCGCTTTGCGGGCATCCACTGCTGCGGCTACCGGGACGACGGCCGCAGCCTGATGCTGCGCTGGCCCGTTGCCAAGCCCACCGCGTCGCTGCACGCCGTCGAATCATGGCTCCACCTTACTTCCGAGGCCCTGCAAAGATGGAAACTGCCCGCCCCCGACAAGGCAGCCGCCTCATTGAATCTGCAACTTGCCCCCAGACACATCGAGGAAGGCCGCCAGGCAATGACCCGCGCGGGAATCGCGCCCCGACACTTTATCCTTATTGCGCCAACCGCCACCGGGCTGCACCACGGGAAAATCAAAGTATGGCCACATTTCGACGCGCTGACCCGTGCCCTGCAGCAACAGGGCCACACGGTGGTCCTATGCCCGCCCGCGCGGGAAACCGAGCAGGCCCGGCAGAACGCACCCAGTGCCATGTGCCTGCCGCCATTGAACCTGGGCGCATTCGCCATGCTGGCCCGCAGCGCATCATTGGTAATATGTAACGATTCAGGCGTGTCGCACGTCGCGGCTGCCGCCAACGCGGAGCAACTTACGCTTTTTGGCGTCACACGGCGCGAGCGTACCGGCCCATGGTCACAAAAGGCCGTAAGCCTGGGCTCCGAAGGACACTGGCCCACTCTGGACGAAGTGCTGCGTCAGGCCCTGGCGCTTGTACCACCCAACCACTAGACTCGAATGAATGTTTCCAGTTTCTTCACTAACCTGATCATCCCGCTGAACCTGTGCGTCACACTGCTCGTACTGGCAGTGCTGCTCGTCATTATTCGGCGCCGCAAGACAGCGCTTGCACTAGCCGTGCTGTCGTTGTGCTGGGGGTTGTTCTGGTCTTTGCCTGCGTCATCGCTATGGGCCGGTGGGCGGCTGGAACAGCTATACCCGTATACGCCACCCCAGGACCTGCCAGCGGCTCAGGCCATCGTCGTGCTCGGCGGCAACACGGCAGGCGGCAGAAGAAACTGGTTCGAACCCTACAACAAAAATACGGCCCTCACCCGTGTCGATACGGCCAGCCAGCTATACGAAGCACATCGCGCACCGGTGCTGGTCCTGTCCGGCGCCGCCCTGGAAGGCAAAATCAGCGAGGCGCAGTCCATGGCCAACGCACTCGAGAAAAAAGGGATCCCGGAACAGGCCCTTATTATGGAGACAAACAGCTACAACACCCATGAGAACGGGTTGTATACGGCCCGGAAGCTAAAATCGCTGGGGATATCACGCATTCTCCTGGTCACGTCGGCCCTGCACATGCCACGCGCCATGGCCGTGTTTCGAAAGGAGGGCGTTACTGCCATAGCCGCACCGTCCTTACCCCAGATCGTTGTCCCCGACGACCCTGACTTCTCGTTCTGGCTACCCAACGCGCGGGCATTCGATGCTGCGCGCTCGATCATCAAGGAATACGCGGCACTGCTAGCCTACTGGGTCCGCGGCTGGGTCTAATGCACAATCCGGCAGGGCCCCCCTGAAAAGGGACGACTAAACCACACATCTGGTTTATGATGTGATCGTCCTGTTGCCGCTTCATATTTTGTCATTGCAATACCTTTCGTCTCTCGAACGGCGTTTCGTACCATCGCCAAGCGACAATCAGTAAAAACTTCGTGTACTTGGGGCCAAAATGGGTGCTGTCGAACCTGTCAAAGCGCATACCACCGGTTTTACTCCACAAGCAGCCGGAAGCTCCGCATCTGGCAGTTCCTTCTATACGGCCATGCGCATATTGCCGCACGGGCAGCGCATCGCCATGTACGAAATCTACTCGTTCTGCAAACAAGTCGACACTATCGCCGACGGCGGCGGGTCACGAACACAACGCCTGGAAGCGCTCAGGCAATGGCGCAGCCACATCAACAGGCTCTACGAGCAAGGCACCCGCTCTGACACACCCCACCATTTGACCAATCTGGCGTGGTCCATTGACCACTTTTCACTTGACCAGGACGATTTCATCGCGATAATCGACGGCATGAATATGGATGTCGAAACAACAATCGTCGCGCCAGATACCCAAACACTCGACTTATACTGCGACCGTGTGGCAAGCGCGGTTGGCCGCCTGTCGGTCAAAGTCTTCGGGATGCCCAAAGACGCAGGCCGCGAACTGGCTCATCACCTGGGCCGCGCCCTACAGCTCACCAACATCCTGCGCGACATTGACGAGGACGCCATGGTCGGCCGCGTCTACCTGCCGCACGAACTACTGCTTGCCGCAGGCCTGGACCATGCCACGCCGGCAACCATCCAGGCAAATACCCTCGATGGAGCGTGCGCGCCGCTGGTCGCGCAAGCGCGCACGCACTTCGGCATATCCCGGGACATCATGCGGCGCAGCGCACGTCGCGTGGTAGTGGCCCCCGCTATCATGGCCGCTTCTTACGAAGCCTTGCTCGACAAACTGGTCAAACGTGGATTTTCCCCGCCGCGTGAGCGCGTGCGGGTATCCAAGCTCAGTAAGGCCTGGTTTGCGCTAACTCAGCTTTTGCAATCATCCTACTGATGAAGCCAGGCTGTACACGCGAGATCCTTGCAGGCGACAATCCGCAGCCAACGCGCCGCGACGCACGCCCAACGCTTCCAGGAAGCATTGATGCGGCATGCGGCGCCTTGCTGGGCATGCAGGCCGACGACGGCCATTGGCTGTTCGAACTCGAGGCGGATGCCACCATACCGGCGGAGTACGTTTTACTGACGCACTACCTCGGCGAAAAACCGAATCAGGCACTTGAAGCAAAAATCGCAGCCTACCTGCGCCGCATCCAGGGAAGCCACGGCGGCTGGCCGCTATTTTACGATGGCGCGTTCAACATGAGCGCCAGCGTCAAAGCCTATTTCGCATTGAAGGCCATCGGCGAATCCGTTGACGCGCCTTATATGCAACGTGCGCGCGAAGCGATACTGGCGCATGGCGGCGCGGTGCATGCAAACATGTTCACACGCATTCTGCTCGCATTCTTTGGCGTAATCGACTGGAAAGCAGTATGCATGATGCCGCCCGAAATCATGCTGCTGCCGAAGTGGTTTCCATTTCACCTGTCCAAGGTCTCTTACTGGGCACGTACCGTCATCGTGCCGTTGCTGGTGCTTCAGGCCTTGCGCCCGCGCGCGGCCAATCGACTGGACATAACGATAGACGAGCTGTTCATCGAATCGCCCAGGGCCATCGGGCCGGTACGCAGGGCCGAGCACCAAAACCGACTGTGGTTCGCCATCTTTGCCGGCATTGATGTTCTTCTGCACCTCGCGGACCGCTGGTTCCCCAAGAAAAGGCGTAAGCGCGCCATCGAGGCTGCCGTGCGTTTCGTGGACGAGCGCCTCAACGGCGAGGACGGTCTCGGTGCCATTTTCCCCGCAATGGCCAATGCGGTAATGATGTATGACGCACTTGGCTATCCACCGGACCACCCACAACGTGCCACGGCAAGGCGCGCCATCGACAAACTGCTCGTCATCGGCGAGACTGAAGCGTATTGCCAGCCATGTCTTTCGCCAGTCTGGGACACTGCGCTGGCGGCGCACGCACTGATCGAGACTGGCGATCCGCGCGCCATTAAACACGCGGAACGCGGGCTGGACTGGCTCACTCCCCTGCAAATCCTCGACGTGCGTGGCGACTGGGCCTCACGCAGGCCCGACGTGCGACCGGGGGGATGGGCATTCCAGTTCGCCAACCCCCATTATCCCGACGTGGACGATACGGCAGTTGTGGCAATGGCCATGGACCGCGCAGGCAGATCACTGGGACACGACAACTACCGGCAGGCCATTGATCGCGCCTGCGACTGGGTAATCGGCATGCAAAGTCACAATGGTGGATGGGGGGCTTTCGAATCGGAAAACACATGCTTCTATTTAAACAACATTCCTTTCTCGGATCATGGTGCGCTGCTCGATTCGCCCACCGCCGACGTCTCGGCGCGCTGTCTGTCAATGCTGTCGCAATTACCGACAACCCCCGAACGTTCAGCCTCGATGGCGCGCGCTGTCAGCTATTTGATCGACGCGCAGGAGGGGGACGGCAGCTGGTATGGACGTTGGGGCATGAACTATATCTATGGCACATGGTCCGCGCTGTGCGCGCTGCGCGCTGCCGGCCATGGGCCGGACGCGCCAGCCATGCAACGCGGCGCACAATGGCTGCGATCCATCCAGAACAAGGACGGCGGATGGGGAGAAAATGGCGATAGCTACAAGCTTGACTATTCCGGCCACGAAACCGCACCAAGCACGCCTTCACAAACTGCCTGGGCGTTGCTCGGACTGATGGCGGCCGGAGCCGTGCACGAAGCGACAGTCGAGCGCGGCATTGATTATTTACTGAGCACGCAAAATAAAGCCGGCCTATGGGACGAAGCATCATTCACGGCCACTGGCTTCCCACGCGTCTTCTATCTGCGCTATCACGGCTATGGCAAGTTTTTCCCGCTTTGGGCGCTGGCGCGCTATCGTAATCTGACCGGACACGACGCCCGCACCGTGCCTGGTGGAATGTAGGAATGACCGGGCTCGTGGTCGTCGTCACCGGCTTGCGGTTCGAAGCCAGAATCGCGGCAGGCGGGGGTGTGCAAGTGCTGTGCCACCAGAACGCGACACTGGCCGCTCACCTGGAGGCTGCGCTCACACAGGACTGTCGCGGGATCGTCAGTTTCGGCATTGCTGGCGGCCTCGTTGATACGTTGCGGCCAGGAGAATGGGTGGTCGCACGCACATTGACCGACGGCACACGGCAAATCGATTGCGATGCCTTGTGGTCTGAATCGCTGTTGCGGGCACTGCCCACGGCACATCATGTCAACATGGTAGGTACACGGATGCCCGCCATCACACCCGATGCCAAGCGCGCACTGCATGCGGCCACCGGCGCTGCGGCGGTCGACATGGAATCCCAAATCGTCGCCCGGATCGCTCAGGCCCGATCCATCCCATTTGTCTGCTGCCGCGTCATAGCGGACCCGGTCGAGCGGACGCTGCCAGCGGCGGCACTCGCGGGAGTCCGTAGCAACGGCTCGACCGACGCATTGGCAGTACTGGGTTCGATTGTCGCCTCGCCGGGCCAGCTGCCCGCACTGATGCAAGTCGCGCGTGATGCATGGATCGCACGCCGTGCACTGACACGCGGACGACGCAACATTGGCGCGGGCTTCGGGTTAATGCCCGGTGCATGAATACGCACTCTTGACCACAAGCTCCACTAACGGCCAGCCTGGGCACGCCCCTTCCACATGCCGCCTCGCCCACGCCAATGCTGAAACGCAGAGTCGAGTACGAATGCCGTATAAAGTGCTGCGATGCCCGGAAGCAACGGCCCCCACCAGATAGAACGCCCATAAAATTTCAGCATGGGCTGATACATCACTGCCATGATCAGCCACGCCAGCACACCCGCCACACGTGCGGCCCCTTCTGCAAACAGGGCAAATAGCGGTGGCACAAAAAAGGCCAAAGACAGCGCCGCCACAGCCGCAATCAGCCGCAACGGCGAATACTTGAGTTGCGCGTAAGCAGTGCGAGCCACCATTGTGCGCAATTCACCCAAACCGCTGTAGGGGCGCGCACTGGTAACACGCCTGCTAAGGCCAAGCCAAATCGCGCCTTGGGTCTTCATGCGCGCGCCCAATGCGCAATCATCGATAATTTCTGAACGGATTGACTCCAGCCCGCCCGCCGCATCAAGTGCGTCGCGCCGCACCAGCATGCAGCCGCCGGCTGCGGCCGCAACCCGCGAATCGCGCCGATTGACCCACGCGAAGGGGTAAAGCATCTGAAAGAAAAACACGAAAGCGGGAACAAGGGCGTATTCCCAAAACGAATCAGTACGCAGTCTCGCCATGAGCGAAACAAGCACACGATCATCGGTACGGGCACGGACGACCAGCCGCCGCACATTGTCTGACGCATGAAGGATGTCGGCATCGGTCAACAACAGAAATTCGGGAGACCCCTGGAAGCCCGGGCGTGCCGCTGCGTCATCACAAGCGTGTGCAATACCCTGGCGCAGCGCCCAAAGCTTGCCGGTCCACCCCCGGGGCAACGAAGAGCCGTTCAATACGTCCAGCCGCTCACTTGCACCAAGGGCTTCAGCGGCGGCGCGGGCCCTTGCCGCCGTCCCGTCATCGCTGCCATCGTCGACAACGACGACCCTCAACGGACCTGCATAGTCCTGTTCAAACAGGCTTGTCACCATTGCGGCAATCGAACCTGCTTCGTTGCGTGCAGGGACCACCGCAACCACGCTTGGCCAGGCATCCGGCGTTCCGGTATTGGCTACATGCTCGGAGGACTTGTTCAAGGTCTGCCGGTCGTCTTCGCCATCTTGCTCGCGTGCGCGCCAGAATGCGCCACGTGCAACCAGCATGTAGAACCAGACGGCCAGCGATACCATGGCAACCAGCGTCGACAGCGCAGTCAATTCAGGTATCCTTTTTCACGAAACCAGTCCAACGCGTCGGACAAGCCGTCGACATGGGATCGTGCATGGTAGCCAAGTTCGCGCTGGGCCTTGTGCGAGCTGAAGAACATCATATGGCACGACATCTTCAACCCGTCCAGTGTCAGGAACGGATCCCTGCCACCAAGCCGGGCCACCGCCTGGGCCGCCAGTGCCAGAGGATAAAGTGGCCAGCGAGGCAACCGGATCGTCGCAGCGGGCCTGCCAGTCATCGTGGCAACGACGCGAAGGATGTCGCGCAACATCACGTTGTCACCCCCCAGAATGTAGCGCTCGCCGACGACTCCACGCTGCAGTGCCAGCAGATGCCCTACGGCAACGTCATCGACGTGCACCAGGTTCAGACCGGTATCGACATACGCCGGAATCCTGCCCAGCGCCGCCTGCACGATAATGCGGCCCGTGGGCGTCGGTTTGATGTCGCGCGGCCCCACTGGGGTAGAAGGATTGACGATCACCGCAGGCAGCCGCCGCGTGGCGACCAAATGTTCAACCAGCCGCTCGGCCGCGATCTTGCTGCGCTTGTAGGCGCCTATCGCTTCGTCCTCGGTAGAAGGCATTCCTTCGTCAACCAGAGCATAATCGCTGGCGGACGCGCCACGCACCGCATCTTGCGTACGCAGTGTCGCAACACTGCTCGTATAAACGATTTTCTCTATCCCGGCACGCAGCGCCTCTTCCATCACCACCCGCGTGCCCTCGACATTAGTGCGCACAAGCTCGCGCGCATTGGGCGCCCAGAGCCGGTAGTCGGCAGCGACATGCAGCAAATAGCGCACTCCGGCCAGGGCGCGCTGCATCGATACTGAATCGCATATATCGCCCACGGCCACCTCGACCGCCAGCCCATCCAGATTGTCGCGTCGACTGGTAGGACGAACCAGGACCCGTACTTTCAGCCCCTGTGCAACCGCAGCGCGCGCAACGGCCGAACCCACGAAGCCGGAAGCTCCGGTCACCAGCAAGAGGTCGGAAGTCCCGATATCAGGGAAGTTGGCGCTAGGCACTCATGGATTCTGTTCGTGCAGCTCGGATACCCTGCCTTGGGAA
The DNA here is from genome assembly GCA_004322085.1 of Burkholderiaceae bacterium. Taxonomy (GTDB): domain Bacteria; phylum Pseudomonadota; class Gammaproteobacteria; order Burkholderiales; family Burkholderiaceae_C; genus Rhodoferax_A. The sequence continues at coordinate 12,137 of SCRR01000397.1, forward strand.
TGACGCGAATACACACGGGCAGCAGGACGCTGGTGTTCGAACGACACCTCGGGCGCCATGGCGCCTTGAGTCCGGATGCCCCTGAGCGTGACGCCAAGCGCACGCAGCGGGTGAGCCAGAGTGTCATTGACTGCCGTCGCTTCGTAGCCGCAATGCACCATGCAGTCAGCGCACTTTTCATAGTTTCCGGTGCCGTATTTATCCCACTCAGTCGTTTCCATGAGCTCGGTAAATGTCTTGGCATACCCCTCGGCCAGCAAATAACATGGGCGCTGCCAGCCGAACACGGTAAGCGTGGGATTACCCCAGGGGGTGCAATGATACGTGCGATTGCCGGCCAGGAAATCAAGGAACATGCCTGACTGGCTGAAAGCCCAGTTCCGCCCACCACGGCCACGTCGAAAAATGTCGCGGAACAGTTCCTTGGTTTTTTCACGCTTCAGGAAATGCTCTTGGTCAGGCGCATGCTCATAGGCAAAACCGGGCGAAACAGTAATACCGTCTACGCCAAGTCCCTTGACGCTGTCGAAGAAATTCGCGACTTTTTCGGGCTTGGCGTTGTTGAAAAGGGTGCAATTGATGTTGACGCGAAAACCGCGCTCCTTGGCAAGCTTGATGGCCGCAACGGCGCGATCATACACGCCTTCCCTGCGAACTGACTCATCGTGCATTTCGCGGTCACCGTCCAGATGTATGGACCAGACGAAGAACGGGCTGGGCTTATAGTCGTCGATTTTCTTTTCCAGCAACAAGGCATTGGTACATAAATAGACGAATTTATGGCGAGCGACAATGCCTTTGACAATTTCAGGGAGATCTTTGTGTATCAGGGGCTCGCCGCCGGCAATCGACACGACGGGCGCACCGCATTCGTCCACGGCCGCAAGTGCTTCGGCCACTGAAATCCGCTTATCGAGAATATCTTCGGAATAATCGATCTTGCCGCAGCCCGCGCATTCGAGATTACACCGATACAGCGGCTCCAGCATCATTACCAGCGGATAGCGCTTAGTGCGCGTAAGACGTTTTTTAATTAGATATGCGCCAACGTATACCGACTGCAAAAAAGGTATGGCCACATTCAACTCCTGCATTTATTGACGGTTTATAGCTTCATCCTAACGCGCGGTCACACGGGGCTGGCGTAATCGAGGTCCTTTTTCTGCAAGCCCACGGGGCAAGCGAAAATGAGTATGTTCTTCTACTCCTTCCATTACGCTGACATCAACCGGGCCGATCTGGCGCAACGCGTCGATTACATCTTCGACCGTGCTTTCGGGCGCAGAGGCACCAGCGGTAATGCCAACGACCTTCGCTCCGCGGACCCAGTCAGGATTAAGACCATTGCCATCTGCCAGCAAGTAGCTGGGGACGCCGCTACTTTCGCCGATTTCACGCAGCCGGTTCGAATTTGAGCTGTTGGCCGCGCCAACCACCAGGACGACATCGGCACGTTTGCACAATTCGCGTACGGCAGTCTGGCGGTTTTGCGTGGCGTAGCAGATGTCCTTGACGTTGGGACCAACAATATCGGAGAAACGCCGATGCAGCGCATCGATGATGCCGCGCGTCTCGTCAACCGAGAGAGTTGTCTGCGTGACGTACGATATGGGCGTGTCTGGCGCCAACCGCAACGCGGCCACATCGGCTTCGGTCTGGACCAGATGCACCGGCCCATCAATTTGACCCATCGTGCCAAGAACCTCGGGATGCCCGGCGTGACCCACAAGAATGACCTCGCGGCCCTGCCCAACGTATTTCTTGCCCTGCAGATGCACCTTCGTGACGAGCGGACACGTGGCATCCACAACTTTGAGCCCACGCTGTTTGGCTTCGGCCTCGACGGCACGCGACACGCCATGCGCGCTGAATATGGTCACCGCACCGGGAGGGACCTCGTGAAGTTCGTCGACGAAACGCGCACCCTTTACCTTGAGCGACTCGACGACGTGCCGGTTATGGACAATTTCGTGCCTGACATACACGGGCTCGCCGTATTTTTCAAGCGCACGCTCGACAATCTCGATGGCTCGCACCACACCAGCACAAAACCCACGAGGCTGAGCAAGAATGACTTGCATAAATGGCTCCGATTGGATTGGCGTCGACACGTTTTTCCTGCGACTACGCCACATGGCTCACGCTCGCCATTCTAGCATCAAAGAAACCATCAATGCATAAAGCGTATACACGTTGTGGGGTTGATTCGCACCAATAAGAAATTTCTTATATTTCAAAGGTTTGAAAACACTCAGCAGAGCAATCAGCTCTATCTGCCGAATACGCTTACCCTTCGACGCGCGCGTTATGATCAGTAATATATTTGATCAGGCCATCAGCGCCACTTCTGGCGAACTGGGTGCTCAACTGGGGCTGATAAAGCTTGATCAGCCATATGCCCATCATGTCTATGTCATAGATGCGCCAACCGGCCGGGGTATTGACAAGCCGGTACGCGACCTGCACGTTGTCACCGTCGCCGCTCTTGATTTCAGTACGAACTACGGCGTCGTTGCCCGCAGCATTGACGCTGGCGGGTTCAAAGCTGAATTTCACCACTTCGTCGCGAACCTGCACGAGCTGCAGTGCGTAGGTACGCACAAGTAGTGTCGTGAACTGCTGAACGAGAGCCTTCCGTTGGACGGCAGTCATGGTTTGCCACGCCGCGCCTGCGGACAAGCGGGTAGTTTGTGCGAAATCCGCATAAGGCAGAAAGTCGCGACGCACCACCTTGGCTGTCGCATCAATGTCGCCGTCCTTCGCTGCGGGGTCGGCCTTTGCTGCCGCCATCACTGTCTGCACGGCGCTCTTCACCACATCGTTGGGGCTCATCGATACCCCCGGCGAAGCTGCCGCGCGCGCCACCCAGAACACCGCAACCACCAGCAAAAGCAGTTTTTTCATTAGGCTGTTTCCATCAATCGTCAATTTATTCCGTTGCGTCTCGCTGCCACTCCAGTTACAGTAGCCGCTTACGTTGTCTGCGCGTCATAGCTCGTGGCCATGGCCACACATCCACCACATTCAAACACCCCACGTATCCATGCTGACCTCGCTCATTGTGCGCATTGTCCAGTTTTCGATGCGGCATGCCTACGCGGTCACTATTGTAGTGCTGTCGTTGTCGGTCGCAAGCGGCATCTATGTCTCGACGCATTTCACGCTCGACAGCAACACGTCGGATCTGATCGCGACAAACACGCCTTGGGTCGAGCGCGGTCTGGCGGTCGACAAGGCTTTCCCGCAACGTGCAGACATCACGCTTGCCGTCGTTCAGGCCCCAGCGGCAGAGTTCGCCGATAAGGCAGCCAGCGAGCTGGCCGCACGGCTTGCCACCGAAACCACATATTTCAGCGCGGTCAGCCAGCCTGGCGCAGGCCCCTTCTTCGATCAAAACGGACTATTGTTTCTATCGAAACCCGACCTGGATGAACTCGTCAAACAATTGACCGACGCAAGGCCGCTGCTGAACCGGCTCGCGCGCGATCCATCGCTAAGTGGCCTTGCCAACCTGCTGTCCCTGACTCTGCTCACGCCGCTCGTGTCCGGGCAGGTCAAACTCGCCGACATGTCATCACTGCTGGAGCAAAGCGCGCAGACCGTGGATGCTGTCCTTGCTGGCAAACCGGCCGGACTATCATGGCGAGGGCTCGTTGCCCCCGACACCCAGCCACGCAGCTTCATTCAGATACAAGCCGTGCCCGATTACCAGGAACTTCAGGCCGGGTCGGCTGCCTCCGATCAAATCCGCAACGCGGCATCCGAACTGCGCCTGCATCAGCGATTTGGCGCAAGCGTACATCTGACAGGCCCACGCCCACTGGCCGACGAAGAGTTGGCTTCGGTTCGAGAAGGCGAAGTGCCCAACGCGATAGCCACGTTCCTGGCGGTAATCGCAATATTGTGGTTAGCTGTGCGTTCGGGCAAAATGATATTTGCCGTGTTCATGACGCTGATTGTCGGTCTGACCATCACCACCGCCCTCGGACTGCTTATGGTCGGCTCGCTGAATATGATTTCCATCGCCTTCGCCGTCCTGTTTGTCGGGATCGGCGTAGACTACAGCATCCAGTTTGCCGTGCGCTACCGCGAGGAACGCTACCTACAGCCCCAACTCGGAACAGCGCTTGTCGACGCGGCGAAAACGATTGCAATGCCACTATCGCTCGCGGCGGCGGCCACCGCTGCAAGCTTCTTCTCGTTCCTGCCTACCGAGTATCGCGGAATGGGGGAACTCGGGCTGATTGCTGGCGTAGGCATCCTGTTCGTCGCCTTCCCGACAAGTCTCATACTGCTGCCGGCCATGATCACGATACTTAAGCCGAAAGGCGAACGTGCCGCACCAGGATTCAAATGGCTGGCCCCTGCCGATCGATTTACGGACCGACACCGTAAACCGCTGCTGTTCGGAACGCTGATCCTGGTCGTGGCCTGCCTGCCCCTGCTTGCCTACCTGCGTTTCGACTTCAACCCCCTGCATTTAAAAGACCCTCACACCGAGGCAATGGAAACGCTGACGCAACTGGCCGGTTCTCCCGAAGCCGGTATCAACGACGTACAGATCCTCGCACCGTCGCTAAGTGTTGCAAACACCCAGGCGAAAAGGTTGCGAGAATTGCCCGAAGTCGGCCGAGTGACAACACTGAGCAACTTCATCCCCGAAAACCAATCTGAAAAGCTGGCAACGATCCAGACACTTGCGACAACGCTGGCGTCCACTCTGAGCCAAGCCCCCAGCCCGTCGACCAGCGACAAGACACGCATTACGGCATTGAAAAACGCGGCAGGCATGCTCGAAAATGCCGCTCTTGACCACCCGGGTGCGGGTGCCGCGCCGGCGCAGCACCTGGCCGCTTCGCTACGCGAACTTGCGACGGCCAGCAGAGCAAAGCGCGATGACGCGGAACACGCCTTTTCGGGAACACTGAAACTTGCATTGGATTCGCTGCACCGATTGCTCGAACCCGGGCCAATTACTCAGGCGTCGCTGCCCGCCGGCCTGAAAAGACAATGGCTTACGCCCGACGGCCGTGCACTTGTCGACATCGCGCCAAAGGTTCCGGCAGGAGCAAAGACGGACAACAATGCAGCGCTACGTGCGTTCACTGCCGCGGTGCTGCGCGCTGCGCCTGACGCCATAGGCGGACCGATCTCCATTCAGCATTCCGCTCAGACCATAATCCATGCATTCCTGCAAGCCAGTCTGTGGGCGTTGATTTCGATAACCGTACTGCTGTGGCTCGCCCTGCGCAATTTTGGCGACGTACTGCGTACGCTGGTCCCCTTGCTGGTCTCGGCCGCCGTAACCCTTGAGTTGGCTGTGGTGTTGAACTGGCCATTGAACTTTGCGAACATCATTGCATTACCGCTATTGCTGGGCATAGGTGTCGCGTTCAAGATCTACTACGTTGTCGCATGGCGCGAGGGCAAGGCCAGCTTGCTGCAATCGGGCCTGACCCAGGCCATCATTCTGTCGGCAGCAACGACCGCCGTGGCCTTTGGCAGCCTGTGCCTGTCGCACCACCCGGGCACAGCCAGCATGGGAAAATTGTTGGCATTGTCGCTGGTATGCACGCTTATCGGCGCCGTTTTCTTCCAGCCGATCTTAATGGGGCACCCCAGGAAGTGAAAAAGTCCGGTGTTCAGATATGCGGCGCCCTCAAGCCGCGCGCCGACTTCGGCCCAACCAGCAACAAGAGCCGGTGCAGTCAGCACACCTCTGGCCCACACGCGAGGACGCTGCTGCAAAACTAGCGCACGAAAAGCCGCGCGAAACGCGCCATGCGTGGCACAAATGTCGGGCGCAATAGTCGGTGATCGTAGCCATCCATACGACGACGATCTTCAGTCAGACATAAATCCAGCATCTCTTTGAGCCCCAGATCCAAGCCAATCTGCTGGTCGCCCGTCAGGGCAAAATTGGCGTCCTGCATCACACCCCTGTCGTCCAGCCCCTTGGCAATGCCAATACGCTCCCAGATCAGGAACAGCCATACACGCAGGACTTTCAGCGCAAACAACGGCCGCTGCCACCAGCGCAATTGCCGCCGGTACCAGGCCACCCAATTAGCAAAAAACAATATATGGCGGGCTTCTTCCTGAACCACCGGCTCGAATGTTTCCACGAGTTCGACCGGAAAATATCCCGTTCGCTTAGCCGATTCAAAGAGCCCGAAGGCAAAAAAACTATCGATGCACTCGCTATATCCGGTGACCAGCCAGCCCCATTCAGGATCGGCTGACGCCTCATAAGACGGTTCAGGCGCGAGATCAATACCATAGGCCGCCACCAGCTTGCCCAGTACGACCTTGTGACGAGCCTCCTCGCCGCCATCCATGACAAGCGCCTCGTTCAACAACGGATCGCGCACTGTGTCAGCATAGGCGTGGACCCGCCGCATGGCCCGCTCCTCGGTTTGCACCGCAATGTCCCAGATAGGCAGCGAGACAACACGCTGCAGGGTCTGGGCATCAAGTATAGGCCACGCCAACGCTGCCGGCTTGTATGGGTTGTGAGTATCGAGCAGCATGTGGCAGAACAACTGCTTGTGCGCATCCGACCCGATTCGCACTGGTGCCTGGTCATCTCCCTGCCAGTTTCGCATGGCATGGTCGGCTGCCTCGACAGCCACTGCGTCACAATCATGGTGTGTCATTTCATCGTCACGCGCTTGCGTGGTGTTCGCCGTCATGACCCCTCCCGGTCAAGAGTTGCGTGCCGTCTCACGAGCAAGCCAGGAAGCACGCAGCCGATTGGTCTCGGCCCAGTGCCAGGATATCAGTGCCGGAACGCCAAATACCAGTTCGCGCATGCGCTTTACCAGCGACAGCGCGATGCACGCATCGGGAGGCAGCCCGATAAGGCTGCCAAACAAGATCAGGCCGCCCTCCTGCACACCCAGCCCGCCAGGCACCACAAAAATAATATTGCGCAGCGCCTGGGTTGCCGCTTCGATGGCAATGGCCTCCACAATAGTGACTGGATAACCTAGCAACCACAGGCCGAGCCAACTCTCGAAGCTGCCAATCAGCAGTCCCACGAACTGCCAGATGCACGCAACCAGCAACCTCCGGCGTCTACTGTATAACGCGCGGATTTCCGTATCCAGCCCAGGGCCGTTCATCAATTCCGCCAGGCGCGAGTCATCACCTAGAACTTTCTTCGATAGCGCCGCGAGGCGCGTGAACACATTACCGTGCCGCAACAGCACGAACAATGCAATCGGCAGCAATATGCTGACCAGCACGGCAATAAGTACCGACCCCAGAGTGCCGGCGTGCACGGTCACCATGACCAAAAGCCCCACACCCAGGGCCACAAACAGGCACTGATTGACCATCGTTAACAGGACTTCGACGATGACGCTGGCCGCTGCGGCCACGCCACGGATGCCACGCCACCTTACCAGGCGAATTCCGATGAGATCGCCTCCGATACCCGCCAGCGGCAGCAGCCTGTTACTGGCCTCGCGTATCGCTGCAATCCAGAAGAGAACACCGATGGTGGCACGGCGCTGCGGGTCGCGCGGCGACAGCAAAACACGCCAGCCCGCGGCATCCAGCCATAAAGGCAGCACATGAAATGGCAACAGCCACAACAAGGCCCAGCCCGCGTTGTCGATGGCACTGTAAACCTCGGACCACCCCTGGTGTGCAATAAGCACAACAAACGCAATCAGGCCAAGCACGCCGGCAATGTAGCCAATCCGCCGCATAGTCATGAGCACACCGCCGCAGGATCAGAATAGCCACGGCACAAAAGGCAACACCCGGCGATAGCATCGCGCACCCGCGTCGAAAGCAGCGCCGCCAGCTCGTCGGTGTGCCGGTAACCGGCTGCGCTGCTCGCCACGCCATCGCGCACGGCGGGATGCAGATACACCTCGGAGAGGCCATCGGGCAAATCCCGCAAGATCCCAAGCAGCACCGTTTCATCCAGCCCACCACTTTCGCGAATGCCAAAAACGTGGTCGTTGTGGGCTATGCCTGCCTTGTCGAGACGCCTGCGCATCAGAGCCAGCCACGGTCGCAACCAAGGACCAGAACCCGGCTCGCTGGGTAGCCGGACGGCGCGCAGGCCAAATTCCCGGCCGATTGAAAGCACCAGGGACAGGACAGTGGGATGCAAATGGAAATGCTTGTGCCCGTTGACGTGATCCAGGAGCAAGCCTGTTGCGGCAAACGCTTCAAATTGAGCGCGTATTTCGGCCGCCAACTGCCGGCGCAAACGCGGCAGCAAAAAAAAGCGCGCGCCATTGCGTACCATAGCGCTGTTGAACACGCCGTGCGCATCGACCAGATCAGGGATGCGCTCCGGCGGCAACACCGCCGCTCCGTCAGCCAGCACCAGATGCAGTCCAACTGCCAGACCCGGAAGACGGCGTGCACGCGCTATGGCATCCGCCGCAGCCGGCGCCGCGACCATGAGGCTTGCGGCACCCAGCACGCCATGCAGACAGGCAGTTTCGACCGCTTCATTGACAGCCTCGTGCAGGCCGTAATCATCGGCGGTTATGATCAGACGCGGGCGGGTCACGACGTCACATCTTTCTTGTGCCGCCCTGCGTGTAAAAAACAGCCAATCATGCATTCGACAAACACTGGCAAGAACCCAATCAGGCCCGATGCGCGCGCAGGAAGTGAAAGAATTCCACCCCCTCGCGCAAGCGGCGCTTCATCATGTCCCAACTCATCAGCATTTCGCGGACGATTTCCCAGATCTTTGACGGGCGGAAATAAAATCTTTTGTAGAACACCTCGACACTGTGGTAGATGTCTTCCTTCGACAGGTGCGGGTAACTGATCAGCGCAAGCTGGACACCTGTGTCATTGACAAGATTGGTCGCTTCGTTTTCCTGGAGCCAGCCGTTTTCGACGGCCTGCCTGTACAGCTCCGTACCGGGGTACGGAGCAGCCAGTGAGACTTGAATGGTGTGAGGATTGATCTCCTTGGCGAAACGTATGGTTTTCTCGATGGTCTCTTTGGTTTCACCAGGCAGGCCAAGGATGAACGTGCCGTGGATGATGATGCCAAGCTTGCGGCAATCTTCGGTGAAGCGCCGCGCTATATCGGTGCGCAGGCCCTTTTTAATGTTGAGCAGGATCTGATCGTCACCCGACTCATAGCCCACGAGCAGCAGCCGCAGGCCATTGTCCTTCATGATCTTCAGCGTCTTGTAGGGCACATTGGCCTTGGCGTTGCAGGACCACGTGACGCCCAACTTGCCCAGCCCGACGGCAATTTCCTCGACACGCTGCTTGAAGTCGGTAAAGGTGTCATCATCGAACATGATCTCTTTAACCTCGGGCATGTTCTCTTTGATCCATTTCACCTCGGCCAGCACACTTTCGGTTGAGCGGACCCGATAGCGGTGACCACCTACCGTCTGCGGCCATAGGCAGAACGTGCATCGGGAACGGCAGCCACGCCCCGTGTAGAACGACACGTAGGGGTGCTTGAGATAGCCAATAAAATAATTGTTGATATTCAGATCGCGCCGATAGATGGGCGCGACAAATGGCAGTCCATCCATATCTTCAATGGTTGCGCGCGGTGGGTTGTGCTTGACACTGCCATCGGCCAGCTTGTAGCTCAGGCCACGAATATCTTCCAGCGGCAGTCCTTCAGCCACCTCTTTGCAGGTGTAATCGAATTCTTCACGCGCCACGAAATCGATGGCGGCCGAAGCCTGTAACGACGGTGTCGGCTCGACGGCAACCTTGGCGCCAACCATGCCGATCAGAATGTCCGCGCGGCGCGCCTTGAGCAACTCGGCGAATTTTGCGTCAGTGGGAAAGGACGGTGTGCTGGTGTGAATAATGACCAGATCATAGCCCTGGGCAATATTCAACGTGTCTTCGACCGAAAGGTCGTCGGCAGGAGCATCCAGTACCCGGGATTCGGGCACCAGCGCCGCAGGCTGGGCCAGCCACGTCGGGTACCAAAAACTTTTGATCTCGCGCTTGGCCTGATAGCGCGAGCCTGCGCCGCCATCAAAGCCGTCAAACGAAGGAGCCTGCAAAAAAAGTGTTTTCATGTAAATCGAGTTCCACTGGCTACGCGGGCTAGACGAACCACCCACACATTGACACGACTCAATACCGTGACGCGGTACCTTTTCCACGACTGTGAAGCACCGCACCGCGCCACTTCACCTGCCAGCCAGTCAAGGCAACCGCCCACTCGAGCAATAGTAGCGCATCGCGCAGCGGAATCAACAGGAGTTCGCGCCAGAGCGGTGTCGCATGCTTGAATTCTGGCCTGGAAAAGTATAGCAAAGCTCGCGATCCGAGACCCAACAGGGCCAGAATGCCGTTGGGCACGCCAGGCGCCAGGGCCAGCCCCAGCAGCACGACGGGCGTGGTGAAGCAAAGGCACGTCGGGATGAATCCCAGAGGGGCGATCGACCGGATGATGCGCAGCCACCGCAATTCACGCGCCCATAATGTGGAAAACCCCACATCACTGACCTCGGTGGCAACCAACAAATCCGACAAAACCGTGCGCAAGGACTTCTGACGAGTCAGCTCGCCAAGCCAGAAGTCGTCCGCCAGCGTATCGCGCAGCGCCTCAAACCCACCAATTGACACCAGGACTTCGCGTCGCATCGCAATCGTCGAACCGAACGAAAACCGCGTGGAGCCAAATGCGTGTGCGAGCCTGACCGACGGCACAAACCAGTCGTCAATAAACAGGCGCCCCATGCGCGACCAGAAGCCCCGCCCTGCAACCCCGTGGTACAGGCAAGTGACGATACCCACATCGGAATCGGCCAGCGGCGCCACCACGCGTGTCAGATAATCGGCGGGAACACTGATGTCGCTGTCGGCCAATACGAACCAGCCATACCTTGCTCGCGGGAGCATGTTGATGAGATTGCTGACCTTCGGATTGGAGCCATACAGACGCGAGTTGATGACAAGCGCAATATCAAGCTGTGGAAATTCTGCACGCAGCCGTCGTACCACGTCAATGGCAGGGTCCTCGTTGTCCCGCACACCAAAAATGAGCTCGTAGTCGGGATATGCCTGTACGCAGAAGCTACGCAGATTCTCGTACAGCCGCGGTTCCGCGCCACAAAGCGGCTTGAGCACGCTTACCGGCTGCGGATGGCCAGACACGCCAACGCGGGCAGATGGAACGTCCGGACCGCGCGGGCTTTTCAACACCACGTACAACACAACACACGCGTAGATCGCACCTGCAACTACAAGGGCAGTGCCAAGCCAGTAGAGGCCCATATCAAAAGCGTTCATCGACATGATGCCTTACAACATAGCAAGACGGACGATACGGTGTAATGACGCATTATTTTAACCCAATCCAACCGGCACGATCAGGGCTGCGGCCGCAATGAGCCGGACGACCTACGACGGCGCCCTCGACACACCGTAAGTAGCCGACACCACCAGCCAGCGGCCATGTATCGACTGCCGCGAACGGGCCTGATCCCAAAACCGGGCTTCTTCGGACGTCTTTGCCTTGCGACGCCGCATCCCATAATACAGCAGGCCCGGAAACGCCAGCAGGTGTTCGACCCATCGCTTGGGTTTGGTTTCATTCACCTCGTGCAGAGTGATGTTGCCGTAGCCACTATTGTTCAGCACCTGATGCAGCAAGCCGAACGTAAAGGGAAAATACGTGATGTAGTCCTTTCCGGGCTTCTTGCCGATGCCGGGGCGGAAGCCGGAGTGAAACCCACGCAGGAAAAATTGCAGCCGCGAGCGCATGTACAAGGTGTTAGGGGTCGTAATGATGACTACACCGCCTGGCCGCAAATTAGCGGCAAAGCTGGCCACGGCACAGCCAGGGCTAAGCAGCAAATGAATGGCCTCACAGCAGACGACCGCATCGTACTGCTGCGTTCCGGGCATGGGTGTGTTCAGATCCTGCTCGATCACGTTGCGATAGCCATTGTTTTCGCGGGGAAACTCCCACAGACATGCGCCGTCCAGCGCAACGCCAGAGCCCTTCAACGCCTCGCCGAGCCAGCCGTCCCCGCAGGGTGCATCCAGTACGGCTTTTACGTCGAGTTCCTGCAGGATTGAAAGCACGACTGGATAATAAGGATGGTTTGGATAACCTGGTACTTCCTGTATTGAAATCACGCCCGCCGCCCTTTTTCTTCATCGGTATTGGACGACAAGTCTACCAGAACGCTCGCGGCGAACATCAAGTGATCATACCTATTGAACTACCTGCGGCACCACCGCACAAGTACCGCTCAGACGCCACCAGCCCCACGCTCAGCCAGCACCTCGTCATACAACGCGAGATACCGGCGCGCCGCCTCGACCCAGCTATGACGTTTGACGACCTCAGTCCCCCCCTGCGCGAGCCGATCACGCAACCCAGGCTCAGTGTCGATGCGCTGCAGGAACTCGGCCAGTTGTGCGGCATTTTCAGGGTCGGACATGACGAGCGCCTCGGTGCCATGGCTGACATACTGCGCAAATCCACACCAGGGTTGAGGGCTCAGCACAACGGGCAAGCCAAATGACATGGCTTCCAGCGGCGCCATGCCAAAACTGTCGTTCAGGGTGGGATGCACATAGACATCCGCCATCTCGTAGTACTGGCCTACCGTAGAAGTCTCGTCGACAGCATGCACGCGATCAATCAGCTCGCCATGATTGAATCGGGCCACGAATTCGCGCGTACCAGCGTTCCCACCGACCACCAGCAATTTCACCTGCGGCGGCAGCTGTGCCAAAGCCCGCAGCACTGTTGGAAGGCCCTTGCGCAATGGGTTGCGAGCCACCAGCAGGCAAACCCGATCCGTATCGGACCAGCCCAGGGCTTGCCGCGCGGCTACGCGCGCGATCGGATCGATCGCTGGCGGGCAGGCAACCCCAGGAGGAATTACCGGCGCCGACAGCGAATCACCATAGGCCTGCCGCAGCTGCTCGGCAATCAGACCGGACACAGCAACTGTGCGATGCGCTGGCCGCGATGCAACCCGCAGGCACTCCAGGCGAAGGTAGGTCTGCACCCTTGGGCTGATGTGCGAAAGAGCACGCTTCATGAAAGGCAATTTGCGCACACGCCAGTTGTAGCGCACCGGCGTCACATGCACGACCTCGACATCACCGCAAAATCCATTGGCATGCGAATGCACGATGTCGAACCCGCGGCGCGTCATGCGGCGCACCTTGATCGCAAACAGCAGGACACGCACCCAGCTTGGCCAGCCCGACCACACACGCACGTGAACATACGGTAGCTTCAGCCCACATGCATTGTCGTACTCGCGCGCGAACACAGTAATATCGTGATTGGCCGCCAGTTCGTGCATCAGGGCAACGCCATAGGCCTCGGCACCCCCAAAGCGGGACCCAAACCTGTCGCCTACAAAAGCGATTTTCAATCGGGGCCTATCCACGACGACGCCTGTCTTCCATCCGGGTCAGGCACTTTTGCAGAAAGCGCAAGATATTGGTCGATCGCGCCACCGTAACACGCGGCAGGCCGAACAGATCATCCGACGTTCTGGCCAAACCACGCAGTGTAGTGGTGGCGCTGGTGTACCCTGCGTCGCGCACCATGGCACGTATTTGCAGATTCTCATCACCGTATGGATAACAGAAGGCGGTAACCGGTGAGTCCAACAACTGTTCAAGCTCCAGCCTGGACTGCGCAATCTGAAACGCGGAAATTTCCGGAGACAGCTGCGTAAGGCGCACGTGATCGAGCGCATGCGAGCCGACCTCCTGACCTGCCGCCGCCCACTGCCGCACTTCGGCTGGCGACATCAGTTCGGCACGCGGGACACCCTTTTTGTCGTCCCAGGAATTATCACCGTCGAGCTTGCGTGCCACAAAATAATTCGTGGAAGTAAACCCCAGGCCCGCAAGCACCGGCAAGGCATTTTGAAAGGCGTTGCGGTAGCCATCGTCAAAGGTGATACCAAACACTTTTCCAGTGCGCGCACCTGTTAGGTAAGGGGCCAGATCACGCACCGACAGGCCTCGATATCCCAGCCGATACATCCAGGACATTTGCCGCCTGAAGTCGGCCGGGTGGACCGTCAACCCGCGGTATGGTGACCCCTTGGCAGCCGGAATTCCCACCTGATGGTACATGAGGATAGGTATCATGAGCCCAATTATATTTGTTTGTTTCTGGTTAAAAACAGCAGCTTACTATAGCGGAAAAAACTTCCCGCAGCGGCAGTCATGGCCAGGATGAACCCTTCCTTGCCGTCCAGAAACCCACGGCGAATGATATAGAGGCGCACGAACGTCCAGAAGGTATGCCCCAGCACCCCGAGCACCGACGTAGCCTTCCCGCGCGCGTGCATCATGCGTGCCGCATCCGAGGAATAGCGATTGATCTTGGCAATCATGGTGTCCATATCCGCGTAGGGATAATGCAGGAAATGCCCGTCGAGGATGGCAACGGCACCATCGGCCCTGACACTTTCGTGTACTGGCGCATCGGTAAAGCGCGCTGTCCCGCGCTGAAACAACCTGAGTACATGATCGGGCCACCAGCCGCTATGCTTTATCCAACGCCCGCAGAAGTTGGAAAGCCGCGCTATCTTATAGGCCCGAGCACCCGGATTTTGCAGCACACGCACGATGGCCTGCGCCAATTCAGGCGTGACACGCTCATCGGCGTCGATCGACAACACCCAATCCTGCGTGGCCAGCGCAAGCGCGCGGTTCTTCTGTGGGCCAAAGCCAGGCCAATCATCAGCAACGCTGACCTTGGCCCCCTTCGCCCGGGCAATATCGCGGGTGGCGTCGGTACTGCCCGAGTCCAGAACAATGATTTCATCGGCAAATGACACTGAGTCGAGGCAATCCCCAATGTTGCCGGCCTCGTTGCGGGTGATGATGATGACCGACAATGTCGTCATGCGCCGCTCCTGCGTGACCGCTTCCAGAGCTTCCAGTGGTTGTATAGCGGCCCCACGAAGGGGTTGGCGGCGATCCTGATACGCCTGCCTACCGAAGCGCCTGAAGTATTGCGCACGGCAAAGCGATGAATGCAGGTGGGATCTGTGCCGGCACGATTCTGCCCAAAAGCCTGTGTCGTATATAAATAGCGGAACCCGGCCTGGAGGGCAAGATCGACATAATCAGAATCAAAATAGCCCTGCGGCCAGCAGAAGTGCTGTGAGACGGTCCCCAAATTCGCCACCAGTGCTTCCTTTGACTGAGCCAGTTCACGCGCCATCAGCTCATTCTTGCTTTCGGCGCGGCTGCCTTGATCCCAGCGCGTATGCGTATGGGTGTGACTGTGAAATTCGAACGTGCCATCGGCCTGCATGGCATGAATCTCGCTCCAGCGCAGCGCCACTTCATCGCTTTGACCCTGCTGAATCAGGCGTTCACATTCTCGATGATCATGGACGCGCGGCAGCTCACCCCGCCCCTGGTACGGCCGCACCGAGCCACTGCCCATCCAGGATGTCACCAGAAAAGCCACTGCGCAGAAGCCATATTTCTTTAACAGCGGATAGGCATACACCCAGTTATCCAGATAGCCGTCATCGAACGTAATCATTAAGGATCTGGCGGGAACCGGCTCGCCGGCCAGATGTGCGGCAAATTCGTTAGTGGTCAGCGAGCGATAACCGTGCCGTGACAGCCACGCCAATTGATCCTCGAAGTTTTGTGGCGACGTTGTAATGAAACCGCCCGACGGGGACACATGGTGATACATTAGTACCGGAACAGCCCGCGCGCTCGTCATTTTTTCAGTTCGCCCAACCAGCGGTAATAACAGGATTCTATGCTCCTGACCATGGCCGACTGACTGAATTTTCCTTCTGCCTGTATCATTTTGCGCCCCGCTTCGCCCATCCGGGCACGCAAACCCGGGTCATCAATAAGCTTTTCGAGTGCAGCCGTCAAAGCCGCCTTATCATGCATCGGCACCAGTAACGCCGTTACGTCATTTTGCACCATTTCGGGCACGCCATCGACATCTGTGGCAACCACGGCCAGACCCACACTGGCCGCCTCAACCAGTACCGTGCCTGAAGCTTCCTGCTCGGTAGCCAGGGCGAACAAGTCAAAACCAGCCAGCAAATTTGGCACATCCGTGCGGGTGCCAAGAAGGTGCACATGAGACTTAAGACCTTTGCTTTCGACATACGCCTGAATCTGCTCGAATATGGGCGAGCCGCCACCCACGAAAACCAGATGCAAATGCGGCCGTTCGCGAATCAACGGCTCCATGGCGTCGACCAGCGCACGATGGCCTTTGCGGGCCCGCATTACCGCCACACACCCCACTATGACATCGTCCGGTGCCAGCAGCAACTCCTCGCGCAATGTTGAAGGCCCACCCCAAATTCTCGGCTCAATGACCGGATACACCGTCGCCACGTCACCCGGCCTGACCCCTCTCTCTATGAGCGCGTCGCGCACGAAGTTGCTGGCAGTCGTCACCCGATGCGGGATGACGGTGTACGAAAACAAGGAACCCGCCCGTTTGGCAAGATGGCGTGTGCGCACGATAAGCGGCACACCCGCAAGACGCCCGGCACATCCGGCCAACACCGTGTCGCGCCGGCTGTTGGTATTGAGCACGTCAAAATGACCCGAGCGCAGGATTCGTCGCAGACGGACCACCCCCTTGACGAAATTTACGGGGCCATCCATGAACAGCGTATGGACAGTGAAGCCGTCAGCACGCAGACGCTGCGCAAGCTCGGCCTGTGGCTGACAGATAGCTTCCATATGATGGCCGCGGTCCCGCATGGCGCGCATCTCGCGATAAATATATTGTTCCTGCCCACCGAAACTTGTGGCAGCTTCAGAGTGAACAATGCGCAGTGGCATCATGAATACGAAATCTCCACAGCCTCCGGCTCGACCCAGTCGCCCAACTGCCTGAGCATCGTATCGGCCATGCGCACACGCCACTCTTCACCGAGACGCATCGTACATAAAAAGCCCCCGCGCTTGAGTCGAATCTCGACAGGCACACCCGGTACACCGTTTTCAGGTTCGGCACGAAAAGGAACAAGCAACTGACGCAACCGCGAGGCGTCGTCGCGACCATCCAGCGTGATGCGCAAGGCTCTGGCCCGCGCCTCGCGCACGAGTTGAAGATCGAATACCTCGTCGGCCGACACCCTCAGGCCGCCGGAATAGTCGTCGTTGCTGACCTTGCCGTGAATGATGATGAGCCGGTCTTCCTTGAGCCGGTTGCGATGCCGCTCGTACAGCTCGTTGAAAATGGCGACTTCCACCTGCGCCGAGCCGTCGTCAAGCAAGGCATAAAGCATCCGGCCCCGGCGCGTCATTTTTACGCGCACCGACGAAAGCACGCCAGCAAACCACTGCAGACCACGCGCTGGCTCCAGGCGGGCCAACGGTTTTGGCGCGAAACGGCGTACTTCGTCACGCCACGCGTCAAATAAATGACCACTGAAGAAAAAGCCCAGGGCTGCCTTTTCCTGCGTCAGCCGCATCTGCAAATCCCAGGGTGCCACGTTGTCCAGAGCTGCCTCGACAATGTCGCCACTGTCGTCGGCAAACAGGGAAGCCTGATTGGCACTGCGCTCGGCCTGTTCCGCCGCCTCGACCGCTGTGCCGATGCTGGACAACATCGCCGCACGATTCGGGTCAATGGCGTCGAAGGCGCCAGCACGGATCAGAGCCTCAATGGTGCGCCGATTGACGGTGCGCCGGTCAACGCGACGGCAGAAGTCGAACAGGCTTCGAAACGGGCCGCCCTGTTCACGCACACGAACGATATCCTCGACAGCGCCCTGGCCTGTGCCCTTGACAGCGCCCAATCCATATCGCATCGTGCGCGGCGGCTCGCCCCTGGCCACGAACTCGTCGTTGACCGGCTCGAACCGGTAGTTCGATTTGTTGACATCGGGGGGCAGAACCGATACGCCGTTGGCTACGGCATCCTTCCAGAACGTCTGGACCTTGTCCGTATCATCCATGTCGCAAGACATAGTGCCCGCCAGAAATTCGGCAGGATGGTATACCTTGAGCCAGGCCGTCTGATAAGCAATAAGCGCGTAGGCCGCCGAATGGCTTTTATTGAAGCCATAGCCAGCGAACTTCTCCATCAAATCAAAAAGCTTTACTGCGAGAGCACTGTCGTAACCCTTCTTGAGTGCGCCCTTTTCAAAGATGGCCCGGTGCTTGGCCATCTCTTCCGCCTTTTTCTTGCCCATGGCCCGGCGCAGCATATCGGCGCCGCCCAGTGTGTATCCCCCTATGATCTGGGAGATCAGCATGACCTGTTCCTGATACACAATGACGCCATAGGTGCTTTTCAGCACGGGCTCCAGGTCAGGGTGAAAGTAGTCGACCTCGGCGTGCCCATGCTTGCGATTGACAAAATCCAGCACCATGCCCGATTCAAGCGGACCCGGCCGGTACAGTGCGAGCACGGCAATAAGGTCTTCAAACGAATTGGGGCGAAGGTTCTTGAGAAGCTCTTTCATGCCGCGCGATTCGAGCTGAAACACGGCTGTGGTGTTTCCCTCGCAAAGCAGCTCGTAAGTACGTGCGTCATCCAGCGGCAAGGCCATGATGTCGAAATCGCGCTTGCTTTCGTTGAACCGGCGCACATAACGCACGGCCCAGTCAAGAATGGTCAGGTTGCGCAGCCCAAGAAAGTCGAACTTGACCAGACCCACCGCCTCGACATCGTCCTTGTCGTATTGCGAGACCGCATTGCTGTCCACGCCCGGCTGACAATACAGTGGGCAAAAATCAGTCAGCTTGCCCGGGGCGATGACCACGCCCCCGGCGTGCATGCCCACGTTTCGAGTCAGGCCCTCAAGCGGACGCGCAAGGTCGACAAGTGCCCGCACCTCTTCATCCTGATCGTAGCGTTCCTTGAACGCGGGCTCTTCGGCCAGAGTCTGTTCAAGGCTCCAGGGATGGACGGGATTGAACGGAATGAGCTTGGACAGGCCATCGCACAGGGAATACGGCATTTCCAGCACCCGGCCGACATCACGTATGACCGCTTTCGCGCCAAGCGTACCAAACGTTGCGATCTGACTGACCGCATCGCGTCCGTATTTCTGCTTCACGTAATCAATGACGCGTTCACGATTGTCCTGGCAGAAGTCGACGTCGAAGTCGGGCATTGAAACCCGTTCCGGGTTAAGAAACCGCTCGAACAGCAAGTCGTATCGAATGGGATCCAGGTCGGTGATGCCCAATGAGAATGCCACCAGGGACCCGGCACCCGAGCCCCTACCCGGACCGACAGGCACGCCATTGTTCTTACCCCAATTGATAAAGTCGGCAACGATGAGAAAGTAGCCCGGAAAACCCATGCCGATAATCGTCCCGCATTCGCGCTTCAGACGTTCACGGTATTCCGGGTACTTGAGCTTTCGCACGTTTTCATCGGGAAAAAGCTGAACCATGCGCCGATCCAGCCCCTGCTCGGACAACTGCACCAGATAATCGTCAAGGGTTATGCCTTCAGGCGAAGGAAAATTGGGCAGGCAAGGCGTACCCAGCTGCAGGGTCAGATTGCACCGTTTTGCGATTTCAACGGTATTGGCCAACGCCGCGGGCACATCGGCAAAGCGTTGTGCCATTTCCCGCGACGTCAGCAGATACTGATCTTTGGTAAAGCGCCTGGACCGCTTGGGGTTGGCCAATTGCTCGCCCTGGGCGATGCAGACACGCACTTCATGTGCGCGGAAGTCACTAGCCTGCAAAAATTGCACCGGGTGCGTGGCCACCACCGGAAGGTCAAGTTCCGCAGCAAGCCGCAGCGCAGCCTGAACGTAACCCTCGTCGCCTTCGGCACCCGAACGCTGCAACTCGATGTAGTAGGCACCCGGAAAGATTCGCGCCCACTTGCGCGCCATTACTCTGGCCTCGTCGAGCCGTCCGGCTTCGAGCGCCTGACCAACGTCGCCCGTGCGCGCGCCCGAAAGGGCGACCAGCCCTTCCTTGCCCGCGAGCCACTCCTGCCGCACCTGCGCCCGACCCATGGACTGATTATCCAGCCACGACCGCGTAAGGAGGTCACACAAATTTATATAACCCTGGTGGGTACTAACTAAAAGCAGCAGGCGATGCGGCTTTTCGGGCTCCGCATCATTCTGAACCCACACATCGCAGCCCGCAACAGGCTTGACACCCGCCTTGCGTGCCGCCTTGTATAACTTGATCAGGCCAAAGACATTGGACAGATCGGTCAGCGCCACCGCGGGCTGCCCGTACTCGGCCACCTTTTCCACAAGTTCAGGAATGCGTACGGTGCCGTCAGCCACCGAAAATTCGGAATGGACGCGCAAGTGCACGAACGGCAAAGGGGTATTCATGTCAGTCATGAAGGGGATTGTACTCAAGGTACCAGGAACGACACGCAGCATTTCAACGCTGCAGCGCCTGCCAGGCTTTCTGCAGACGCTTCACCGAAACGGGCATGGGTGTGCGCAGCTCCTGGGCGAACAACGCAACCCGCAATTCTTCAAGCAACCAGCGGAACTCATCAAGGCGTGCATCGGGGGCACCCTTGAGCGCGGCGCGCGCGCGCTGGTACTGTACCAGCAGTGGAGCCATATCGGCCATCTGACGCACATCGCGCGCCGGATCAGCCCTCAGTTTGTCAATACGCGCCTGCGCGGCCTTCAGGTAGCGTGGATACTGAGCCAGCTGCCGGTAAGGCGTCTCGCGCACAAACCATTTGCCCATTAACGCCTCCAGCTGCTTTTGCACATCGGCATAGCACGCCTGATGCGCCTTGGCCTGAGGCAGCTTTTTCTGCAATGCCGACCACTCTGCAAGCACCAGTCCAACAAGACGCGCAACCTCCTGGGCCAGCAAACCAAGGCGCGCCTTGCCCTGAATGCGGCGCTCCTCGAAACTCTCCTGATCGACCGGCCACGGTTCGCCCAGACAGGCCTGATCGAGCGCACAATCAATAATCTGGTCACGCAACTCTTCCTGCGTCCCCAGGTTCAGGTACAACATGCTCATGCGAGTCAGGCCCTCGAGGTTTCTTTCCAGAAACCGGACCTGTTCTTTCAACCCAAGCTTGAACAGGCGCAGCAAGCCTGCACGATGCTGCAGGCGCGCCTCGGCCGGATCATCAAAGACGTCCAGATCGCAATGCGTCCCGCGGTCGGTCAACGCCGGGTAACCTACAACCGACTGCCCTTTGCGCCGGATTTCCATAAGTTCGGGCAACGGGCCAAACGTCCATGCCACCAATTGCTCGTGCGCCAGCACCTGCGCTACATTTTCATCGCGCACTGCCAGCTTCTGAAAGGACGCCTGGGCCTGACGTCCATGCTCAGCCTTGAGCTGATCCAGGTTGCGTCCGCCGGAAAGCATGCGGCCGTGTTCATCGACGACTTTGAAATTCATGAATAGATGAGCGGGCAGCGTTTCAAGCTTGAAATCGCTGTGTGTGGGCCGCACTTTGACCTGTTCCGCCATATCGGCGGCGATGGCGTCCAGCAGGCCCTGCCCCGGATCGGCCGCGCGGTCAAACCAGCGTTCATAAAATCCTGCCGCGTAATCGGGCAAGGGTACGCAATGGCGTCGCATCTTCTGGGGTAGCGATTTGAGCAGCAAATGGACCTTTTCCTTGAGCATGCCTGGCACCAGCCACTCGCAGCGCGCCGCGTCTATGGTGTTCAAGGCGAACAGGGGCACGCTCAATGTCACACCGTCGCGCACGGAACCTGGCTCGAAATAATAGTCAAGTTCCATCTCCACGCCCTGCCAGCGTACCTTGCGGGGGAACACGTCCGTTGTCACCCCAGCCGCCTCATGCCGCATCAAATCCTCACGCGTAAGCAGCAATGCGCGTGCCTGCTGCTCGTTCAGGCTCTTCGCCCATTTTTCCAGCGTGATCGTCTGGCAGATTTCTGCGGGAATCTGCCGATCATAAAACGCGTAAATAAGGGTGTCGTCCACCAGAATATCCGGGCGGCGTGTCTGATGCTCCAACTTTTCGATCTTGGTGATCAACCGGCGATTATGGTTGACGAATGGCAGCGGCGTGTCGATATCGCCAGGGACCAAAGCCTGGCGGATGAACAGCTCTCGGGCCTGAACCGGATCGACCTTGCCAAAGTGAACCCGGCGCCCGGAATAGACCGGCAGCCCGTACAGCGTGGCGCGCTCATTGGCGACGACCTGGCCCGCCTTCTTTTCCCAGCGCGGATCGGACCAGCTGCGACGTATCAGGTGCGCACCAGCCCTTTCCAGCCAGGCCGGGTCAATACGGGCCACGCAGCGCGCATACAGACGCGTCGTTTCCACCAGCTCGGCGGCGACTATCCAGCGACCGGCCTTTTTGGCCAGTCGCGAACCGGGATGAATCTGGAAACGAATATCGCGCGCGCCCTGATAGCCCGACCCTTCGTCGCTTTTGAGTCCAATATTCCCGAGAAGGCCGGACAGCAACGCCATATGGGTCTGCTCATAGGTGGCGTCAAGCGTGTTCACGCGCCATCCCTGCTCTCCCACCAGCGCAGCCAGCTGACTGTGCACGTCGCGCCACTCGCGCAGCCGCAAAGGCGAGAGAAAGTTCTGGCGCAGCAGCGCCACCAGCTTGCGCTGCGATGCCTTGTGTGCCACCTCCCGTTCGTACCAGCGCCACAATTTCAGCCAGGAAAGGAATTCGGACCTGTCATCATCAAATTTGGCGTGTGCCGCCTCGAAGGCGTCACGCTCGCTCAGCGGACGGTCACGCGGGTCCTGCACCGACAGGGCCGAAGCAATCACCAGTATTTCGGACAGGCACTGCTGATCACGCGCCTCCAGCACCATCCGCGCAAGACGCGGGTCCACTGGCAGCCTGGCCAGCGCCCGACCGACGTCCGTCAACCGATTCTCGTCATCCAGTGCCCCAAGCTCCTGCAACAAATGATAGCCATCGGCAATAGCTCTGCCGGTGGGCGCGTCAACGAACGGAAAATCTTCGATGTTGCCCAGCTTGAGCGCCTGCATGCGCAAAATGACCGAGGCCAGCGATGACCGAAGGATTTCGGGGTCGGTAAACGCGGCGCGCTGTGTGTAATCATCCTCGGCGTAAAGACGTATGCATACACCTGGGCCTATTCGCCCGCAGCGCCCGGCACGCTGGTTGGCGGACGCGCGACTGATGGGTTCTATGTGCAGTTGCTCGACCTTGTTGCGCCAGGAATAGCGTTTCACGCGCGCCAGGCCGCTGTCGACCACGTAACGTATGCCAGGCACGGTCAGCGAGGTTTCCGCAACGTTGGTGGCCAGCACCACACGACGTGCGTTGCCCTGGGGCCGAAATATGCGCTCCTGCTCGCTTTGCGACAGCCGTGCAAACAGCGGCAGGATTTCGACGCTGGACGGGTGGTTTTTCCTCAATGCCTCTGCGGCGTCGCGAATTTCGCGCTCCCCCGGCAAAAACACCAGGACATCGCCCGGGCCATGGCGGGCACACTCGGCCACGCCATCGACAATGGCATCCATCAGATCGCGCTCTTCGTCCGCGGTGGCCCTGCGGCTGCCCGCTTCCAAATCTCCCGTACGCGTTTCCTGCAAAATGGGGCGATAGCGCACCTCAACCGGATACAGGCGCCCCGAAACCTCGACGACGGGCGCAGGCACGCCTTCGCGCCCGAAATGCGCCGCGAAGCGGTCGGCATCGATGGTTGCGGACGTGATGATGACCTTCAGATCGCGCCGCCTGGGCAGCAACTGCTTGAGAAATCCCAGCAGAAAGTCGATATTCAGGCTGCGTTCGTGAGCCTCGTCAATAATTATGGTGTCATAACGGCGCAACAGCGGGTCGCGCTGGGATTCGGCCAGCAGAATGCCGTCCGTCATGAGCTTGATCGCAGCGCGCGGCCCTGTCCTGTCGTTGAAGCGAATCTGATATCCCACCCAATCGCCCAGCTCGGTCTTGAGCTCCTCGGCGATACGCCTTGCTACCGAAGTCGCCGCCAGACGGCGCGGCTGAGTGTGGCCGATCATTTTCTTCAACCCACGACCCATTTCCAGGCAAATCTTGGGCAACTGAGTAGTCTTGCCAGATCCTGTCTCACCGCAGACAATGACGACTTGGTGCGTGCGAATAGCCGCAGCAATGTCATCGCGCCGAGCGCTTACGGGCAGGTCTTCGGGATACGTAATGACAGGTGGCACCCGCGCCGTATTTTCGACGCCGGACGCCTCGGTGAACGCCCCAGTGTGTATGTTTCCCGACAAATCGGCGGCCTCTTGCATGAATTCTTCAATAAATGGGTAGCCGGTCATTATAATTTTGAACTGACATCACTATTATGGATCGTTCAACACTGCCATGGCCACCAATGAAGTCGACACGTTATCCGCCCAGGACGCTCCGGAGTTCGCACCGGCCCAGTTCGTGCGCTGGTTCCGAGACGTCGCGCCGTATGTACACGATTTCCGGGGCAAGACATTCGTCGTTGCGTTCGGCGGAGAACTCGTCTACGACGGTGTGCTGAACACCATTATCGAAGATCTGTCCCTGCTGTCGGCCCTGGGCATCAAGCTGGTGCTGGTTCATGGCTCGCGTCCCCAGGTCAACGAACAACTCAAGCTCAAGGGCTATACCACGCAATTCGGGCGGGGCACCGAGCCCACGAGCGCTGAAGCGCTGGAATGTGCCAAAGAGGCTGCCGGTGAAATCAGGCTCGACATCGAAGCGTCATTCAGCCAGGGGCTACCCAATACGCCCATGTCGCACGCACACATCCGGGTTATTTCCGGCAATTTTGTAACAGCGCGCCCGGTGGGCATTATCGATGGCATCGACTACCAGCATACAGGCGCGGTGCGCAAGCTGGACATCAATGCACTGAATGCCGTCTTGAACCAGGGCGCAATCGTGCTGCTTTCACCATTGGGCTTTTCCCCCACCGGAGAGGCGTTCAACCTGGCCATGGAAGATCTGGCGACCAGTGCGGCGGTCACACTGCGTGCCGAAAAATTGATCTTCCTGACACAGGATCGCACGGTGCGTGACGAAAACGGTGGAGTCGATACCGAGCTTGCACGCGAAGATGCCGATGCCCTGCTGGCTGGCAACACACTGGACGAAGATACCGCCGCATTCCTGAGTCACGCATCGCGCGCGGTCAAACGTGGCGTCGCCCGTGCCCACCTTGTTCCTTACACGCTCGACGGCAGCGTCCTGCTTGAAATCTTCACCCACGATGGGGTCGGTACCATGGTTGTCGAAGACACCCTGGACGATCTGCGCCGGGCCACTGTCGACGACGTCGGCGCCATCGTGCAACTGATTGAGCCCCTGGAAGCCGACGGAACCCTGGTGCCGCGCGGACGAGCGGTCATCGAGCGCGACGTGGAGCAATTCACGGTGCTGGAACACGACGGCGTGATATATGGCTGCGTTGCACTCAATCCCTACGTCGACGAGGGCATGGCAGAAATGGCGTGCCTGATCGTACACCCCGAATGGCAGGGTGCGGGCGAAGGCGAAATACTGCTGCGTCATATCGAATCACGCGCCCGGGCCATCGGCGCGAGGCGGCTGTTCGTGCTGACGACGCGCACGTCCCACTGGTTCATAAAGCGCGGCTTTGTCCAGGGTGGAGTTTCCGACCTGCCCAAAACGCGCCAGGCGCACTACAACCGATCGCGCAACAGCCTGGTGTTCATCAAACGGCTCTAGCACCCTGCACTGCCTGGGCCCGGTGGGTTGCCCGGCGGCACCAAGTACAATGTGGCCAGTCATCAACCTGTCATCCGATCACTGCAAGGTCACGCTTTCATGACGCATATGGTCAACTGTGCAAAACTCAAGTGCGAAGCCGAAGGGCTGGAGTTCCCGCCCTATCCGGGCGAACTGGGCGTCCGAATCTGGAAAAACATTTCCAAGGAAGCCTGGGCGCAATGGATGGACATCCAGACCCGCCTGATCAACGAAAACCGTCTGAACCTGGCAGACGCGCGCGTTCGCAAGTATCTGGCGCGGCAAATGGAAAACTTCCTGTTTCAGGACATGGACGTCGAGGCGCAAGGCTACGCGCCGCCCTCGGAATAGCCGGGCACCCTCGTCAAAAGCTCATGATCTGGTTGGCGCGCTATCGAATACGCGGCACCGCGGGAGATGCCTAAACAGCATTGCTGCCACGGACCACCATCAGACGTCGTTCTCTTCCTCGTAGGGCTCGGGGTCACCACGCGCTGTGCGCTCTGTGGCCTTGACCCCTGTATGACGTACGTCGGCGCCGCGAACCATGTAAATGACGCGTTCGGCCATGTTCTTGGCATGGTCGCCTATGCGTTCGAGTGAACGGGCAATAAAGATGAGGTCGATGGCGCGCGTGATGATGCGCGGATCTTCAATCATATAGGTAATGATGTGGCGCAGTGACGCCTTCCATTCCTTGTCCACTTCTTTATCGTTGCGTACGACCTGGGCCGCCAGCAGCGGATCTTCACGTGCGAAAGAGTCCAGCGAGTCATGTATCATTCCGACGACATAATTGGACATGTGACGCAGTTCGACAATGGGCGTATAGCGCCCCTCACTTTCGTGCAGCCTGCGCGCTACCTTGGCGATTTTCTCGGCTTCATCACCGCAGCGCTCCATATCGGTAAGCATTTTCGAAACCGACAGCAAAAGGCGCAAATCGACGGCGGTGGGCTGATTGCGCGCAATCAGATAACCAATGCGCTCGTCGATTTCGACTTCGAAACGATTGACCTCTTTTTCACGCTCACGGACCTGCTCGACCAATGACAGATTACCGTCTATCAGCGCCTCCATGCCGTCCCGAACCATGGATTCGACCAGCCCGCCCATTTGCAGGAACAAAGAGCGCGTAGTTTCAAGATCGGTGGAAAACTGTTTGTTGGTGTGCTCGGACATATCCGCCTTCGGTCATCGCAAGTATGAATAAAATGGCACCGCGCGGGCCACTATGAAAATGATAGATCGAATCAATCAAAGCGTACACCGAAATCGGGCCCCCGATTCGATGACAACATGCAGTTTTTACCGTCGGCACAAGGTCAGCGGTAAACAAATAGGCATACAGTACACTCTAACGCCAGCACATGACGTGATTATGACGACGCGCGGCGCAACTGCTTGACACCATCCTGCGTGGACATCAATGCGATATCTGCACCCGAAATGGCAAACAGGCCGCAAGTTACCACGCCCGGCATATTGTTGACACGGCTTTCAAATTGCACGGGATCAGCAATGGCCAGACCCGCCACATCCAGAACCGGGCATCCATTGTCCGTAATAAAACCTTCGCGCAACACCGGCCTTGCACCCAGGCGGATGAACTCGCGGGCAACAGCATTGACAGCCATTGGAATGACTTCCACTGGCAGCGGAAACCGGCCCAATTGCTTCACGAGCTTGGACTCGTCGACAATACAGACAAACTGCTCCGCCACGGAAGCCACGATTTTTTCTCGTGTAAGCGCGCCGCCCCCGCCTTTGACCATGTGCAGGCCCGCGTCGATCTCATCAGCCCCATCAACATATACCGGCATGCTCTGAACGTCATTCAAATCGAACACGTGGATACCCAATGCGGTAAGGCGCGCTGAACTTCGGTCAGAACTGGACACGGCACCCCGGAAGCGTCCTTTGTGGGCCGCCAGGGCATCGATGAAAAAATTGGCTGTAGACCCAGTTCCCACCCCGATAATGGCATTCGGCTGCAACAACGGCAGCACATATTCGACAGCCGCACGGGCCACTTCCTGCTTCAGCTGCTGTTGACTCAGCACATTACGCTCCCAACAGTTCGTCGTATTTTTTCTCGGAAAAGCCCAACGCCAGAACTTTGCCCGAGCGTACCATGACAGGCCGCTTTATCAGCGTCGGGAATTCACCCGCCAAATCCAGCCAGTCGGCGTCCGATGCAGGGGATTTGCGCGCGTCAGGCAAATTGCGCCAAGTCATGGACGCCCGATTTATCAGTTTCTCCCAACCACCCACCATCCCCGACCACTGCAACAAGAGCCCGGAATCTACTTGCTCTTGACGATAGTCAATAAATTGGTATGCAACATTATGTCCATCAAGCCAGCGCCGAGCCTTCACACACGCGCTGCACTGCTTCAGACCATAAATTTGCACGATCCCGACCATCTCGCCTCCCTGCGTCCACTGCACACCACCGGCACGCCTAGTAACCTACGAAAAGTAACGATCATAATGCGTTTTCGGCCTTTGATCCGGCGGCCAGCACCCCGTAGGCACGATTTATTTCCTCCCAGGCCCTCTCACCCGCCGCACCCGCCGTCTTGATCAGCGAACGGCGCAGCCGCAACAAATTGGCCTCCCTGCGCCCCGGTCCCATCACACAACGCCGACCACGGTCAAAATCGACGAGCCAGACCTTGCCCTCCCCGTCAATCAGGATATTGAAGGCGTTGAGGTCTGCATGCCAGACGCCCGCCTCGTGCATCGTGTAAATGGCACCCGCCACCGGCCCAGCCGGGCAGCGCTCCAACGCACCCGCCAGCGTGCTGGCATTGGGAATCAGTTCGGTAATCAGGGCCGCGCGATAGATAAACCGTGCGCGCCAGTAGGATGCAGCCAGAGGCTCCGGCACGGGGAGTCCCTTTTCATGCATGAAATACAGAAGATCGAATTCAGCGAATGAACGCGTGCGAGCCGCGCCGGTCCAAAAATACCTGTCGCGACTCAGGCGCGCCACCAAGCCACCGCGACGGTAATGCCGCAGAACGGCGGCGCCCAGGCCGGGGATGCACATATACCAGGCCGCCTGCCGGCCACCCGTGCCAACCGGCCGGGCAGACGGCTGGGCAGGATCGAACAATGCCTCGCCAGGCTCAAGAACGCGATCCGGCAAATACCGCAAGGCACCGCCAGCAAACACAAGATCCCGTGGCGGCGCGTTCATGCCACCCCGCGCAAGGAGACCAGAGGCGGCACCTTCAACACCCCTTTGAGCGCCATGCCGCCGCCCGCACAAGCCGCCACCACACCCAAGGCAATACCGACAGGCCATGGCCACCATGGGGGTGAAAACGGAAAATCGAATACATGGATGGCCAATGCCATGGCCACGGCTATAGCCGCGCCCGCGGCCAGAATCCCTGACAACACGCCGATCAATACCATTTCCAAACGCAGGGAATTCGACAACAGGACCGAACTGGCCCCCAGCACGCGCAGTATGGCCGCTTCGTGCGTGCGCTCGTCGCGCGTGGATAAAAAGGCAACACCCAGCACGATCAGGCTGGCCGCCACGGCAAACAGGAAGAGCAGTTGCAACGCCCGGACCGCCTGATCGAGAATGCCCTGCAACTGCGCCAGAATTGCCCCGACGTCAACCACAGTCAGGTTGGGAAAGTCATGCACCAGGCGCTGCCTTACCGCCATCTGGCCTGGCGCCAAATAGAATGACGTAATGTAGGTCGTCGGCGCATTGCGCAACACGCGCGGCGAGAGCAAGGCAAAAAAATTCACGTCGAAGGAGTCCCACTTGACCTCGCGCAGACTGGTCACCTTGACATCAACGGGTTGCCCCGCAATCACGAACGTCACGTCATCGCCCAACTTGATTCCCAGCGTGTCGGCCAGCCCCTGCTCCAGCGACACCTCGTTGTTCGCCGAATCGATCCAGCGGCCTGCGACGAGAGTGTTGCTCGCCGCAAGCGAATTCGCATAAGACAGATTGAATTCGCGTTCCACAAGTCTTCTCGCACGATCATCACCGTAGTCACTGGCATTGACATGTTTGTGATTGATCGCCACAAGCCGTCCACGAATCATGGGCGACAAGGCCCGGGCGCCCAATCCTGCCTGTGCAAGCTGCCGACTGACCGCCCCACGCTGATCGGGCTGGATATTGATGACAAACGTATTTGGCGCAGCCGATGGCAGCGTATCGCGCCACCCCGCTAGCAGATCGGTGCGCACAAGGGCCAGCAGCAACAGCACCATCAAGCCCACGGACAACGCACTGATCTGGGTGATCGTCAGCGCCCGTCGCCGCGCAAGACCGTCCAACGCAAACTTCAGGACTGGCCGTCCACCCACGCGCCGGCGGGTACCCGCCACCAGCCTGATCATGACCCAGGCCAGCGCAACAAACACGCCAAGCGCTGCCAGAAAGCCCACGCACATCACCATGCTCAAGGCCGCATCGCCGAAAATCCACCAGGCAAGACCATAAAACGCGGCAGCACCCGCGACATGAGCAGGCCAGCGGCGCCGCCGCGGTACAGCATATTCTCGGCGCAAAACCTGCGATGGCGGCACATCACGCAATGCGATCAGGGCCGGCAGGGCGAAACCCAGAAGCAGCAGCACACCAGTGGCCAGTCCCTGCCAAGCCGGCGTCCAGCCAGCTTGCGGCAAGACCATGCCGAACCATGCGGCGACCGCCCCGGCCCAAACGAACTGCATCCCGTACCCGATCAAGGTACCGATCACTGCCGCGGCCAGCGCCAGCAATGAAAACTCTACCCAAAGCATGGCAGCGAGTTGAAGGCGTGTGGCACCCACGCAGCGCATCACCGCGATCCCATCACGATGGCGCAGGACAAAGCGTCGTGACGCGAGCGCAACCGCCACGGCGGCAACCATGACCGCCAACAGCGCGGCAAGAACCAGGAATTGGCGCGCACGCGTCAACGAGCTTTCAATCTCGGGGCGTGCGGAACCCAGCGTGCGCAATTCCTGACCGGCATGCAATTGCGGCGTCAGCCAGCTTTCGTAGCTATCGACGCCCTGGGAGGATCCAGCCACCAGCAGGGTATAACGCACACGGCTGCCTGGCCCCACCAGGCCGGTCGCCGGCAGATCCGCGAGATTCATCATGACCCGGGGAGCAAAGTTGACGAACCGTGCCCCACGGTCGGGTTCAAAAGCAATAATGCGCACAACCTTCATGTGCGCATCGCCAACTTGCACGGTGTCTCCCAGGTGCAGTCCCAACAGCGCCAACACTTGCGCATCGACCCAAATCGTCCCTGGTTGGGGCACCCCGTGCGCGGGACGCCCAACCGCACCTGGAGCATCCGCCAGTTCCAGCGTACCCCGCAGTGGATAACCGGAACCGACGGCCTTCAGCGAAACCAGTTGTGAGTTGTCTGCCGTGCTCAACATCGATGGAAACTGAACTGTGCTTGCCGTTGACAGACCATGTCGCGTTGCCGCGCCAATGAAAGCGGCAGGCACTGGGTCGCTGGTCTGCAGGGCCAGGTCGCCGCCAAGCATTTGCGCCGAATTACGTTCCAGCCCGTGCACGACACGACTGGTCAGAAACCCCACGCTGCTTACGGCCGCCACGGCAACGACAAGGGCCACGACGAGCAGCCGCAATTCGCCTGAACGGGCGTCGCGCAGCAACGCCCGCACACCCGACAAAAAGTACGAAAAAGCTGCAAGACTCATTGTCCTAACCGAGAGGGGCCAGAAGAAAACCACTTTAGCGCAAACGCCCGATAGCCGCGTCAACCCGGTCCACGGGCCAGATCTCCAGCCCGTCGATGGGCTGGCGCGGCGCGTTGGCCTTGGGAATAAGCGCAATATTAAAGCCCAGCTTGGCGGCCTCCTTCAGGCGCTCCTGGCCACGCGGAGCCGGACGAATTTCGCCAACGAGCCCGACCTCGCCAAAAACGACCAGCCCCCTGGGCAGCGGCTTATTGTGCAGCGAAGACATGACGGCCAACAGGACCGCCAGGTCCGCTGCTGGCTCGGCAATCTTGACGCCACCCACTGCATTGACAAAGACATCCTGATCAAAAGTGGCGACCCCCGCATGACGATGCAGGACAGCCAGCAACATGGCCAGCCGCGTGCTTTCAAGCCCCACGGACAGCCGCCGCGGGTTAGGCGCGTGGGCAGTGTCAACCAGGGCCTGGATCTCGACCAGCAGCGGCCGCGTGCCTTCCTGTGTCGCCATGATGCATGAGCCGGCAACGTTGCTGTCGTGCTGCGACAGAAACAACGCCGATGGATTCGCAACGCCGCGCAAGCCCCGATCTGTCATCGCAAAGACACCCAGCTCGTTAACTGCGCCAAAACGATTCTTGAAAGCCCGGATCAGACGAAACGAAGAATGCGTGTCACCCTCGAAGTACAGGACGGTGTCGACAATGTGTTCCAGCACCCGTGGGCCGGCCAGGGCGCCATCTTTGGTTACGTGACCGATCAGCACAATGCTGATGCCTGTCTGTTTGGCGATGCGGGTGAGCTGTGCGGCACACTCCCGTACCTGCGACACCGACCCAGGAGCAGCGCTGAGCTCGCCAGAATACAGTGTCTGAATGGAGTCGATGACCGCGACCGCCGGGCGCTGTGTGGTCAGGGCCGCCACAATCGCCTCGAGGCGGATCTCCGCGAGCACATTGACGTCTCCGGTAGACAACTCGAGGCGCCGCGCACGTAGGGCCACCTGCTCGGCGGACTCTTCTCCCGTCACATACAGCACTGGCACGACCTTGGACAGCGAGGCCAGCGCCTGCAGCAAAAGCGTGGACTTGCCGATGCCCGGGTCGCCACCGATGAGCACCACCGCACCCGAAACCATCCCTCCACCAAGGACGCGATCGAACTCGGCAACGCCCGTAGGTTGCCGGGGCTGCTCGCGCGCTTCAATTTCGGACAGACTGCGTACCGGGCTGGCCTGCGCCAGCGGCGCGAAGCGATGGGCCGTGGCCGCTGGCGCGGCAGCAGATTCGGTCAGCGTGTTCCACGCGCCACAATGGGGACACTTGCCTTCCCATTTGGCGCAGGTCCCGCCGCATTCATTGCAAACATACAGGGTTTTGGATTTTGCCATGCCGCAAGTGTACCGGCTGAAGCTACCGGCCGGACAGGCTGCCGCCGCCATCGACCCCCAGAACCTGCCCAGTGATGTATGCCGCCTCGGGGGACAACAGGAAAATTACCGCGGCAGCCACATCGGACGGCTGCCCGAAACGACGCATGGGGATCGACCCCAGCGCCTTCTTTTCTGCCTCACTGCCAGCCGGATGACCGGCGCGGAACAATTCGGTTTCTATGGGACCAGGCGACACTGCGTTCACCGTGATGCCGTATTCGGCCAACTCCAGTGCCCAGGTTTTCGTGCAACCTATCAAGGCACTTTTCGCGGCGGAATAGCTGGTGCGATCTATCGAGCCAAGTGCTGCCCTGCTGCATATATTGACGATACGTCCATCCTGCCTGGCCTTCATGGACGGGACAAAGGCCTGGACCACCTGCACCGCCACCCGCACGTTCAGATCCAGAACGTTGTACAGGGAGGACAAATCCACCTCACCCAACGGCTCGGGCTTGACCATGCCCACATTATTGACAACGGCATCGACGGGATATTTCTCGCGGATGACGCGCAGGATATCTTCCGTCTCGCCAGCATTCTGCAAGTCACATGAATAGAGATAACCCGGGAAATCAATGTCCTGGGTATGCCTCGCCAACCCAACGACGTGGCACCCCAAGTCGGCCAGGCCACGGCTGATGGCCCAGCCTATGCCTTTTGTCGCACCGGTAACCAGCACACACTTGTTCTTCACGATTCGTCCTTTCTTCTAATTGAAACACCGGGCATACGCGGCACGACTCACATACAACACCGCAGCACTGCCCGAAGAGACGTCAGCGAATCAGGCGTTCGCCATTAAACAACAATCTTTGGCACCCTGGGTGCCACAGCGCACAGCAATTCGTAGCCAATTGTGCCTGCCGACCTGGCGACTTCATCAACCGAAGGCCCACCCTCGCCCCACAAGACCACTGGGGAACCCACACGTGCCTGCGGCACAGCATCCAGATCGACACTAAGCATATCCATTGACACGCGCCCCAGCAAACGCGTGCGGACTCCTGCCACCACGACCGGAGTGCCGGTTGGCGCGTGCCGCGGATACCCGTCGGCGTACCCGCAGGCCACCACACCTATGCGCATGGGCGTGGCTGCCGTAAAAACGTGCCCATATCCGACACCGGCGCCAGCAGGGATGTCGCGCACACAGATGAGCTCGGTACGCAGTGTCATCGCGGGCAACAGACCCATGCTTTGCGCTGAGCGCTCGGCAAAAGGCGAAGCGCCATACAGGCAGATACCCGGCCTGACCCACTGTGGCGACCCCGACGTTACGGACTGCCAGCGCCCCGGCGTAAACACGCCGGCGGAATTGCACACACTATCCGCTCCCGCGAAACCCGATGTGACTTCATTAAAAATACGCACTTGTTCGTCCGTGACTTCGGTACTGTCGTCAGCGCGTGCGAAATGAGTCATTTTACCCGCCGAAGCGATTACGCGGCTTTGCCGCAACTTCTCGATGCGCGCGTAAGCGCCGCGATAATCATCCGGAGCAAAGCCCAGACGATTCATGCCGGTATTCAATTTGACGAATACATTGTAGGGGCGCGCGGGCGCCGCCACATTTTCGAGCATGGCAATCTGCTCGAAATTATGGACAGTTACCGTCAAGCCATAATGTGCCACTTCTTTGAGGTCGGATGGGGTAAAAAACCCTTCGAGCAACAGTATGGGCTTGCTCCAGCCTGCTTCCCGACAAACAACGGCTTCGTTCAGGTCCAGCATGGCAAGTCCATCGGCCTCACCAAACGCTTTCACCGTATTGCGTATACCATGCCCATAAGCGTCGGCCTTGACGACCGCCCAGATCCTGGGCGTCAAATCGCGGCTGGGTGTCCGTGTTGTATTAATATTGAGCTGAGCGGCGGTTGCCACCAGGTTGTGATGTAAAGACGGTAACGAAATTGTTGCCGAAATCGGACGTGGCATAACTACCTCCTAACCGCCAAAGTCTAATCCAACTCGCCGGTATACGCGAAACCCGGGCCGGAAATTTTGCCATGAATGGCAAAAGATGCCCGCGCGCAACCTCCCCCTCCAACAAGGCCCAAATCTGCATTTCACTGAACCAGCCATGGCCATCGACCACTACGAAAACTTCCCGGTTGCCTCAATACTGCTGCCCAGGCGTCTGCGTGCACCCATCACGCACATTTACCGCTTTGCCCGCAGTGCCGACGACATCGCCGACGAAGGCACGGCACTACCCAGCCAACGGCTGGCTCTATTGGCCGGGTTCCGTGAAGCCCTGCGGCAAATACAGGATGGCCACCCGCTGCCCGACCCGTCGGACACACGACACGCCATTTTTGCGCCGCTGGAGCGCTCCATCCGGGAATTCAAGCTGCCGCTGCAACACTTTTTCGACTTGCTCTCGGCCTTCGAGCAGGACGTGGTCATGCATCGCTACCCCAATGAAGACGCGCTGCTGGATTACTGCACCCGATCAGCCAACCCCGTGGGCCGCCTTGTCCTGCACCTGTACGACGCGGCAAACGACGAAAATACCCGCGACTCGGATGCCATATGCACTGGCCTGCAGCTCACCAATTTCTGGCAGGACGTCGCCATCGACTGGAACAATGGCCGGCTATATATTCCGCTTGATGCGCTGGCGCGCCACGGTGTCACGGAAGAAGACATCGCGGGCGGCTCAGGCTGCGCCGCCTGGGAAGATCTCATGCGCGGGCTGGTTCAACAGGCCCGCACCCTGCTGCTGTCCGGATTACCCCTGGCATACCGTCTTCGAGGACGCGCAGGATTCGAACTGCGGCTGACCGTGCAGGGTGGGCTGCGTATCCTCGAGCGGCTGGAGCAGCTACACTACAACATCTTCGCCCATCGCCCAACACTCGGCAAGCCGGACTGGATCGTGCTGCTGGTGCGCGCATTGCGCAAAAATCCAGAAGTTTCATATAACTCACGTGACATCAACAAAGCATGAGTCCCGACGAATACTGTCAGAATAAGGCCGTACAGAGCGGCTCAAGTTTTTATTACTCTTTTCTGTTTCTTGCCCCCGAAACTCGCAAGGCCATCACGGCACTCTATGCATTCTGTCGCGAGGTCGACGATGTCGTTGACGAATGCTCCGACCCGTCTGTTGCGCGCGCCAAGCTCGACTGGTGGAGCAAGCAGATCAATGCCCTATTCACCGGACGCGCCGACCACCCCGTCATGCAGGCGCTGATGCCACATTTGAAGTCTTCCCGCATCACCGCAGAACGCCTCCAATCCGTCGTGCGAGGCATGCAAATGGATCTGGACCAAAGCCGCTACGCGGACTGGCCTTCGCTGCGTCAATACTGCTGGCACGCAGCGGGTGTGGTGGGTGTGCTTTCGGCCGGGGTGTTCGGATACACCGAGCCGTCCACGCTCAAGTACGCCGAGAATCTGGGGATTGCCTTTCAACTGACCAACATCATCCGCGATATCGGCGACGATGCACGCCGGGGACGCATCTACCTGCCGGCCGACGAGCTGGAGCGTTTTCACGTCACCGAGGCGGAAATTCTGGGCAGTGAGCACTCGGATCGTTTCGTCAATCTCATGAACTTCCAGGCGGACCGCGCCCGACAGTGCTACCGCGAAGCCATGCAGGCGCTGCCGGAAATAGACCGCCGCGCTCAGCGGTCGGGCCTGGCCATGGCCGCCATCTACCACACCCTACTCGACGAAATGGCACGCGACGGCTGGCAGGTTCTGGATCGACGCACTTCGCTGACGCCCATCCGCAAATTCTGGCTGGCCTGGAAAACATGGGTCAGCGGTGGGCGCAGCGTGATCAGGCAGCTGGGTAAATGAAGGTTGGCGTTGTCGGCGCGGGCTGGGCCGGTTTAAGCGCCGCATTTCGCCTGGATCGCGCCGGTCACAAGGTTACGGTGTTCGACGCGACACGTACGCCTGGTGGCCGGGCACGGCGCCTGCACTCTACGCGCCTGGATGCTGATATCGACAACGGCCAGCATATTCTGTCCGGCGCCTATTCCGAAACACTGAGCCTCATCGACGAACTGGGCCTGGACAGAGCATCGGTGCTGTTCGATCAGCCGCTCACGCTGCTCAGTGCCGACGGCCGCTTCGGCCTGCAGGCGGCGGCATTGCCGGCGCCGCTGCATCTGGCCTCAGCGGTCATGACCGCTCGCGGGCTGTCATGGCGTGACAAATGGCGGCTTGTCCGAACCATGCAGCGCCTGCACGCCCGGCAGTGGACTATCGACACGGGTCTCACCGTGCTCGAATGGCTGAAAGCGGAGCACCAGTCGGACCATATCATCCGTTATTTCTGGCGCCCCGTATGCCTGGCAGCACTGAATACCCCAATTGATCTTGCCGGCGCACAGTTGCTGGCCACGGTGTTGCGCGACAGCCTGGGCGCAACCACGCGCGCGTCACACCTGCTGATTCCGCGTGTAGACCTATCCCAACTCTGGCCAGAACACCTGCCCTCCTCCATCGCAATTCACCACGGGCTTGCCGTGCGCCACGTGGCAAGCACCGCAACGCACGTCGACATGTGTGACGAACGATTCGACGCTGTTGTCATCGCAGCCAGCGCACCATCCACGGCACGTCTGCTTCGCTGCCTGCCACAATCCGCGGCAGGCAGCCAGCTGCTTGCCCGCATCGCGGCATTTGAATACCGGCCCATTGCCACGCTTACGCTCAAGACCGAACATCCATGGGGCCTGCCCCATGCCATGCTGATGCTTGACGACACGCCCGAGCGGCTGCATTTCGGGCAGTGGCTGTTCGACCGCAGCGTTTTCTCACTGGACAGCAGCCAGCCACCCATGCTTTGCGTCGTGGCCAGTGATGCGCGTGAACTCACGAAGCATAAGCGCGAAGACGTGGCCGCCGCGATAATCGAACAGGTTACCGAGCAGACTGTCCGTTTCGCCCCAATGCCCACGATCACCGCGTACGAACTGGTCATCGAAAAACATGCGACCTTTGCCGCGCTGCCAGACATGCAGCGCCCTGGCAACGCCACGCCCTGGTCCCGAATCTGGATCGCCGGAGACTGGACCGATACAGGTTATCCGGCCGTGCTGGAGGGCGCCGTACGCAGCGGAAGGTCGGCGGCAGAACTCATCATGCAAAAGCACCCGTAACGCGCTTCACGCCCACTATCGTGCCAGTGGCTAGCGCAACGCGTGCACCGTGGCCAGACCAAGTGCGGTCAGCGCCAGCGTACCAAGGACGCTGACCCCGCCATAACCCAGCGCCGACGCATATTCGCCGCGTTCCAGCATGCCCACGACTTCAGCGGAAAATGTCGAAAACGTGGTCAGTCCACCCAGAAAACCGGTCGTCACAAACAACTTGATCCAGTCGGGCACTGTCGGATAAAGCAGGAACGCGCCCAGCGCTACGCCAATGACATAGCCGCCGATGAAATTGGCCGCAAGCGTGCCCCATGGCAAAAGTACGCCACTGTGGTTCAGCCAGAACCCCAGTATCCAGCGGAAGATGGCACCGAGTGCGGCACCAAAACCCACAGCAAAGAAATGACCCACAGTGAACATAAAGTTCAACCTTAGTTGTCAGGCGGCATGCTGCTCGATATAACGGCGCACCTGTTGCGCATCACAATCCATGACTTCAACACGCTGTGCCAGGCTGGCCAGACTGCGCAAGTGCGCAGGCGGCTCGGCTGGTACACCAATGGCTTCTTCGATAGTCTTGCTGAACTTCGCCGGCAAGGCTGTTTCCAGCACCAGCATGGGAATGCCCGATTCGACATAGTGTGCCGCAACCTTGACGCCATCGGCCGTATGCGGGTCAATCAACACACCCGTCGCTTCGTACGTCGAACGTATCGTCCGCAGGCGATCGGCGTGCGTGCTCGACCCGCTGACGAAGCCATAACGCGATTCGAACTGTGGACGCATATGGCTCAGGTCGAATTCGCCACGGCGGCCAAGCTGCTCCCATAACTCGCGCAATTTACCCGAATCCTGCCCCACAAGATCGAACACGAACCGCTCAAAATTCGAAGCGCGGGAGATATCCATAGAGGGGCTGGACGTGGCTTGCGTCTGTTCCGCAGAGCGCGGCCGATAGATCCCCGTTCGAAAAAATTCCTCAAGCACGTTGTTTTCGTTCGTGGCCAGCACCAGCCGCCGCACCGGCAGCCCCATGGAGCGGGCTATATGGCCGGAAAGAATATTGCCAAAATTGCCCGACGGTACCGCAAACGAAACCTGCTCGCCGGGGCCATGCGTCACGCGCAGCCACCCCCAGAAGTAATACACGATTTGCGCGGCGATGCGCGCCCAGTTGATGGAATTTACTGCACCAAGATGATGGCTGGCCTTGAAATCCAGGTCGCCGGAGAGCTTCTTGACGATATCCTGGCACTCGTCGAATACACCCCGCAACGCCAGGTTGTGAATATTGGCATCCTGCAGCGAATACATCTGGGCACGCTGGAAGTCGCTCATGCGACCGTACGGGGACAGCATGAAAACCGAAATCCCGCGCTTGCCACGCAGCGCATACTCGGCTGCCGAGCCGGTGTCGCCCGACGTGGCCCCCAGAATATTGAGTGTGGCGTTTCGCTGCGTCAGAACATATTCGAACACATGCCCCAGAAACTGCATGGCAATGTCCTTGAACGCCAGGGTCGGTCCCTGCGAAAGACCGAGCAAGGTCAACCCGTCATTCAACGGCTTGAGCGGTACGATCTCGGCCGCGCCAAACACATCGGGCCGATAGACCTGACGAACCAGACGGCTTAATTCGGCTCGTGGAATATCATCAATATACAGGCCCAGAACTTCAGCAGCCAACCCTGGATAATCAAGTGCACGCCACGATTCCAGCTGTTGCGTATCAACGTGCGGAAAGGATTCGGGCAGGGTCAGCCCGCCATCGGGCGCCAGGCCTTCCAGCAAAATGTCCGAAAAAGGCAGCGCGGCCATTCCGCCGCGTGTAGAACGATATTTCATAGAAGGCTTTCCACCCGCAGACGGGTAACTTTGGACTTGACGAAGGGTAGTGTCTGAATTTTTTGAATGGCCCGATCGACGTCGCCTTCGCGTGCCTGATGCGATAAGAAAATAATGTCGGCATCGTTTACGCCATGCGGCTCCTGGAACATCGAGCCAATGGAAATATCGGAATCAGCCAGAATACGTGCCAGATCTGCCAGCACGCCAGGACGGTCTTCGACCCGCAAACGCAGGTAATACGAAGAAATCACGTCGGACATCGGCAGAATGGGCGTATTGACCATCGCGTCGGGCTGAAACGCCAGATAAGGCACCCGATGCTCGGGATCTGCCGCCTGCAGGCGCGTAACATCCACCAGATCGGCCACCACCGCCGAAGCCGTGGGCAATTCACCAGCACCTTGCCCGTAATAAAGCGTGCCGCCCACGGCATCGCCATAAACCTGCACGGCATTCATGGCGCCTTCGACGTTGGCCAGAACACGCTCGACGGGAATCAGCGTCGGATGCACGCGCAACTCGATGCCTTCTTTGCGGTAGCGGGTAATACCCAGTAATTTGATGCGGTAGCCCAGGCGTTCAGCGTGAGCAATGTCTTCACTTGCCAAGTCCGAAATGCCTTCAACGTGAGCCTTGTCGAACTGCACGGGTATGCCAAAGGCCAGCGACGCAAGCAACGTAAGCTTGTGCGCAGCATCCACCCCCTCGACGTCGAACGTCGGGTCGGTTTCCGCATAACCCAGACGCTGGGCATCGGACAGTGCCTCGGCAAACGAGACGCCGCGCGAGCGCATCTCGGAGAGGATAAAGTTGGTCGTACCATTGATGATGCCGGCCAGCCACTGTATGCGATTGGCCGTAAGCCCCTCGCGAATTGCCTTGACGATGGGGATACCGCCCGCCACGGCGGCCTCGAACCCCACCATCAGCCCCCTGGACGACGCCAACGCAAAAATCTCGTTGCCGTGCATCGCCAGCAACGCCTTATTCGCGGTGACCACGTGCTTGCCCTGGCGAAGCGCTTCCATGACCCACTCGCGCGCCAGGGTATCGCCACCGATCAGCTCTACGACGATGTCGATGTCTGGCCGGCGCACAAGTTCCATGCCGTCGCGGGTAATGAAAACGTCCGGGCCTACAAGCTTTCTGGCTTTCTCGACGTCGCGTACCGCGATGGCCACCACCTTGATGTGGTGGCCGGCACGGCGCGCAATTTCCTCGGCATTGCGGGCCAGCACTTTCCATGTGCCACCCCCCACGACCCCAAGGCCGAGCAGGCCAACACGCACAAGGCTGCCGCTCATTTGACCAATCCGTCCTTGCGAAACATCTCTTTGACGCCACGCACAGCCTGGCGTGTGCGCTGTTCATTTTCTATCATGGCAAACCGCACATAGCCATCGCCCAAATCGCCAAAGCCGACGCCAGGCGAGACGGCAACCTTGGCATCATTGAGTAATTTCTTGGCAAATTCCAGTGAACCCATCTCCTGATAGAAATCGGGAATTTTCGCCCAGATATACATGGAGGCCTTGGGTACATCAACCATCCACCCTGCTTCGTGCAGGCCTTTGACCAGAACATCACGGCGGTTGCGGTACTGCTCGACCACGCGCGCCACGCATTCCTGAGGCCCCTCCAGTGCAGCGATGGCCGCTACCTGGATGGGAGTGAACATGCCATAGTCATGGTAGCTTTTGATGCGCGCCAACGCATTGACCAGCTCACGGTTACCCACCATGAAGCCAACGCGCCAGCCCGCCATGTTATAGCTCTTGCTCATGGTGAAGAATTCAACGGCCACATCGCGCGCGCCTTCGACCTGCATGATGGACGGCGCCACGTAGCCGTCGAACGTGATGTCGGCGTACGCCAGATCGTGGACAACCAGGATACCGTGCTCTTTGGCCAGCGCCACGATGCGCTCGAAGAACGACAGCTCCACACATTGTGCCGTCGGGTTGCTGGGAAAACCCAGAATCATCATCTTGGGCTTAGGAATGCTTTCACGAACCGCGCGCTCGATTTCCGCGAAGAAATCCACACCCGGCGCCATGGGCACCGAGCGGATGTTTGCTCCGGCAATGACGGCACCATAAATATGGATGGGGTAGCTCGGGTTAGGCACCAGAACCGTATCGCCACGATCGAGCGTCGCCAGCATGAGGTGCGCCAGCCCTTCCTTTGAGCCTATAGTCACAATAGCTTCAGCGTCGGGATCAAAATGCACGCCATAACGTCGCTCATACCATCCCGTTATGGCCTTGCGCAACCGCGGGATGCCCCTGGAAACCGAATAACCATGAGTATCGAGCCTACCTGCGACTTCGATGAGCTTGTCGACAATATGCTTGGGCGTGGGCCCGTCCGGGTTTCCCATGGACATGTCGATGATATCTTCACCACGCCGTCGCGCCGCCATTTTCAATTCGCCAGTGATATTGAAAACGTAAGGCGGCAATCGCTCTATACGGGGAAAACTCGTCATCGTGAATCCTTGGAATAGGAAAAAACAGGCCAGATACCACGGCCGCGGCGCGCCCGCTGGTAGCCGCCAGAACGCAGTCAAAACAAAAGCAGGCGACACTGCGGCTGAAAATAGTTGCAGCGCAGCAAAACTGTAATCTAGCCGAAGTCAGGTCGCTCAGCAAATAACCTAACAGTTTAAACGATAGAAAAAGGCCGGAAAAGCACGAAATAAAAAATGCCGGTGCACCCGGACGCGTTGAATGGCACGCGCCAAAACGCGCGGAAGCCACCAAGGGCACGCCCTGCCAGCCACTCAGGATTGCGCTATGATCAAACAGACTAGAGGAGCCATCAGTGCAACTGCAAGCCGAATCCATCCCAGCCCTGAACACGGTAACCGCCTACGGCAACGATTACATCGAAATCAACGCCATCGCGTATCGACACGCTGTGTATTTTAGACCCGAGGGCGACATCCGGCTCTGGGAAGCGCGCGCGGTGTCAGACATCAGCGCGACGCAGCTGAAGGAAATCGCTGGCGTCAAAGAGGTGGCCGCCGACCCCATGGCATTCCTGGACGACGCCCCTGCCCAAAAATCGCCCGACGCCCCGGAAGTCATCCTGATCGGAACCGGCACCCGGCAGCAGTTCCTGCCGCGCAGCATCACGCAAGCACTGATCGACCTGGGTATCGGCGTAGAAGCCATGAGCACCCAGGCCGCAGCGCGAACCTACAACATTCTCATGTCCGAAGGACGTCGTGTCATCGCCGCCCTTCTGCCTCTGGAACCATAAACTATGAGTCAAATTTCCGTTGGGCAGCCACTGCCGGACTTCACCGCCAAAAGCACGCAAGGCGAAGTAAGTCCCGCGGCACTCAAAGGACGGTGGTGGGTGCTGTATTTTTATCCCAAGGACAACACCCCAGGCTGCACCACCGAGGCGCAGGGGTTTCGCGACCATTACAAGGATTTTCTCCTGGCAGAATGCACCGTCATCGGCGTGTCGCGCGATTCACTGAGGTCGCATGCAGGCTTCACCGAAAAACAAGAGCTGCCGTTCGCGCTCATCAGCGATGACACCGAAGCGCTCTGCACCCTGTTCGACGTCATCAAAATGAAGAACATGTATGGCAAGCAGGTCAGGGGTATTGAGCGCAGCACCTTTCTGGTGAACCCAAAGGGAATACTGGTGCAGGAGTGGCGCAAGGTCAAGGTACCGGGCCACGTCGAAGCCGTCCTGCAAGCCCTTCTCGACCAGCACTAGTCCGGTTTCCGATTCGCCACAACACAACGCACAGGAGCACACACCGTATGCCGCTACCCAAGCTGCCCACCCTCATGGGAGCGCTCGTTCGCACCGCTGACGCACAGTTCGAAGCCGACACCGATGCAACACGTCCCGCTGCCCCAGCTCCGGCCGCAAGGCAGGTGGTTCCGCCCGCGATTCCGGCGAGGCCGGCGGTTGAATCTCCGCGCCTGTCGGTGGTAAGCAGCCCACACGCCAAAAAGAAAACACGACTGCCTGTTGCGCGGCGCAAACTGTTTGTTCTGGATACCAACGTACTGCTGCACGACCCCAATTCGCTGTTCAAGTTCGAGGAGCACGACATCTTCCTGCCCATGATCGTGCTCGAAGAACTCGATCATCAAAAGAAAGGCATGTCCGAAGTTTCGCGCAACGCGCGCCAGGTCAGCCGCTTTCTCGACGGCCTGGTCGGAAATTCCGGCAAACTGCAAAATGGGCTGGCGCTGGACACGCTGGGCAACGTGGAAGCCCTGGGTTCCTTGCACTTCCAGACTACTGCACTGCATTCAAAACTGCCGGTCGAACTGCCGCTGAGCAAAGCCGACAATGTCATTCTGAACGTCGTTCATGCCCTGCGCGAGGCTCAGCCAAAACGTCAAATCGCTTTGGTATCCAAAGACATCAACATGAGGCTCAAGGCTCTGTCTTTGGGGCTGCAGGCCGAAGACTACTTCAACGATCATGTCCTGGATGATTCCGATTTACTGTATGACGGAGTCATGCCGCTGCCCGAAAATTTCTGGACCAAGCACGGCAAGGATGTCGAATCCTGGCAAC
The DNA here is from genome assembly GCA_004322085.1 of Burkholderiaceae bacterium. Classification (GTDB taxonomy): domain Bacteria; phylum Pseudomonadota; class Gammaproteobacteria; order Burkholderiales; family Burkholderiaceae_C; genus Rhodoferax_A. The sequence goes on from SCRR01000397.1 coordinate 56,418, forward strand.
AAGGCGGAACGACCTATTACCGAGTCAAGGGTCCACTCTGCTCGGAATTCATTGTCAATGAATTCGTCTACTTCGAGGGTGAACTGCCGCTCTACGCCCAGGTAAAGGAAGTTACCGGAAAAAGTGCCATCCTGGCCACGCTACGGGACTACAGTCACGGCAAAAACAATGTCTGGGGCATTACCGCCCGCAACCGCGAACAGAACTTCGCCCTGAACCTGCTCATGAATCCCGATTGCGATTTCGTTTCGTTGCTGGGCCAGGCAGGTACGGGCAAAACACTACTGGCACTGGCCTCGGCTTTGACACAAACGCTCGAAACCAAGCGCTACAACGAAATCATCATTACCCGGGCAACCGTACCGGTAGGGGACGACATTGGTTTCCTGCCCGGAACCGAAGAAGAAAAAATGCTGCCATGGATGGGAGCCCTGGAAGACAACCTGGAAGTACTGCACCTGGGAAGTGCCAATAACGAAATCGCTGCCTCCGCCGGTAGCCAGGAATGGAGCAAGAACCCAACCATGGAGCTCATCCGTTCGCGCATCAAGGTCAAATCCCTGAACTTCATGCGAGGCCGAACCTTTCTGAGTAAATTCCTGATTATCGACGAGGCCCAGAACCTTACCCCCAAACAAATGAAAACTCTGGTGACCCGTGCCGGCCCCGGTACCAAAATCGTATGCCTGGGCAATATCGCGCAAATCGACACGCCCTATCTTACCGAGGGCAGCTCTGGCCTTGCCTACGTCGTGGATCGCTTCAAAGGATGGCCGCACGCCGGCCACATTACCCTGCAACGCGGCGAACGCTCACGCCTGGCCGACTACGCCAGCGAAGCCCTGTAGCGGATCAGCGCGCACCAGTATTCGCGACAGGATTGTCCATGAGTCCCAGCAGCCACCGCGATCCGCCGCCCATGGGCATCACCATGGGCGACGCCGCGGGCATCGGACCTGAAATCATTGTGCAACTGTTCAGGCACGGCCTGCCCCAGCGCACCGTCGTGTACGGTGATGCCGGAATTCTCGAAGCCACCATCACACGTCTGGGCCTGGGTGGGCAACTGAGCGTCCGGCAAATCGCATCACCTGAAACGGCCGACGCGACACCAGGCCTACTGCAGGTGCTCAACCGCTGGAAGCCTCTGCCTGCGAACCTACCGCCCGGACGGGTCAGTCCCCTTGCCGGTCAGGGATCGTACGAATATCTTTGCCACGCCATTGACGATGCCAAACAGTCGCTTTTGCGCGCCATCGTGACGGCGCCACTGAACAAGGAGGCCATGCAGGCGGGCGGCGCCAACTACCCCGGCCACACTGAGATCCTGGCCGAGCGCACCGGCACCAGCCACTACGCCATGATGCTGGCCAACCTCGAACTGCGCGTCATCCTTGTCACCATACACATGGCGCTTGCCAACGTAAGTGCCCACATCACGCTCGAATCCGAGCTAAACACCATACGTCTGGCCCGACTGGCCTGCCGGCAAGCAGGTATCACGGCCCCAAGGGTTGCCGTGGCAGGCCTGAACCCACACGCCGGGGAAAACGGCCGTTTCGGCAAGGAAGAGGTCACCGTCATCGCCCCTGCCATCGCGCAGGCGCGCGCAGAAGGCATAGACGCCAGCGGACCATGGCCCGGCGACACCGTATTCATGCGCGCACGCCAGGGCGAATTCGACATAGTCGTTGCGCAATACCACGATCAGGGGCTGATTCCGGTGAAATACCTGGGGGTCGACCACGGCGTGAATGTCACCGTGGGCCTGCCGTTCGTGCGCACCAGCGTCGACCACGGCACGGCATTCGACATTGCGGGCAAAGGAATCGCCGACTTCACCTCGTTACGCGCGGCCTACGACATGGCGCTGGCCATGACCCCACAATATTCCTGAGATTCGCCCTTGCCGGCTGCCAGGCCCAGTCTCTGAACCTGCCTACGCTGCACCCATGCCTGCTGAAAAATTCAGGAAGCGCGTGCTGGCGCCCTGGAACGTGAGGCGCACGCTGCCGATCGGGCCATTGCGCTGCTTGCCGATAATAATTTCAGCCGTGCCCTTGTCGGGCGAATCAGGATTGTAGACTTCGTCCCGATAGATGAACAGGATCAGGTCGGCGTCCTGTTCGATGGCACCGGATTCACGCAAATCGCTCATGACGGGACGTTTGTTGGGGCGCTGTTCAAGGCTGCGATTGAGTTGCGACAGGGCAACCAGAGGGCAATTGAGCTCTTTGGCCAGACTCTTGAGCGAACGACTGATCTCGGAAATCTCGGTGGCGCGGTTCTCACCGGAAGAATTGGCCGACATAAGCTGCATGTAGTCGACGACGATCAGGCCAAGCTGGCCACATTGACGCGCCAGTCGGCGCGCCCGTGCCCTCAATTCTATGGAATTGAGGGCAGGCGTTTCGTCAATATAAATCTGGGCCTCCTGCACCTGCTGCACGGCGTGTGTCAGGCGCGGCCAATCGTCGGCAGTGAGCTTGCCCGTACGCATCCGTTGCTGGTCCAGCATCCCCACCGAACCCACCATGCGCATGGCCAGTTGCACTGCACCCATTTCCATGGAAAACACCGCCACCGGCAATCCCTGCTCAATGGCGACGTGCTCGCCAATATTCATGGCAAGCGAGGTTTTCCCCATGGAGGGACGTCCGGCCACGATAACCAGGTCACCCGGCTGCAGGCCCGATGTCAGGCGATCCAGGTCGGTAAACCCGGTAGGCACGCCGGTGATGTCGGAGCCGCCCTCGCGGTGATAAAGCTCGTCGATGCGCTCGACCACCTGAGTCAGCAGGGGCTGGATTTCCTGGAAACCCGACGCACCGCGTGACCCTTCCTGTGCAATCTGGAACACACGCGACTCGGCTTCGTCGAGCAGTTGCCGTGCCTCTTTACCGTTTGGATTGAAGGCCGCGGCAGAAATTTCGTCGGCCACCGAGACCAGCTTGCGCAACATATACCGCTCACGCACGATCTCGGCGTAGCGCCGTATGTTTGCCGCCGAGGGCGTGTTGTGCGCCAGCGCGTTCAGGTAGGCCAGCCCGCCCACTTCATCTGCCTTGCCGGCCATCGCAAGGGACTCGTGCACGGTAACCACATCAGCGGGACGGGACAACCCGATCAGACGAGTAATGTGCTGCCAGATGACGCGGTGGTCGTACCGGTAGAAGTCCTCGTCGCCGACGACATCAGAAACGCGGTCCCAGGCCGCGTTGTCGAGCAGCAAACCGCCCAGCACCGACTGTTCGGCTTCAATCGAGTGGGGCGGAACGCGCAGGTAATCCAGCTGAGAATCACCGGAAATCAACGTGCTTTCCAAAATAGTTACCCCCGATCTGGCACCGCAACATCAGGCCAATAAACGAGGCGGCCCGCAGGCCGCCCGCATCAGGCCATTTCGCCTGCTACCACCAAAGTAATATCGACGACTACGTCGGCATGCAGGACGACCTGCACAGGGAACTCGCCGACCGACTTGATGGAGCCGCCCAGCAGACGCACGTGCGACTTGATGACCGAGGTAAAGCCTTCCTTGACCAGTGCGGCGGCAATATCCATGGACGTCACCGAACCAAACAGGCGGCCGTCAGCGCCGGCCTTCTGGGACAGTTTGAGGGTTATACCGGCCAACCGTTCACCCTCGGCCTTGGCAGCGGCCAGCTTTTCAGCCTGGACCTTTTCGATTTCAGCGCGGCGGGCTTCAAATTCTTTAAGGGCCAGATCGGTGGCGCGCCGGGCGATCTTCTGGGGAATGAGATAGTTGCGGGCATAGCCGTCGCGCACACGCACGACTTCGCCAAGGTTACCCAGATTGACAACTTTTTCGAGCAGAATGACTTGCATGACAATGGACCTGGGATTAGTGGTGGTTATCGGTGTAGGGCAACAGAGCCAGGAAGCGCGCACGCTTGATGGCCGTGTCCAGTTGACGCTGATAGTGAGCTTTGGTGCCAGTCAGGCGTGCGGGAATGATCTTGCCATTTTCCTGAATGAAGTCACGCAGGGTGTCCAGATCCTTGTAATCGATCTGATCAACGCCAGCCGCAGTGAAGCGGCAAAATTTGCGGCGTTTGAACAGCGGATTCTGCTGCGTGAATTTACGTTTTTCTTTACTCTTTTTGAAGAAAGCCATCATGTGCCTCTTTGATTTGGGGACGAGCCCCTGCTGTTTGTACCTGCGTCGGGTGAACCAACAGCCCGCGCAATCTGAATTCAACTTCGCTAAACGGTAACGGTTGCACTTCCTGCATAAACCCGCCCAGCCTGTTGCACGTGCAACACCAACTTGCTTGCCCCTTTTCGAACCGGGGCCAAAAACCCCTGGATCGACAGCGACGCACCCAAGGGGGTGTCCACCAGCAGCAAGGCAACGTCTCCGAGAGCCACCGCAAGAATGACGAATTCGATGCGCCGGGCCACTTTGGCCTCGACCACTTCGGACTCGTGGCTCAGCAACATTTCCAGTGCGGGCAACCCGGCTGGGGTATACCTCAGGGGTCTGACTTCGACTACCGCTGCTGTCAATGCAATCTGATTCACGCTAGCGCTCGGAACGCCGGCGCCTACGCGTGGTGTTCAGTAGTTGTTGCTGTGTGCGATGCCGCCGTATGTGACGTCGAATGCGTCGCCGTGTGTGCTGCCGTGGAGTCAGTACTGGTCTTGCGCGCTTCTTCGCGCTCAACCGACTTCATCATGATGGAAGCACCCGTCTCGGCCTTCTTGGTCTTGATGGCGAGGTGACGCAATATGGCATCGTTATAGCGGAACGAATGTTCGAGCTCGTCCATGGTGGCCTGATTGCACTCGATGTTAAGGCAGACGTAATGGGCTTTGACGAGTTTCTGGATGGGATAGGCCAATTGCCGGCGACCCCAGTCTTCAAGACGATGCACCTGGCCACCGTTGCTGGTAACCAGCGTCTGGTAGCGCTCGATCATTGCGGGCACCTGCTCGCTTTGATCGGGATGCACAATAAACACTATTTCATAGTGGCGCATGTAAACTACACTCCTTGAGGATGTCTTTGGGGCCGGGCCCGCACAAAACGTGCAAGCAAATCCCGGAAAAACCCAAAGGGTCAGCCCGCCCCCTACTTAGTAAGCCAGGCAAACCAGGCAAACCACGCAAAGAGTCGAGCAAGAAACCGCTTATTCTAGCATAGCCACGCGCAATCCAGCTGTGGCGCAGCTTTATGCCATATTAGCCTTCGACGACCGCATATGCCGAGTGATTGTGTATGGACTCGAAATTCTCGGCCTCGATGTGAAACCGCTGTACGCCAGCCATTGCCTTGACACGTACTGCCACGTCGCGCACGAGATCCTCGACGAATTTCGGGTTTTCGTAGGCATGCTCGGTAACGTATTTTTCGTCGGGGCGCTTGAGCAGACCCCACAATTCGCAGGAGGCCTGCTTTTCAACCATGCCGATGAGCGCATCGAGGTCGATGCCGGCACTGCTATCGAACACCACGTTGACCGAGACATGCGAACGCTGGTTGTGCGCGCCGTATTCCGAAATGGCCTTGGAACACGGACACAGGCTGGTAACAGGCACCACCAGTCCCAGTTCGAACTCGGCAACGCCGTCCTGCTGCGCCCGCGCCGTCCACGTAACCTCGTAATCCATAAGGCTGGTCACACCCGAAACGGGCGCCGCCTTGTTGATGAAATACGGAAACGACGCCGAGATGTCGCCCCGGTCGGAATGCAACAACGAAAGCATGTCACGCGCCATGGCGCAAAATAGCGCAGGAGTCATGGGTGTGGCCCGATACTGCTCGAGCAAGGCCACGAACCGCGACATATGCGTGCCCTTTTCCTGCTCGGACAAGGCAACGGTAAGCTCCCACATGGCGATCGTAGACTGTGGCTGACCGGCCGCAGCCACAAGCATGGGGTGCCGTACACCACGCACGCCAACGCGCTGAATGGGCATGTGGCGAGTGTCCACACTGCTTTGCACATCGGGCATGACCACCACGGAATCAATCAAGGAATTCATAACTCAACCTGAACACACCCGCCAAATTGCGGGTTTAAACATGTATTGTCGACCATTATGACGCAAAAGTGCAACAGACTTCCCTATGCGGGCTAGGGAAACTTACCATTACGCACGTTTGTTGCGGACTTTCGCGGGCGGAAAGCGTACGCGGATGCTGCTCTCGATATCGGCCGCGTCCAGGCCGAGTGACTTGAGCAGGACCGATTGTTCGCCATGATCGATGAACCGATCGGGCAGACCCAGCTGCAAAAGGGCAATGGGGATACCCTGCGCATTAAAGTATTCGGACACCGCACTGCCGGCGCCGCCCATGACAACCCCTTCTTCAAGGGTCACGAATGCCTCGTGCGACCGCGACAGCCGGTGCAGCAGCTCTTCATCCAGTGGCTTCACAAAGCGCATGTCAACCATCGTGGCATCCAGCGCCAGCGCCGCCTTGAGACCCTCGGGCACCAGCGTTCCAAACCCCAGAATGGCAATTCGGTGGCCTTCGTGCAACACACGTCCTTTGCCCACCGGCACCGTTTCCAGTCCCGCCGTGACCTCGGCGCCGCAGCCGGCTCCGCGCGGATAACGTACCGATGCCGGGCCGGGATGCGCATAACAGGTGTTCAGCAACAATCGCGCCTCGTTTTCGTCGGAAGGCGTGGCCACCATCATATTGGGAATGCACCGCAAATAGACCATGTCATAGCTGCCTGCATGGGTGGCGCCATCGGCACCCACCAGGCCAGCGCGGTCCAACGCAAACGTGACATCAAGGTTCTGAAGCGCCACGTCGTGAATAAGCTGGTCATATGCCCGCTGCAAAAACGTGGAATAGATGGCCACGACCGGCTTCAGCCCCTCGCAGGCCAGACCAGCAGCGAACGTGACTGAATGCTGTTCGGCAATACCCACGTCGAAATAGCGGCGGGGAAAACGTTTCTGAAATTCGACCAGCCCGCTGCCCTCGCGCATGGCTGGAGTGATGCCGATCAGGCGTTCGTCGGCGGCCGCCATATCACACAGCCAATGGCCAAACACATGTGTAAACGTCTGCCTGGGAGGCACGGACGGCTTCTGAATGCCCACCGTGGGATCGAACTTGCCCGGGCCATGGTACAGCACCGGATCGGCCTCGGCCAACTTGTACCCACAGCCCTTTCGCGTGACGACATGCAGGAACTGCAGGCCACCCAGTGCGCGCAGGTTTTCAAGAGTCGGAATCAGGGCATCAAGGTTGTGCCCGTCGATAGGTCCGACATAATTGAAACCCAGTTCCTCGAACAGCGTGGCAGGCGACATCAGGCCCTTGGCGTGGTCTTCGAAGCGCCGGGCCAGTTCCAGCACGGGCGGCACATGCTGCAACACAGCGCGGCCCACATTCTTGGCGGTAGCGTAAAAACGCCCCGACATCAACCTGGCCAGGTAGTGATTCAGTGCTCCGACGGGTGGAGAAATGGACATGTCGTTGTCATTGAGCACGACCAGCAGATTCACGTCAGGCGTAACGCCCGCATTATTGAGTGCCTCGAACGCCATGCCCGCTGTCATGGCACCATCGCCAATGACTGCCACATGCTGGCGATCCAGCCCCAAATTGCGTGAAGCAACCGCCATACCCAGTGCGGCGGAAATGGACGTCGACGAGTGAGCCGTACCAAACGCGTCGTACGGCGACTCGGTGCGCCTGGGAAAACCGGAAATCCCCCCAAACTGGCGCAGATGTGCCATGGCCTCGCGCCGGCCTGTCAGGATTTTGTGCGGATACGACTGATGCCCGACATCCCACACAATGCGGTCATCGGGTGTATTGAGTACGTAATGCAGCGCAATCGTCAGTTCCACCGTCCCCAGGTTGGACGACAGATGACCACCCGTTTTCGACACCGACTGCAACACGAATTCGCGTAACTGCCTTGCCAGCTCTTTGAGCTGGCGGCGGTCCAGCGCCCGGACGTCATCCGGAGAATTGATTTGGTCTAGAGAGACAATAGTCATTTCATGCAGCTTATGGTATGCAACGCCTCGCCAGCGCCGCCCGACCGGTGTTCCGGCCCGAAGATTCCACAACGAGAATGCTGTTACTGTCCATTTTAGCGCCCACCGCGAATCCGCATGTGGCCAGCGATAACAATACGCCAGTCACGCTTGCTAACGATCTCGTTGCACTATGAAATCAGCCACATCAAGCAGGCGCCCACCGGTGATCCCCAACGGCAACAAGGCGGCTTTGGCTTCATCGCGCAACGCGTGCAATAGTTCGCGTGAGCCATCCAGACCCAGCAGTGACACATACGTGGGCTTGTTGCCCGCAATGTCCTTACCAGCAGTCTTTCCCAGTGTCGCCGTATCGGATGTTACGTCAAGAATATCGTCGGCAACCTGAAATGCCAACCCTATGGCCCGCGCGTACGATTCAAGGCCCGTGCGTGTCGGTGAACTGGCACCGGCCACAATGCCTCCAAGCAGGATACTGGCCTGAAGCAAGGCACCCGTCTTCATGCTGTGCATGATCTGCAACTGGTCGCGCGTAAGTGCGACCCCAACGCTGATGCAATCGATGGCCTGGCCGCCGGCCATGCCCAGACTTCCCGCAGAACGTGCCAGCAATTCGGTCGCCTGCACGATGAGTGCTGGGGCAATGGGCATCTGGGCCAGCAATTCAAACGCGAGCGGCTGCAGTGCATCGCCCGCAAGCATGGCCATGGCCTCGCCGAATTGAATGTGTACAGTGGGCCGGCCGCGCCGCAGCGCGTCGTCGTCCATACACGGCAAATCATCGTGTACCAGGGAATACGCGTGAATCATCTCGACGGCGGACGCCGCATGGTCCAGGGCCATACCCTGAGCAGAAGTGAGTGAATCTGCCGAGACTACAGACGCTTCGCCTGCAGCATAGACCAAGGCCGCCCGCACCCGCTTGCCGCCCCCCAGTACCGCGTAGCGCATTGCCTCGTGCAGCCGGGTCGGTGGCACGGTCTCTTCGGGCAGGAAATTGTCGAGCACCGACTCGACATGACGCGCCCGGTCGGCCAGCCACTTAGGAAAATTTTTCTTTTGCCCGGCCATGTTCAGTCCTCATCGCCCTCGGGCGTTTCGGCAAGCGGTTTGAGCAGATTGCCCTGCAATACCTTGACTTGCTGTTCGGCCGAATCGAGCAGGTTCTGGCATATCCTGGCCAGGCCAACTCCTTTCTCGTAGGCGGCAAGAGATTGATCCAGCGCCAGCGAACCGCTTTCCATTTGCGCCACAAGTGCCTCCAGCTGCGCCAAAGCCGTTTCAAAATCTTGAGGAAGGGCTTCATCTTCCACCTGCGACGCGCCATTGTCTGCTGCCGGCTGGCCACCTTTTGTGTGAGCGACGTCTCGTTTATCGACCATCGGTATGGTGTTCTCCAAAAAACGGCCTGCAATAGCGGCACTGATTTCAATCGCCAATCGGGATTGTACGGGAAAGCGTGACCTCCATGCCTTTAAATACGGCAAAGCGCAAAGGCCATAGGCGCCCCAGAGCCATGATAGGCCTTATTTTATAAGGAAAATTTGGGGTACAATCAGGTTCTTTATTTTGACCGGCCAGGCCGCAATTTTTCGCACCGGAACACTTGCCCGAAAAGTGCTTTCCGACTTTAACTAGGCGGGAGAGGAAGACCCATGACCGACATTGGTCGGGACGCGCACTTTGCGTTGGAAAATGCGCAATTATCCGTTGACAACTACTTCGATGCAGCCATCTTCGCGCAAGAACAAGCACTTATTTTCGAAAAATCCGCCTGCTATCTCGGCAATGAAAAATTCGTGCCAGAAATTGGTGACTGGCGCACGCTGACACACGAAGACGCAGGACGGGTCTTGGTGCGAACCGCGCAAGGCGTCGAATTACTTTCCAACGTGTGCCGACACAGGCAGGCTGTCATGCTGGGGTTCAATGCGCCCGACCACGGCAATTTGCGCGATACCGGCGGCAATATCGTATGCCCGGTGCATCGGTGGACCTACAGCAAACAGGGCCAGCTTCTCGGCGCCCCTCAGTTTTCTGAAACGCCGCGCATGGACCTGCACCAATTCACGCTTAAAAACTGTCATGGACTGCTCTTCGAAGGCCCTCGCGATCCAGCGGCCGATATGGCATCCCTGTTCGCACGGCCCGAGTTCGACTTCTCCGACTACGTCCTTGATCACATCGAAGTCCATCAGTGCAATTACAACTGGAAAACCTTCATCGAGGTGTATCTCGAGGACTACCACGTCGGTCCTTTCCACCCCGGTCTGGGGCATTTCGTCACGTGTGACAACCTGAGCTGGGAATTCTCCGACTGGCACAGCCTTCAGCGCGTCGGTGTGCACGATGCGCTGAACCAGCCCGGCAGCGAAGCCTACCGGACTTGGCACGAACGTCTGCTGGACTACCGCGGCGGCCAGGCCCCCGACTTTGGCGCAATCTGGGTTACCTACTTCCCCACGCACATGATCGAGCTTTACCCACATGTTCTGGTGTTGTCCACCCTGCATCCGGTCAGCCCGCAAAAAACCGTCAATGTCGTTGAGTTCTACTACCCCGAAGAAATCGCGGCATTCGAGCGCGAATTCGTCGAGGCCCAGCGTGCAGCCTATTTTGAAACCGCAACGGAAGACGACGAAATAGCTGAACGCATGGATGCCGGCCGTAAAGTGCTGATGCAGCGCGGCACCAGCGAATCAGGCCCCTATCAGTCTCCCATGGAAGACGGCATGTTGCATTTTCATTCGTGGTATCGCCGTATGATGGGCGCCACGGCACGCTGACTTTTCCCATGCACCGCACGCGTAACGGCGTGCGCAGGCTCAAAGAAAAAGACTAGTTGTCCGACGTCCTGGCAACGGGTCGCGCCGAGTCGCTGCACCATTCGCTCCACGACCCCGGATACAGCCGCGACCCCTTCAGCCCAGCCACCTCCATGGAAAATAGATTATGGCTGGCGGTAATACCCGAGCCGCACTGATGCACGACGCTTGATGGCGGCGTTGCACCAAGCAAAGCCTCGAATTCGGCCCGCAGGACTGCTGCCGGTTTGAAGCGCCCGTCGGGGCCGATATTCAGCGAACTGGGCCGATTGATCGCGCCCGGGATATGTCCTGCGACCGGATCCATCGGTTCGACTTCGCCACGAAAGCGGTTCGCCGCCCGAGCATCGACCACAGTCAATACCCCTGAGTCCAGATTCGACAGGATTCCCGCCGCGTCCACCGTAGGCATGGCAGGAGCAGGCCCATAGCCCATACCCTGCAACGCTTGGGCTTCGGTGACTGCCCCCGCGTTGACGCGCGTCTCAATCTTGCCACCCGCCGCCACCCACGCCTGCCAACCCCCATCCAGCACTGCCACGTTCTCGTGGCCCAGCCAGCGCAACATCCACCACAAGTGCGCGGCAAACATGCCGTTGCTGGCGTCATAAACCACAACCTGCGTTTTGGAGGTAAGCCCCTGCAGCCGCATCAGCACCGCAAAGTCGGCGAGCGCGGGCAACGGGTGACGGCCGTTATGACCAGTCTTGTGCGCCGACAGCTGGCGTTCATGATCGAGAAAAATCGCGCCAGGCACGTGACCCTGTTCGTAGGCGCGCCGCCCCGCCTCATGATCGGACAGCTCGTGGCGCACATCAAAAACCAGCCATCCCGGCGCCGTTATCGCCTGCTGCAACTGCGCCGCATCAATCAACAAACCTGCCATGCCGTTATCTCCTAGATTTCCACGCCTGTACCATCCGCGTCAGGCGAACCGCACCCACTACCGGGGCCCGAAGCCATAAACTTTTTTGTCCTGCCGTCCCGCCGGTGCGACCGGGTAGTACCCGCACAGGCACGGCACCACCAGAGGCCCTGCCCTTAACGAATGTACGCCAGATCGATAACAGTCCCGAGCCAATGATGAACACCATTCCCGCCCAGGCGATGATGTCGGGATGATCGTTCCAGAACAGCATTCCCAACAGGGTAGCAAATATGATCGTCGAATACTGCAAAGCCGCTGTCAGCAGTGTTGAGCCCAGGCCAAAAGCACGCGTCATGGCAAGCTGGCCAACCATGCCCGAGGCACCCATCACCACAAGCGCAAGCCAAGCCCGCGCGTCCAGAGGCCGCCAGCCATCAATTCCAAGCCCTACCAGACTGCTGACGCAGACAAAGATGGAAAATATCAGTACGGTGCGCCATTCAGCCTCACCGGCCCGGCCAAGCTGACGCACCTGCATCATGGCCACTGCGGCCATGGCTCCACCAGCCAGCCCTACAAGCGCAGCGTGGAAGTGCTCGTGCTCGACGCTCGGGCGCAATACACCAATCACTCCCAAAAAACCCAATGCCACAGCAATGATGCGCACGGGATCACGGCGCGCAGTGCCCCAGCAGAGTACGCCCACGGCGATGAACAATGGCGACGTGTAGTTGAGACTGACAGCAGTGGAAAGCGGCAGATGGGCCAGCGCGTAAAACCCGAGCCACATGGCTGTGATGCCCGACAGGTTGCGCCAGATATGCAATTTCCAGCTGGTGGGTGCGATGCGCCGATGCGTGAGCATGGCCCATGCATAAAGCGCCAGCACCGAGGGCACGCCGCGAAACAGCACCACCTGCGGCAACGAGGCCGCATAGTCGGACGCCATTTTTATACAAGCCCCCATGAGGGCAAACATGGCGCTTGCCAATAACATCCACAAAGACTGCATGCGGCACCAGAAACGGATCAGGAAACAGGGAACCGGGGAAAGGCGTAACTATACGCCTCGTGGACCGCCTCAAACCCTCCAGTCAGGCAAGATATTTGTGAAACCAATCCAGCGTCCTTTTCCACCCGTCTTTTGCGTCGTCGGCATGATAGCTGGGCCGATAATCGGCGTAAAACGCATGGCCGGACTGGGGATACACTACTATTTTCGAGGCCCTTGCCGCTTCGTTGCCGTGTGCCAGAATTCCTTCGACACGACGGACGTCTTCCTGCGGGATGCTGGTGTCCTTCCCGCCATACAGCCCCAGCAGCGGCGCATGAATGGACCCGGCGATTTCGACGGGATGGTGTTTTTGCAGCGGACCGTGACCCGCTGCAAGCTTGCCGTACCAGGCCACGGCGGCCTTGCATGCCGGGTTGTGGGCCGCATACAGCCAGACCTGGCGGCCGCCCCAGCAAAATCCCGTAACGCCCAGCCGCGCCACATTGGCGCCACGTGTAGCGGCCCAGCGCACACAGGCGTCCAGATCGGCCATAACCTGATCGTCGGGCACCTTGGAAACTAGTTTCGCAATCAGCGACGCAATGTCGGTGTACTCAGACGCATCGCCCTGACGCTGATAAAGTTCGGCGGAAACTGCAAGATACCCCTCTTTTGCAAAACGTCGGCACACATCCCGGATATGCTCATGTACGCCGAATATTTCCTGTATGACCAGGATCACGGGAAAATTTGCCCCGACGGACGGAGCGGCGTAGTACGCCTTGATTGTTCCATCGGGCACCGGCAAGTCGAACTCACCCTGATCCAGTCCGTCAGCAGGTGTATGGATAGCCGTCGCGGCTTGCCCTGTTATAGGTGAAAAAGACATCTCATCTCCTGAAATATTGGCGGTGGGCGCTACCTGGCACCGCCCGTTGCAGCACACCGGGTCCTTGCCTTAATGTATGCCCGAAAACGCGGCCGTTTCAAGGCCCACCCCGGTATTCTAGACACAATGCCCATCTAATGGGCCTGCTCCCAGTTGTCGCCCACACCCACCTCGGCCACGAGCGGAACAGCCAGTCGCGCCACGTTGCACATCAGCCCTGCCAGGTTGGTACGCACCTCATCGACTTCATCCAAAGGGACATCCAACACGAGCTCGTCATGCACCTGCATGACGAGCAACGCCTTAAGCTTGCGCGCGTCGATCCAGTCCTGCACTGCCACCATTGCCATTTTTATGAGATCGGCCGCCGTACCCTGCACTGGCGCGTTAATGGCTGCCCGCTCGGCCGCCGCTACCCTGGGACCCTTGGCACCCCGCAAATCCGGCAACCACAACCGACGCCCGAACACGGTCTCGACATAACCCCGCTCGCGCGCCTGAGTTCTGGTGCGCTCCATGTACGCCGCCACGTCGGGATAGCGGGCAAAATAGCGGTCAATGTAGGACCTGGCCGCATCGCGTGTGATGCCAAGACTGGAGGCCAGTCCAAATTCACCCATGCCGTAGATCAGCCCGAAATTGATGGTCTTGGCAAAACGCCGCTGCTCGGATGACACAGCGTCCGGCGCAACACCAAAGACCTCGGATGCCGTCGCCCGGTGAATGTCCTCACCATGCTCGAACGCACTTTGAAGATTGACGTCGCCCGAGACATGCGCCATGACGCGCAATTCAATCTGGGAATAATCCGCCGAGATGATCTTGCCGTCTGTGGCAATAAAGGCCGTCCGCACCCTGCGCCCTTCCGGGGTGCGCACTGGAATATTCTGCAAATTCGGGTCTGACGACGCCAGGCGCCCCGTGATGACGGCCGCCTGGGCATAACGCGTATGTACGCGGCCGGTTTCCCGATCGATCATCTTCGGCAGCTTGTCAGTGTAGGTGGACTTCAGCTTGGAAAGGCCGCGGTAGTCGAGCAGCACCTGCGGCAGCGGATAATCGGCCGCCAGCCTGGTCAGCACGTCCTCGTCGGTGGACGGCGCGCCGCTGGCGGTCTTGCGGACCGTCGGCAACCCCAAACGTCCAAACAGGATTTCGCCCACCTGCTTGGGTGAATTCAGGTTGAAAGGCTGTCCCCCCAGTTCATGCGCCTTGTGTTCAAGCTGGAGCATCTGCTGACCCAGCTCAGTACTTTGCTGCGCCAGTGCGGTAGCGTCAATGCGTACCCCGTTGTGCTCCATGGTGGTAAGCACCGCGGAAGTCTTGATTTCGAGCTGATAAGTGGCCTCGAAGCCCGCTTCAGCAGCCACCTTGGGTCTGAGCACGTGGTGCAGCTGCAAGGTGAAATCGGCATCTTCACTGGCGTAGTAGCCTGCCTTTTCGAGTTCGACCTCGCCAAACCCGATCTGCTTGGCTCCCTTGCCGCAAAGGTCTTCGTAGGTAACCCCTGTGCGCGCCAGCCAGCGTTCACCCAGTTCCTGCAAGCCAACCCGGTTATGCGATTCAAGCACATAGGCTTGCAGCATGGTGTCTTCAGTGATGCCTCTGAGGGTGATGCCTTCGTTCAAAAAAACATGTGCGTCGTACTTGGCATTGTGCAGCAGCTTGTGCGCGGCCGAATCTTCAAGCCAGGGACGCAGACGCGTCAACACGTCCTGCCTGGGCAACTGCTCCGGATGGTCGGGGCCATGATGGCCTACCGGGATATAACACGCAACACCCGGTGTAACCGACAGCGAAACACCCACCAGGCGGGCCCGCATGGGATCCAGCGACGTCGTTTCAGTGTCAATCGCAACCAGCTTTGCCTTCTGGATCTGGTCGAGCCAATGCTCGAACCGCGGCCAGGTCACTACCGTTTCGTAATTGACTTCAGACACCGGCGGCGGCGCATCAGCAGCAATCCGGCTGTCCTGGCTTGGCACGCGTTCCGGGTCGCCGCTTAGCTCGCGCAACCAGGTCCTGAAGCCATACTGGTCATACAGACCCAAGAGCGCCTTGCGGTCCGGCGCGGCCGGTACCAGAGCCGACAGGCCATCTGAAATTACCGGAATATCGCAATCCGTTTTTATCGTGACCAGCCGGCGCGTCATCTCGAAATTGGGAACCGCCTGACGCAGGCTCTCGCCGACCACACCTTTTATGGCTGATGCATTGGCCACCAGATTATCCAATGTCTGGTATTCACCCAGCCATTTGGCGGCCGTCTTGGGGCCCACCTTTGGAACACCCGGAATATTGTCGGACGTGTCACCCGTGAGCATCAGAAAATCGACCATCTGCTCGGGCTTAACGCCAAACTTGCGCACAACCCCAGCGATATCCTGATGATCGCCGGTCATGGTATTGACCAGCTCAACGTCAGGGTTGACCAATTGAGCCAGATCTTTGTCGCCGGTGGAAATCACCGTATGAACACCGCTGGCCGCCGCCTGTACCGCCAGCGTGCCGATGACGTCGTCGGCCTCGACACCCTCTATGCTTATCACCGGCCAGCCCATCGCCCTGGCGGCTTCGTGTATGGGATCGACCTGAGCAGCCAGCTCGGGCGGCATATGCTGCCGATTATCTTTATACAGGGGGTAGATATCGTCTCGAAACGTAGTTCCTCGAGCGTCGAACACACAGGCGGCGTAGTCTGCCTTGTAATCCTGCATCAGTCTACGTAACATGGATATCACGCCGTACAGGGCACCCGTAGGTTCACCCTTGGCGTTTCGCAGGTCTGGCAACGCGTGGTAAGCCCGATACAAATAGCTGGACCCATCAACAAGCAATAAGGTTTTTTTCATGACAATAAGTGACAAAACAGTCCGTGTCTCGGCAACCGAGCAGATTCCTGCGATTATGTCAGAGATGCAGGCTGCTGCGGACGCCCTTCAGGAAATTGGTCAGGGCGTCAGCATTTTCGGCAGCGCCCGCATCACTCCCGATTCCCCCTACTATGCGCTAAGTGAGCAATTAGGCAAGAGCCTGGCACTGGCTGGCCTGCCAGTTATTGCCGGCGGGGGCCCCGGCATCATGGAAGCCGCCAACAAAGGAGCCTACAACGCGGGCGGCAAGAGCATTGGCCTGAACATCAAGCTGCCAAACGAAAAAAAGCCCAACCTTTACCAGACTCACAGCCTGCATTTCGAATATTTCGTGTCGCGCAAGGCCAC
>SCRR01000398.1 GCA_004322085.1 Burkholderiaceae bacterium
GCTAAATCTTCCAGCACGATCTTGGCCAAGTGAATGTCGGCAAAAAAGGCCGCTTCAGTCTGATCAGACGCGCGCTCGTGACCATAGCCATGACTGGCCAGCTCATGTCCTTCCTTGACGATCTGGCGCACCAACTGGGGGTACCGTTCGGCGATCCAGCCCAGCGTAAAAAAAGTGGCCTTGGTGCCGTGACTGGCCAGCATCTCAAGAATGGCGTTGACGTTGCGCTCGACGCGACATTCGCGCGTACTCCATTCGGAACGTGCAATATGCGGTGCAAATGCCGAGACTTGGAAATAGTCCTCCACGTCGATTGTCAGCGCGTTGGTGATGGGTGCTGCGCTTGACATACCGGTGCTCTACGCGGTAAATGCGTTCCGGGTCGCACCAGCTTGCCTGCGTGTCAACCATTGGTACAGGTCGGCCGCGATACGCTCTGCGGCATGACCGTCCCATAGTTCAGGCAAGCGGCCGCGTTTGCCCCGGCCTGCTAAAACTTCCCCCACTGCGGCCACGATCGCGGCACGATCCCGGCCCACCAGCATGTTGGTACCTTGCTCGATAGTGATGGGGCGCTCAGTGTTTTCGCGCAGAGTCAGGCAAGGCACGCCTAACGCCGTCGTTTCTTCTTGCAGGCCACCCGAGTCAGTGAGTACGATGGTGGCACCAGCCATCAACCCCTGCATTTCGAGGTACCCCTGCGGCGGCAGCAGCACCATGCGCAGTGGATCAATGAGGTTCGCCAGGCCAAAACGGTCAATGTTGCTGCGGGTGCGGGGATGCAATGCGAACACCAGCGGCAACTTGCCCGCAACCTCAGCCAGCGCCTCCAACAAGGCGCGTAGGGTTTCTACATTGTCTACGTTGGAGGGACGGTGCAGGGTCACGACGCCATAACCAGCCGGGCCGCTCAGAAGTGCGGGGTCCATTTGGCAGGCTCGCAAGGTCTGTGCGGCGCTGCGCGCGTTTGCCCGGCCATAAACCACCGAGTCAATCATGACGTTTCCCACGAAGCAAACGTGCTGGGACGGTATGCCCTCTTGCACCAGGTTGTCTTCCGCGGTGCGCTCAGTGGTGTAGAGTCGCGCAGAAATTTGGTCTGTGAGGATGCGATTGATTTCCTCGGGCATGGTCCGGTCGTAGCTGCGCAGGCCGGCTTCAATATGTACTACCGGTATGCCTTTCTTGACAGCAACCAGAGCGCAAGCTAGTGTCGAATTGACGTCACCAACCACCGCCACGCAGGAAGGCGAGTGCGCATCAACAACGGGCTCAAACCGGCGCATGACTTCAGCAGTCTGTATGGCATGGGTGCCGGAGCCTACTTCGAGATTGACGTCCGGCCGCCTTAGGCCCAGTTCTTCGAACAGGCGTCCGCTCATGTCTTGGTCGTAGTGCTGGCCCGTGTGCACCAGCAAAACTGGTACCTGAGGAACGTGTGCAGCCATTGCCCTAAGAATAGGAGCCATTTTCATGAAGTTGGGCCGGGCACCCACTACGCAAATGACAGGGCCCAAATCCACAACGGGCACTTTTGCGACACCTGGATTGCTCACGAATGCTCTTCCTGACTGGGTTTACTGACAGCTGTGACAAGTTTTTGCAGCATCGACAAAACCTCGAGATTGATCCGCTCAAGACGGGCCACGCTCAGCTCGAGGCGCCGCAGTCGGCTATCGTGCTGTTCAGCACTCAAGGAGTTGATTTGACTGGAAATCGTCTCTGCGAGGGCGGGAGTAACCTGCAATTTCGCGAGATCAACATCAATCGTTCCAGTTGCAGTCAAACTTTGAAGGCTGGAGTTGTCCTCGGCAGGGGTCGCTCCCAACTCACTATTGGGTGGGGGTGTCGATTCGTCGTGAATCTCGCTGGAAACACTGTTGACGTCCTGAAGGCCAAAGCTGGCTTTGTTGCCCAGAAACCCAAGTAGCAATAGTCGATCGCAAATCAGGTTGATACGCCGGGGGATACCACCGGAGGCTTTAAAAATCGCCTCAAAAGCGGCCGGGTCGAAGGTCGGGCGTCCAGTTGCGCCCGCACATTTCAGCCTGTGTTCAATATAACCTTGTGTCTCATCCAAAAGCAGAGGGCCGATATGGCAGGTAGCGGTAATGCGCTGCCTGAGTTGCTGCATGGTGGGGCTTTGCAAAATGGTGCGAAATTCGGGCTGGCCTACCAGGAACGTCTGCAGTAGCGCCTGTTGACCAAACTGGAAATTTGACAGCATGCGCAACTCTTCTACTGCCCGGGCAGTGAGGTTCTGCGCTTCGTCGACAATCAGCAGGCAGCGCTTGCCCTGAGTTGTCTGGTGGACTAGAAACGCTTCCAGTGCCAATAGAACTTCGGCCTTCGACGCGTCCTTGACCCGAACACCGAATGCGGCAGCCACCATGCGCAGGGTGTCTTCGGCATCCAGCTGCGTGGTGACGAGATTGGCGGCAACAACTTTTTTGGGGTCCAGGCTGGCAAAAAGGCCGCGCACAATGGTCGTCTTACCAGCTCCGACCTCACCTGTTATGACGATAAAGCCTTCATTTCGCTGGACGCCATACTCGAGGTAGGCCTTGGCCCTACGGTGCTGTTTACTGCCGAAATAGAAGCTTGGATCAGGGTTGAGCTGAAAAGGCTTGCTGTTTAATCCGTAAAAAGCTTCATACATGGGTCAAAACTGCACGATCAAGGTGCCGAAAACAGCGGATTCATTGTATGGCGTAGCCGCGCTGTAAACGACGCGGCGAAATCCAATCGAAGCGGTAGATTGCTTGCCTACTTTGCCGCTGACATTCAAGTTGAGCGATCGCAACCTTCCATCTTGAGAATTAGACTGCCCCAACGCTGAGGTGTGCTGCTGCGACGCCATGACTCCCAGTGAATAATCAGGTGTCAAACGATGGGTGTAATTGACGCTGAAGCCGAACTGGTTAAAAAACAGGGGGTTATTAAGATTGTTGGCGGCTGTCGACGCCGCATTGAGGCCACTACTCTCAAGCTTAGTAGCGGCGAACGTGATTGTGTCTCGCACACCAAGTAGAGCAAACGACAATTCCTGTTGGCGTTGCAGGGAGACGGCCGATGTCAAAAAGTTACTGACCGCAGTTGCATTGGGATTCAATCCGTTGGCCTGCAGAAATGCGTTGACCAATTGGGCGCGGGCGGTCGGGTCGGGTTCGATGGATGCAAATTGGCTGTACAACAGGCCGTAAATAGACCCCAGATTTGCAACCCCTGTCTGACCTTGCGCTTGAAGTATGTCTTTCGTGTCGGTGAATTTCCACACGGTTCGACCCGTTCGGTGTTCGAGATTCACATTGTGGGTTTCTCCGAACGAGCGAAGCTCCCTGGATGCAGACAATGTTGTCGTTGGGGACGGAGTCCAATTCACAGCGACGCCGCTCGTGGAGTAACTTTGCTTGTCGGGTGTAGTGTAGTTATTGAGTTCTCGTCCTGCGTTGGCGGACACGTGCAGTTGAGGCGTGATCGCGTACGACGGGCCAACGGTGAAACGATCAGCCTCGGCAGGGAGACTGTTGCTGTAGTCTATGTTTTGCTGGCTCGCGTCCGCAGACCAGCCCAGGCCGCTAATGGCGGTGTTTCCGCTGATTTTGGCAGTTCCATTGGTCGAGTTCACATCTGAAAACGGGCCTGCATCGCTGCGCGTGATCGCGCGGCTGTATCGAGCCTCATAGTTGGCCACGTCGCCTAGCCGGCCCCGCACGTAGGGCGATATCTGGTAGCTGGAAACCTCAGTCTGATTGGTATTGATGGCCGTATTGCTGATCGATGGGGTGCCGAACGGTGAGATCGCCTGCCGCGAAATCGAGCCACTGAAATCAATATAGGCCCAGTTATCAATTGCCTCCAGCGTGCCTGCCGTATTAAGTGCGCGCTGATACTGGTTGGACGCTGAGCTTTGCGCATACATGATCTTGTCGACCGAATAATCGAGATAACCCTTGAGTCGCGCGCCTTGACTGTTGACGCGGATTCCGGGGGTGACCTCTGTTACCAGATCTGACTGTGGATTGACACTTGTCAACTGCACATTATTAGTCAGGGTTTCTGTGACCGAGACACGAGGCACGATGGACATTGTCCGAATCGGGCTCGAGTCTGTGCCTGCATCTTGAGCGTAAGCCGCAGCCGACGCGACAACCAGACCAAGTGCCAACGGCACTGATTTGGCGGTCATTCGCAGGTTTCGCCGAGGATGCGATCTGTACATCATGACTTGACTTGACGCCGGGGATAGTCGGGCCTGCTGCCCATTCCTGGGCCGTATCCGTACCCGTATCCGTACCCCTCCTGTGAAAGAGTTCTGGCCTGATTCAGCAGCATTAACTTGACGGGGCATGCCTCAATGGTCGCCAGCGCGTGCCGGACCTCCGATTGCAAAGTTCGCCCAGCCTGGACCACAACCACCACCTGTCCCATGTGAGAGGCCAGCACGCGTGCCTCAGTCGTTAGGAGCAGAGGCGGTGAGTCAAACACGATAATGCGGTCAGGGTAACGATTTGCGATTTCGTCCAGCAGCCGGATCATTGCGTCACTGGCCAGTAGCTCCGTGGCACGGGGATGCGGTGTTCCCGCCGGCAGAATTGTCAGCTTGTCGATATTCGTTTTCAACAGCATGCTTGACATGTCGCTGGAGTCGTCCAGCACCAGGTCGAGCAAGCCGGGTCCTTCAGGCAACCCTAGCACTTTCATGACAGAGGGCCGCGCCACGTCGGCATCCACCATCATGACCGTGTAATCGAGCTCGGTGGCAATGCTCATCGCCAGATTGACGGCAGTGAATGTCTTGCCTTCACCCGCTAGCGCGCTGGTCACCATGATCAGGTTGCCATGGGTGATGACAGAGGGTCCTTTACCCATCGCGTTGTTGATGAGTGGACGTTTGATGACCCGGAATTGATCTGCAATTTGAGAGCGTGGCGACTGGGGACTGACAATGCCTGCCGCTGCAAGAGCCTCAAGATTGATCTCGACGGACCGGGACGATGGGATGGCTTGTTGGGACTCGCTGATGGGCTGCTGGATGGCACTGACCGCTTGCGATGCCGCAGGCGGCGCCGGAGGCATTTCGGCGCCGGCTTGGCGAAGTTGCTCTAGGCGTTCTGCCGCCTGCTCGATCAAGCTGCTCATAGTTGATTCATCCCGCCCGCCCGGACATTATGGAAAACACGACCATTCCGATCCCAAAAACTGCGATCAACCCGAATGAGCCAACAAGGAATCTTCGCAAATCTGTCTTTTCCCGTCTTACATTTGCGTCGTCCATAACCAGTGACACGACACCAACCAGCGGCAGGCTGGCCACCTCCCGCAATGAGCGCGCATCGTAAAACACCGCGCGCAATTGGCTGGTGGCAAAGGTGACAGCAAGGCCCGCGCCCAATGCGATCAGGAGCGCCAGCGGCAGCAGCAGCAGGCGGTTGGGTGCCACGGGCTTGGGCGAGGCACGAGGTGGGTCGATCAGACGGAAATCCGCAACGCCCGCCGCATTGTCCAAATCACCAGACAATGTGGCTGATTCCCGACGGGTCACAAGTTCGTCGTAATGTTTTTTGTTGATATCGTAATTGCGATTCAGTTGAGCAAACTCTGCCTCGATTTCGGGGGCCGTTTTTACCAAGGCCCGCGCGCGATTGAAGCGTGCCTCGTATTCCACCACTCTTGCCTTCAGGGCCGCGACTTGAACTTCCGACATCGCCAGCAGACGATTGAGCTCCTGATAAGCGAGGCTGCTGTTCGATACTGGTGCCGGATTCGCCATCGCGGCCTTTCGCAATTCATCTATCCGTTTTTTCTTGGCAGCCTCCAGTTGAGCGATAAGGCGCCTGGCTGCGATCACGTCGGGGTGCTGCTCGGTAAAGCGCTGCAACAGATCGTCGAGACTGTGCTTTTGTGCCTCGATTCTGGCGTCCAGTTCTGGCGTGGCGGTTGACATCGCTGATTCTTGTAGCAGGCTGCGTGACGTGATATCGGCGTTCTGCGCTTGCTCAACCTGCAGTTGGTGCTTGGCTGCGTCACGCGCGTTTTCAGCCTCGTGCAAATCAAGCCGGGCCTGGTTCAATTGGGCGCTCACCGCACTGATTTGGCCTGCCATGTCGGTGCCGTCGGCACTTTGCAATTCGATATTCCGGAGCTTGAACTCCTTCAAGCGGGATTCAGCGTCTTCAAGCTTGGCCAGATAGGTCTTGATTTGTTCGTCAAGGAACTGCTTGGCCGCCGTGGAGTCCTTGCGTGTGTCGCCTAATCGCGACTCCACAAAAATCGACACCAGCGACTGGACCACCTTCTTTGCCTGTTCTGGGCTCGTATCGCGGTATGACAGCAAATACAGGTTGTCTTGTCCGACAGTGTTGATTTTGAGATTCTTCATCAGGCCGTCAATCAGCGCGTCTTGTGAAGCCTTGGACTGGGCCTTCAAGTCCAGATCAGCCATGCGTACCAGCTTTTCGACATTGGGACGGCTGATCAGCGTGCGACTCAACATCACCACCTGCTGTTCGACGTTAGGCTGTACTGCCAGCCCTGCCATCAAGGGCTTCAGGATGGACTGCGTATCTACATAAATACGGGCTGACGCCTCGTATTTGTCAGGCACCGACAGCACCACGAAAGCGCCTATTGCGGTAACGATCCACGCGACCAGCAGCCCGAGCCAGCGGTACCGCCACATACCCCTGGCGGCCGTCAATATCTGGCGAATCAACTCATCCATCGAATCAGGTCCTTGCAGTCAGGGGCGGGCGCTGCAATACCTTCGGCAAGCGAAGCAGCAAGCAAAAAAGGCGCCAGACTTAAAACCACCCTTGCGGGATGATCAAAATGTCACCCGGCTTCATCTCGACGTTGGCCGATATGTCGCCGCGCTTGATGAGGTCCTTGAGGCGAACCGAATATCGCTTGTTGTTTTCCGACGTGCGCGTGATGGAGGCACTATTGCCGGAGGCGAAATCGGTCAGGCCACCCACCGCGATCATCACATCCAGCAAGGTCATATGTTGCTTGTAGGGCAAGGTCTGAGGCTTTGCCGCTTCCCCGATGACGCGTATTTGCTGGTCGTAGGGGCCTACAAAATTGGTGACGATGACGGTGACGACCGGGTCACGGACCACCTTGCTCAGCGCCTTTTCGATGTCCCGCGCGATTTCCTGCGAAGTTTTGCCTTGGGCAACGAGCTCGTCAATCAAAGGTGTGGAAATCTTGCCGTCGGGGCGAACGGGAACCGAGAGGGAGAGCTCGGGGTTGCGCCAAACGATAATGTTCAGCGTATCGCCGGGGCCGACAATATAGTTGTAGTCTGGGGTAGCCGCATCAACCGGCGCGGGCGGGAAGCTGCTGGAAAAGCCAGCGCACGCAGAGAGCATGCCGGCCATAACGCCTAGCAGCGTCCAACGTAGCACGGTTGTGCCAGTGGTTAAAAAACTTTTCACGGCGTACCCCCTAAAAAGATGCAACCGAACGTTCAGTTCGAACCGGAACCGACTATATCGCAGATGCCAGCGCTGTCGGCCCAAAACGGCCCTTCTTGTGATCCGGGTGGCGAAATGCGTCACTATTTCACGCTTTTTGGTGTCTATTCTGTGGTTCGACCTCAATAGGTAGGTGCCCGATTGGCCCGCTACGCGTGCATCACGAAAAGATAGATGCGTGGATCGCGGAGCAGGGACCAATCCCCGGGTTAGCGCATCTTCACGATGCCGAAACTTGCTCTCCCATGGTAGATCTGTGGGCGATTCACTTGAGTCAATCCGCTCTTTCGTGAATAAATTCACGTTATTGGTGCGGAATTGCCTGTAATAATTAGCAACATTTTGTCACAAGTGTCGCGGTTTCGTTGTAGGCAACAGGGGGAACCAAAAATGAATCGAAATTTTCACCGCGTCATCTTTAACGCGGTGCGGGGGCACCATGTGGTGGTGCAAGAGTCTGCCACGAGCGTTGGCAAGGGCGTTTCCAGGGCTACTGCCACAAGTAATGGCAGCACCGAGCTCGCTCAAACCTCAATCCGCAGAGCCAGCCCGGCCATCCCCTGTGCCGTGGCCGTCTTGCTGGCCTGCCTGACAAGCCTGTCCCCGATCTCGCCGGCTCACGCCCAAATTGCCGCCGACCCCAGCGCGGCTCCCAACCAGCGCGCCACCATACTGGCTGCACCCAACGGTGTGCCCCTTGTCAATATCACCACCCCTTCGGCCGCGGGTGTTTCGCGCAATACCTTCAGCCAATTCGACATTCAATCGAATGGCGCCGTTCTTAACAACAGCAGAAGCAACATACAAAGTCAGCTTGGCGCGTGGGTGCAAGGCAATCCGTGGCTGGCGGCTGGTTCTGCGCGCGTCATTCTCAATGAGGTCAATTCGACGAGCCCCACGTACCTGAACGGCTACATCGAAGTGGCTGGCCAGCGCGCCGAGGTTGTGGTCGCCAATCCGAACGGTATCTCCGTGAATGGGAGCGGCTTCATCAACGTCTCGCAGGCGACCCTCACAACTGGCGCTCTGCAACTCAACCTGCTGGGCGGCCTTCAGGGCTTTATGGTCAATGGCGGCACCATCAGCATCGGTAGTGCTGGCCTGGACGCCCGCACCACCGACTACGCTGCCATCCTGGCTCGCGCTGTCACCCTCAATGCGGGCATCTGGGCCCGTGACCTTAAAGTGGTTACTGGTGCCAATCAAATCCCGGTCGACGCCAACCAGGTAGCCCCAATCACGGGCAACGGAGCAACACCCACCTTCGCGCTGGACGTTTCCGCCCTGGGTGGTATGTACGCCAACTCCATTTCGTTGATTGGCACCGAAGCTGGCCTGGGCGTGCGCAACACCGGCGCCATCGGCGCCAGCGCAGGCAACCTGGTCGTTACCTCCGCCGGACGCCTGGAGAACACAGGCACCCTGCAGGGCCAAAGCGTGGAGTTGCGCAGCGTGGGCGACTTGCACAACGAGGGCGGCACCATCGTCCAGGCCAGTTTGAACAGCCTGACGCTAGCCGCCTCGACGCTGACCAATACCAGCGGCGGCGTGGTGGGTCCGCAACCGGTAGCGACGCCAACCACGGGCAGCGGCTCAAGTTCGTCCAGTCCCAGTTCAGGCAGCCCTACAACCGGCTCGGCACCGGCCGGCAGCAACACAACCGCGGATACCATTCCCGGCAGCATCAGCGTCGCCGGCACCATTTACAACGATGGCGGCCATATCTACGCGGCCGGCCCCATTACGCTGCAAACCCCACAGGTGAACAACGCCGGCGGCGCGCTCAGCGTTGCCAACATGGCTGTCTCCGGTGCCAGCTTCAGCAACGCCGGCGGCACGCTCGACGTCAGCAACACCTTCAACGCCAACGTCGGTCAGTTCAATAACACAGCTGGCACCTTGCAGGCCGGCAGGCTGGCCATCACTACCAGTGGTGACCTGCTCAATAACAATGGCACCCTGGCCAGCAGCGGTGCCGCCAACCTCAACGTAGCCGGCACGCTGAACAATGCAGGTGGCGCTATCGCAGCGGGTGCCGATCTCGCGGCGCAAGCCGGCGCGTTGAACAACAGCGGCACCAGCAGTTTCATTCGCAGCGGCAACGACAGCACGCTCAATATCACGAGTATCCTGATCAACGACGGCAGCATCACCTCCGCTCGCCACACCACCATCAATGCCGGCAGTGTGGCTTCCAGCAGATCGGGCGTGCTGGGCGCCGGTATCCATGCCGATGGAATCCTGGGCACAGTGGGCGACCTCAACGTCGCCACCACCCGGGCCTTCGCTGCTAACGGCCTGAACCTGGTCGCAGGCGACGCCACGCTGCAAGGCGCCAGCATCGATCTGTCGGACAGCCAGACTAGCGCAGCCAATATCACTGTCACTGCGATACAGGGCGACGTCACGACCAGCACGGCCAGCGTCGTTACCCCTGGCATCCTGGCCATCGCGGCTAACAACGCCGCCGGTCAGACCCTCACCAATCAGGAGGGCCAACTCAATGCCGCTCAATTGCAACTGGTCGCCTCCAACCTCAACAATGACGGTGGACACATTACGACGGTGGGTGACCTGACCGCTACCGTCAGCGATGCGGCCAGCAACGCCGGTGGGCTGATCGCGGCCAATGGCAATGTCGATATCGCCGCCAATACATTGAACAATACCAACGGCCTGATTGCCGGCAACACACTGTCGGTGGACACGCATGGCAATACACTGACCAATACACGAGGCACACTGGTAGCGGCTACTACTGTCGATCTGCAAACCGGCGCCCTGGCCAATGACGCAGGGCTGATTCAGTCCGGTGGGGCAACGAGCATCAACACCCACGATCAGGCGTTGACCAATACCAATGCCGCAGGCTACTCGACCGGCCAAGGCGGCATCACCAGCGTCGATGCACTCTGCTTGGCTATAGGCGATTTGAACAACGCAGGCGGCTACATCGGTGCTGCCAAGACCCTGACCGCCAGTGCCCGCAATGTGGCCAACACCGCTGGCGTGATCGCCACCGATGCCAATGCGACGCTGACCAGCGGCGGCAACTTGAACAACAACGGAGGCCTGATTGCTGCCGGCGATACGCTGCAGCTTGTCGATCCCAATGCTGAGAATCCAGCCGCGAAGACGCTGACCATCACGAACGTCGGCGGTACTTTGATCGCCACCAACAGCGTGCAGATATACGCCGCCATCGCCTCGCTGGACGGCAAGCTGCTCAGTCAGGGTGATCTGAGCGTGGCCCAGACGCAAGACATCAACGTCGCGCCCGGCAGCCAGACCGTGGCCAACAACAACTTGAGCCTGAGCACCAGCGGCACGGTCAACAACAACGGCACGCTCACCGCCGGCAATGCGCTCGCGCTCACAGCCGGCGACATCAACAACAACGCCACGGGCATCATCACCGCCAGCAGCATCACACTGAGCGCCGCCAACACCCTGACCAATCGGGGCTTGATCGACGGCAGCGAAACCCGCGTCAATGCAGGCACGCTCAACAACGCGGGCACAGGTCGTATCTATGGCGATCACATTGCCATTCAGGCCGGCGTCCTGAATAACGATGCCGAAGCCAACAATGGCGTGGCCAGCGCGGGCACCATTGCCGCACGTAACCGTCTCGACATGGGCGTGGGTACGTTGAACAACAGCCACGGCGCCCTGATCTACAGCGCCGGCGACATGGCGATCGGCGGCGCCCTGGATGCCAATGGCCATGCAATCGGGATGGCTGGGACCGTGAACAACACGGCGGCCACTATTCAGGCGGCGAGCAATCTGGGCATTGCAGCGGTCAATCTGAATAACCTCAATGGCGGGGTGACCTACACCTTGCAGCCGGGGGTCAGCCAGACGGTGGTGGAGTATGCCCCGGTCGGCAGCACCCAGCGTTACGCCAGCGATCAGGTGCGCTTCAACGGTGGCCCGCAGGGCTTTACCACTGCGGAGAGTCCGACCAAGACGGGCGATTACGGCACCTCGGTTTTGATCCTGCCCTCGGCGGCCTATCCTTGGGCCACGTTCACCCCGTACTACATCAACCCGCCCGCCAACAGCGTGGACACCACGTGCCAGAGTTGCTCGGGCGGCGACGCAGCCAGTTGCACCGATGTCACCATTCCGGGCGCGTGGTATTCGCGTGCCAATCCGATCTGGGCCACCTTTGGCGTCACGCCACCGGCCGAAGACCTGCCTGCCAACAACGTGATGCGCTTGCACCCCGATGCGGTGGTCGGCCAAGATGGCTTCGACGTCACGACGAGCGGTTACTCCGGCGATTTCACTACCCACGTGCTGTTCGCCCATCCCATCACCCAGACCGAATACGACACCTATCACGCTTGGCTGCAGTCCCATGTGGCGTTGGATGCCGCTGTCGCAGCGTTCAAGCAAAGCATCCCCCCGCGCACGTTGCGCACCTGGGACTATTGGCAGTACACCGATACCCCCAGTGTCCCTGTACTGCAAACCTCCAGCCCGGGCCAGATCCTCTCGGGTGGCGCCATGACCCTGCTTGTGGGCCAAGGCAGCAACGACATGAGCCAGATCATCGCTGGCGGCAATCTGAGCATTACCGGAGGCCAGGTCACCAACGTGGCGATGCAGGTCACGGCGCCAGAAACACAAACCGGGATTGCGGGCTACAGCTGGGTCAAGTCCCACCTCTTCAGCACCGACGAGCGCATTTACGACATCAGTGGCTACAACACCGCCATTAACACCATCGTGATGCTGGCCGCCGCCAAGCAGCAGGGCAACACGGCTGTGGCCGCTGGCAATGCGCCGGGCGCCACGACCCCTGGCCACACCAACCAGAGCGCCACGGGCGCGGGCGGCCGCGTCAGCCCGATCATCGAAGTGCCGGCAGCAGTCAACAACAGCGGCAACGGCTCCCCCAGCGTCGCCGAGCAAGTCATCCGCACCACCATCCCGAATTTGGGCCTCCCCAACGCCAGCCTGTACCGGCTGGCGCCCAATGCCTATAGCCCCTACCTCATCGAAACCGACCCGCGCTTTGCGAACTACCGCAACTGGCTCGGCAGCGACTATCTGCTCAACCAGCTGGGCCTGGACCCCAACATCACCCTCAAGCGGCTGGGCGATGGGTTCTATGAACAACAGCTCATCGACCAGCAGGTGTCCCAACTCACCGGTGGCCGCTATCTCGATGGCTACGGTAACGGACAGGATGAATACGCCGCCCTGATGAACGCCGGCGCCACCTTTGGCAAGCAATACGGATTGAGTGTTGGCGTGGGCCTCTCGCCCACCCAGATGGCCCAACTCACCAGCGACATCGTCTGGCTGGTGGCGCAGGACGTGACGCTGCCAGATGGTGACACCCAGACCGTGCTGGTGCCCCAAGTCTATGTACGCACAAGGCCGGGCGACATCGACGGCAGCGGTGCCCTCTTGGCCGGGGCCAGCGTGGATATGAGGCTCGCGGGAGACCTGAATAACAGTGGCACCGTGGCCGGGCGCCATGTGGTGGCCATCAGCGCCGACAACATCAACAACATCGCCGGGCGCATCAGCGGCAACAGCGTGGCGCTGAGCGCCGCAACCGACATCAACAACGTCGGCGGCACGATGGATGCCAATACCAGCTTGAGTTTGAGTTCCGGGCGCGACATCAACGTCATCGGCACCACGCGCACCAGCACCAATGCCGACGGCACGCGCAGCAACACCGTGTTCGACCGCGTGGCCGGGCTGTACGTCACCGGCTCCGGCAATACATCCGGCGGCACCTTGACCACATCGTCAGGCCGCGACACCAACCTGTATGCCGCGCAACTCGTCAGTGCGGGCAGCATCGACATCGGCGCCAAAGGCAACATCAACCTTGGCACTGTGCAAACAGGCACCAGCGAGACCTTGGCTTACCAGGGCACAGGCAACAGCAACACCCGTTCGCAGACTAGCTCCAGGGAAGTCGGCACCGCCATCCATTCGGCTGGCAACGCCAGCCTGACTGCCGGAAACGACCTCAACGCAAGAGCGGCCACGGTGCAAGCCACAGGCGACGTAGCCTTGTCCGCCGGGCGCAACATCGGTATCGAAGCCGGCGTCGACACCCAGAGCCTGAGCGAGCATCACGACAACGGCAGCAAGGGCGTCTTCTCCACTCGCAGCATCAGCGACGACAGCCTGCAGCAATCCACCCTGGCGCGCAGCACCATCAGCGGTCAGAACGTCGCCATTGCATCGGGTAAGGCCGGTAGAGGCGACATCACCCTGGCAGCCGCCCACATCGACGCCGGCAACGGCCTAGGCACTCTGAGCCTGGACGCCGCCGATGGAAAAGGCAGCATCAGCCTGCCAGTGCAGCAGACGCTACAGATTCAGAGCCACGATGAGAAAAACGACTCAACCTTCTGGACGGGCCAAAGTGGCGCAGGCATCCAAAGCCAAACCAGTCACTACAACCAGATCGGCGCGGGTGCTATCCAGGCCAATGCGGCCAGCATCGCCGCCCAGGTCGGCGTCACGCAAACCACCGGCACGCACAACGGCGAGCAATCCGTCACCACACAGGGCAATGCACAGCAGACGTTGGCGCAACTCTCGATCCAACCGGGCATGCAGTGGATAAACCAGTTCACCAATGCCCCCGGGCTTGAGGACAAAATTAACTGGGACCAGGTCAACCAGAACTTGCAGAAGTGGGACTACGCGAGCTCCCACCTGAGCGGGGCGGGGGCGGCCCTGGTGGTGATTGTTGTGACCATGGCCACGATGGGCACCGGGACGGCGGCTGCGGCCGGCACCGCTGCCGGCAACGCGGCAGCGATCTCGGCGGGCGAGGGCGTTGCGCTGTCGGGCGGCGGTGCCTTCTTCACGGGCACGGGAAGCGTCATCGCAAGCGTAGCGGGCGGAGCGGTGCAGGCAGGTGTGACCGCCATCGCCGCTCAAGCCACAGTCAGCCTGGTCAACAACGGAGGCGACATTGGCGCTACCCTGACGGAGTTGGGCTCTAGCGGCAGCCTGAAGAACCTGGCGGCGGCGATGGCTATCGGTGGCGTTGCTGGCTACTTCGGCGATGCCTATGGCATTGAAAGACTGGCTGCGCAGGCCACCGCAGGCTGCGCCAGCGGAGCAGCAGGCGGCACGGGGTGTGAGAAGGGGGCAGAAATAGCGGCATTCACTACCTCGGCGGCTTGGGGCTACAACGCCATGGTGGGGTATGACGCTAGCCCGGGGCCAGGGAAGAATACAGACAAGGCGTTTTATGATTTCGATAAAATTACCGGGCAGCAGCTTTTAGATTCTCAAGGCAATAATGTAATTGGTCAAAACGAGGCAGGTTACCTGTGCTCGCAAGGAACTACTTGCAGCAAGGTGCTGAATTATGTTCCGTTTGTGAATGCGGCGGCCGGGTGGCATGATTGGATATTCAATGCTAATCCAGATGGCCTTGATGTAAACGAGCTATCACAAAATGTCGGATTGATGATTCCAGCCGCCGCAATTGGCATTGGCGCTTCATTGAATTACCCTTCAATTTTAGGGGTGTTGTATCAGAAATATGACGACAAAGAGGAAAAATGAGAGGTACAAACAACTCTAGATTGAAGGCGAAGCCTGTGATGGTCCTGATGCTAGTCCTATTCATATCTCTTGGCGTACTACAGAGCTGTGCCGTGGCTGATGTGGCTACAGGGGCTCCCAGTGAAACAAAGCATCAAAAATTTTTGCGATATTACGGTCAATATGTTGGCAAAACAATTGGATCAGTTCACCGTAGTTTTCATCAACCTGACACGACGCTGAAACTACCTAATGGAGATATTGAAGAGGAATATGGCCTAAGGAGATGGGAAAAATGCCGCATATTTTTCAAATATCCCTCGTCAACTGGAATTATTACTGCGTGGCGATTTGAAGGGGAGTCCGAAAATTGCGGTGAAAACCTACCATAAATTATCGCTAAGAATAGGACAGTTTGGTAAATTCTGGTTCAAATCCCGATTGATTTTCTGAGCATGAACAAACGGTCATGAATAACGTCACCCATGGCCTAATCTTCAACCAGCAGAGCAGCGGCTGCCGGATGGCGATAACCGCAAACTCTAACAGCGACTGCGAAAATGGCATGTCGGACCAGCGCCACGCCGACGGCTGCAGTCGCCCGACATGCCTGCAATCAAACCTGTTTCAGGCATTAATTCAGCTTATCAACGGGGCAGATCACGCGCAGTATGCTATTAACTGTATAGCATTTACCGATGATGTCGACCCAGCTCTCGACCTCGCTGCAGGCAAAAGCAGGTTGGCCTGCCGACTGCGCAAAACACTGCCAGTCGAAACGGCGGCCTTGCTACTTTTATTCTCTGCAGCCAGATCAGCAAACACCGGTCGAGCCAGACGCCCACGATCAGTGCGTCATCTCCCCACCCAGATCGTTTCGAATCGGTATCAGCCTTCATGACCTTCGCAGTTTCTCGCCCGTCCTATTACCTGTCCCTGATCGCTGCCATTGCCTGCGCGCTCTTGCACTTGCCATCGCCCGCGTTCGCCCAAGCAGTTTCCGCGCCCGCCCCCATCCAGGAAGAACTGCGTCAGCAAGAACGCCAGAAGGCCCTACGCGATTCACAGGAGAAATCCGTCGACGCCCGCCTGCCCACCGGTGCCACTCCCGAATCCCGCCGTCTGCCTGACTCCGAATCTCCGTGCTTTCGCATGGACCGGGTGCTGCTCGTCGGCGAACGCTCGGAATTCTTCCAATGGGCTTTGGCTTCGCTCCCGGGTTCCGATCGCTCTTCACCCGACTCCCCCGTGGGCCGCTGCCTGGGTGCCACTGGCGTCACCATCGTCCTGTCGCGTTTGCAGCAGGCCGTCATTGCCCGGGGCTACATCACCACCCGTGTGCTGGCCGCCCCGCAAGACTTGTCTGCCGGCACGTTGACCGTGACCCTGGTGCCCGGGCGCATCGCCGCCATCCGCTTTGCACCGGGTTCAACGCCATCGAGCCCATCGCTGCTGGCCTCGGCCATCCCCGCCCATGTGGGTGATCTCCTGAACCTGCGTGATATCGAGCAGGGTCTGGAGAACTTGAAGCGCGTTCCCAGCGCCGACGCCAGCATCCAGATCGAACCTTCCGCCGGTTCTTCTGGTTCTGGCGCCCGCCCCGGCGACAGCGACCTGGTCGTCAAATACACCCAGGCCCGCCATCTGCGGGGTGCCTTGGGTCTGGATGACAGCGGGTTGACCGCCACCGGGCGTTACCAGGGCAGCGTCACCGTAGCCGCAGACAACCTGCTGGGCCTGAACGATCTGTTCTACATCAGTGCCAACCACAGCGTGGGCAACCATTTCCTGGGCGATCCGGGCACTGGAACCGAAGGTCAGACCGTTCATTACTCCCTGCCTTGGGGCGATTGGCTGCTGGGAACTACGCTGTCAAACAGCCGCTTTGCCCAGACCGTGGCCGGGTTCAGCCAAAACTACGTCTTCTCAGGCCAGACCCGCAATAGCGAGATCAAGCTGGCCCGGTTGATCTACCGCGATCAGAGTCGCAAAACCACGACGAGCCTCAAAGTCTTCCGGCGCGATTCGCGCAGTTTCATTGAAGACGTTGAAGTGCAGGTACAGCACCGGGTGGAGGCGGGCTGGGAGGCTGGTCTCCAACACAAGGAGTTCATGGGTCGGGCGACGCTGGAAGGCAATTTGAACTACAGGCGTGGGACCGGGGCGTTGGGCGCCATCACCGCACCGGAAGAGCTGTTCAACGAGGGCACCAGCCGCTTCAAGCTGGTCACGGCGGATGCCAGCTTGAACGCGCCGTTCCGGCTTGCAGGGCAGCAGTTCAGGTATGCAGGACTGTGGCGAGCCCAATGGGACAGCACGCCGCTGACGCCGCTGGATCAGTTTGCCATTGGGGGCCGCTACACGGTGCGCGGCTTCGACGGGGAGACCAGTCTGCTGGCCGAGCGTGGGTGGCTGATCCGCAACGACCTTGGCTGGGCCGTGGGGCAAAGTGGCGCCGAAGCCTATATGGGGATCGACTACGGACATGTGGCGGGGCCGAGTGCCCGATGGTTGCAGGCGGGTCATCTGACTGGTGGGGTCATCGGGGTGCGCGGTGCCTTGAACGCCTTCAGGGGGCTCAACTATGACGTGTTTGTGGGCGCGCCGATCTGGAAGCCCGCGGGATACAGAACGGCGTCGGTGACCAGTGGGTTCGGTGTGATTTACAACTTTTAGGCCAGGGTAGCACCTCATGCGCGACGGTGCGCCATTTGCCGCCCGACAATCGCCCGCCGCGCTCACGCGGACGGCCCCTTCGCGGCCAGATGGGCCACCAGCAATTGCGCCGCGGCCGACAGACCGGCTTCCTCCCGGTAGCAAATGGCAAAGCGGCGCGTGGCCCAAGGCTCAGCCAAGGGTAGCACGCGCAGGTCATAAGCAGCGGCGTAGGGTTCGGCCACCTCGCGCGGAACCACGCTGATGGCCAGGTTGGCGCGCACCACGCGCAGCGCGGCCTCGAAATTGGCCACGATCACACGATGTACGATGGCCTTGCCCATCCGGGCCGCAGCCCGCTGCAGCATCACCTGCACGGCGCTGCTTACTGGCAGGCTGACATGCTCGTAGTCCAGCGTCTGTGCCAATCGCACGGTTTTGTTCACGGCCAATGGGTGCGAAGGATGGACCACGATGGCGAGCTGGTCGGTGCGGTAGCTGCGCGACTGCAGGCCCCTGAGGTCGGCGGCATCCCAGCAGATGCCAACAGAGGCCACACCCTCGCGGATGCCGCGAATCACGTTCGGGCTGATGTGCTCTTCCATGTCGACCTGGATGTCGTGGTGGGCTGGCACCTGTAAAAAGGCCGCCACATCGTCGGCCAGCGACTCCGCCATGACGGATGCCGTTGCCAGTATCCGCACCTGGCCGCGCACGCCCTGTGCGTAGGCGGCCATGTCGCGCTCGATGCGATCGGCGCTGGCCAGCATGGCGCGCGCATGTTCCAGCAGGCTTTCGCCGGCGGGTGTGGGCTCGACACCGCGTCGCCGACGTACCAGCAGCGGAGTCCCCACCGTGTCTTCCAACTGCGCCAGCCGCTTGCTGATGGCCGAGCCGACGATGTTGGCCTGCTCGGCCGCTCGGGCAATGCTGCGCGTCTCGCACACCGCCACAAACAGTCGCAGGGTGGTCATGTCCAGGTCTCTCATCGGC
Source organism: Burkholderiaceae bacterium (assembly GCA_004322085.1). Lineage (GTDB taxonomy): Bacteria > Pseudomonadota > Gammaproteobacteria > Burkholderiales > Burkholderiaceae_C > Rhodoferax_A. The sequence continues at coordinate 18,669 of SCRR01000398.1, forward strand.
AACTCCTTCATTGGGCGACGCAGCGGCTTTACATCATCAGATATTCCATATTGGAACGACAGCGCTTCCAAAATTGCACAACCAAATCATTTGGGAAATTCTAGACTGCAAGCTGATTTCAATCACGGAGACAGTCAGTGACCCTGTATTCAACTGCCACGGCCGCGTCGACCGGCCATTTGCCGCCCAAACCGTCATTGCCCAAGCGGGTCATCATTCGCGAAGTGGGCCTGCGCGACGGGCTGCAAATCATTGGCGCCGTCATGCCGACCGCGCACAAACTGCAATGGATTCGTGAGGCCTACGAGGCAGGCCAGCGGGAAATCGAGGTCGGGTCTTTTGTCCCGGCCCGCTTGCTGCCGCAACTGGCTGATACCGCCGAATTGGTGGCCTTTGCGAAGACCCTGCCCGGCCTGGTGACATCGGTGTTGGTGCCCAACCTCAAGGGCGCCGAGCGCGCCATCGAGTCCGGTGCCGACCTGATGCTGCTGCCGCTGTCCGCCAGCCACGCCCACAGCTTGGCCAATCTGCGCAAGACGCCCGATGAAGTGGTGCAGGAGATTGCCCGCATCCGCGCCGCCCGGGACACCTCGGGCGTCAAGATCCGCATGGAAGTGGGTATCAGCACCGCCTTTGGCTGCACGTTGCAAGGCCGAGTCGAGCCCTCTGAGGTGTTGCGACTGTTGCAGGCCGTGCTCGATGCGGGTGCCGACTGCGTGGGCCTGGCCGACACGGTAGGCTATGCCGATCCGGAAATAGTCCGCCAGTTGTTTGAGCTGGCGCTGCCCATCGCCGGTGACCGGCTCAACTGCGGCCACTTTCACGACACCCGCGGCATGGGGGTGGCCAACGTCTATGCAGCACTGCAGACCGGCATCACGCGTTTTGACGCCTGCCTGGCCGGCATCGGTGGCTGCCCGCATGCGCCCGGCGCCAGCGGCAACGTGGCCAGCGAAGACCTGGCCTATATGTTCGCCAGCATGGGCATAGCCACCGGCATCGATTTCGACAAACTGCTGGCGCTGCGGGGCCAGGTGGCCGGCTGGCTGCAGGGCGAGGCCCTGCACGGCACGCTGTGGCGAGCCGGCCTGCCCAAAACCATGCGTGCGGCGGCCTGATCGTTGACCTCTAAAGAACTGCATGCAAAACAACCCAACCTCTGCCACGCCCCAGCCACTGACTGGCCTGCGCGTCGTTGAATTCACCCACATGGTCATGGGTCCTACCTGCGGCATGGTGCTGGCCGACATGGGGGCCGAAGTCATCAAGGTCGAACCCATCGACGGCGACCGCACCCGCCGGCTGCTGGGCGCCGGCGCGGGCTTTTTCCCGATGTTCAACCGCAACAAGAAAAGCGTGGGCATCGACCTGCACCACCTCGCGGGCGTGGAGGTGGCGCGGCGGTTGTGCGCCAGCGCCGACGTGGTGGCGGAAAACTTCAAACCCGGCACCATGGACAAATACGGACTTGACTACGCCGCCTTGAGCGCCATCAATTCGCGTCTGATTTATGTCAGCCACAAGGGCTTCCTGCCCGGCCCTTACGATCACCGCACTGCGCTTGACGAGGTGGTGCAGATGATGGGCGGACTTGCCTACATGACGGGCCGCCCCGGCGACCCGTTGCGCGCCGGCACCAGCGTCAACGACATCATGGGTGGCCTGTTCGGCGCCATCGGTGCGCTGGGCGCGCTGATCCAGCGCGGCATCACCGGCAAGGGCATGGAGGTGCAGTCGGCGCTGTTCGAGAACAACGTGTTCCTGATGGGCCAGCACATGCTGCAGTACGCCATGACAGGCAAGCATCCGGCCCCCATGCCGGCGCGTGACAATCCGTGGGCGGTGTACGACGTGTTCACCGTGAAGGGTGGCGAGCAAATTTTTTTGGCGGCCGTGAGCGATGCGCAGTGGCTGACGTTTTGCGACGCGCTGGGTTTTGCCGATCTCAAGGCCGAGCCCGAACTTGCCACCAACAACCAGCGCGTGACCCAGCGCCCGCGCCTGCTCAAGGCCATTGGCGAGCGGATTGCATCGCGTTCCGCAACCGAGCTGTCGGCCGTCATGGAACAGGCCGGCCTGCCGTTTGCACCGATCCGCAAGCCCGAAGACCTGCTGGACGACGAGCACCTGCTGGCCACCGGCGGCCTGGCCGATGTGCGTCTGCCCGACGGACCCAAGGCCGGACAGATGGTCAAAACGACCTTGTTCCCCATCACCCTGCAGGGCCAGCGCCTGGGCGTGCGCATGCACCCGCCCCAGCTTGGCGAACACACGCGCGAACTGCTCTCGGGGCTCGGCTATGGCGCAGGCGAGATCGACAGTTTGCACACGCAGGCGGCCGTAAGTTGAATGGCCCGATGAATTCAGTACCCCCCCCAAAAAAAGGAGACAAGATGACGACTCGAACGACAACACCGCGGATCCAGCCTGCCACCCGCCGCCAGACCCTGCGCGGCCTCACTGCCCTGTTGGTTGGCAGCAGTTTTGCGGGCGTACCCATGACGCTGCTGGCCCAGATCAGCGACAAGCCAGTACGCTTCATCCTGCCGGTCAGCGCGGGCTCGGGCGTCGACACCATCGTCCGCGCCGCCGGCGCCGCGCTCGGTAAGTCGCTGGGCCACCCGCTAGTCATCGAAAACCAGCCCGGCGCTGGTGGCATCCTGGGCGTCTCGAGCCTGGTCAAGTCCGCGCCGGACGGCCTGACGCTGAGCGTGGTGTCCAACAATTACGTCATTTTGCCCAGCGTTTACAGGTCGCTGCCGTTTGACCCGATAGCCGACATCACACCCATCAGCGTGATCGGCACCACGCCGGTCGTGCTGGTGGTGAACCCGACCCGGCTGCCGGCCACCAACGTGCGCGAACTGGTCGCGCTGCTCAAGGCCAAACCCGACGGCTACAACTACGCCTCGTCGGGCAACGGCACCATTCTGCAATTGGCCGCCGAGATGTTTCTGGAAGAGGCGCATGTCAAGGCCAGGCACATCCCCTACAAGGGCGTCGGCCCCATGGTGGGGGACCTGATTGGCGGGCAGGTCGACTTTGGTGTACTGGCGCTGCCGTCGGTTCAGGCCCATCTCAAAAGCGGCGCGCTGCGCGCCATCGGGGTGGGCGGCAGCACTCGCGCGAGCGCGGCGCCCGATATTCCCACGCTGGCCGAGCAGGGCCTCGTCAACTACAACCTGGACGGCTGGTTCGCTGTGATTGGCCCGGCGAAATTGCCGGCGGTAGAGGTCAACCGCATTCATGACGCCGTGGTCGCCGCCTACGCCACACCCGAGGTGAGGGAGGCGATGACCAAACAGGGCAACACCATCAACCCGACCAGCCCCGAAGTGGCCGCCCGATTCTTTCGCAGCGAGATGCTGAAGTACGCCAAGCTGGTCAAAAAAGCGGGCGTCGAACTGCAGTGAAGCCGCCGCGCCGGAACTAAATTCCGTTGACGCCGCTCAAGATGTGGACAATCAAGTGATTGAGGCGTGGATTCCTGCGCAGCGTCATCAAGAAGAGGGATTTCGATGTTTTTGAACTGGTTCGATGCGGCGCCACGCCGCGTGTTTGCAGCGGTTTGTCTGGCCTCGATCGCGCTGCTGGCCTATGGCTTGTACCTGCAGCAGGTGGTCGGCTTGGAGCCGTGTCCTATGTGCATCGTGCAACGATACGCTCTTATTTTGATAGCTATCATCGCAGGCGTGACATCGGCTTCAAGGCGAAAAGGATTGCAAATCTCGGGCGCCGTGCTGCTGCTGCTGACCGCCGGCTTTGGTGCTTTCGTGGCGGCGCGTCAGAGCTGGCTGCAGTGGTACCCACCCGAAATAGCTTCCTGCGGGCGCGACTTCTACGGAATGATCGAAACCTTCCCGCTCCGGCGCGCGCTGCCCATGATCTTCAAAGGCAGCGGCGACTGCATCAAGGTTGACTGGACCTTCCTGGGCGGTTCCGTCGCCAACTGGTCGTTCCTGTGCTTTTGCGCCCTGGCGCTGGTCAGCCTGCTGCTGATCGCGCGACGCCTGCGCTCGCGCGCCTGATCAGTCGAGCTTCTTGACCAGCACCTGGGAGCGGCGATCCCAGTTGTACTTGCGCTTGCGCACCTCGGGCAGCCACTGGGGGTCCACCACTTCGAAGCCGCGCTTGAGAAACCAGTGCATGGTGCGTGTGGTGAGAACGAAAATGCTTTGCAGGCCCATCGCACGGGCACGCTGCTCGATGCGTTTGAGGACTTTCTCGCCATCACCCTGGCCCTGGCTCTGCGGCGACACGGTCAGGGCCGCCATCTCGGCCGTCCTGGCTTCGGGGTAGGGATAGAGCGCGGCGCAGGCGAAGATCACGCCATCGTGCTCCAGCACCGTGTAGAGGTCGGCATCGCGTTCGATTTCGGTGCGGCTGCGCTTGACCAGAGTGCCATCGTTCTCGAACGGCTCGATCAGCTGTGCGATGCCCCCCACGTCGTCGGCGCTGGCCTCGCGCAGGCTCTCCAGCTTCTCGTCGACCACCATGGTGCCGATGCCATCGTGCACGTAGACCTCGAGCAGCAGCGAGCCGTCCACCGCAAACGGCAGGATGTGGCTGCGCTCCACGCCGCCCTTGCAGGCTTTCACGCAGTGCTGCAGGTAAAACGCGGTATCCGTCGGACGCAGGCCGGGCGGCGACTGGGCCAGCAGCCGTTCGGCGGCAGCCAGCGGCAGTTCGGTGTCCACCGGGTTGTCCTCGCTCTCGGGCTCGCCCGGCTTGATGCGAATGCCCGGAACCTCGGTCACAAAGATCAGCTTGTCGGCCTGCAGCGCGATCGCCACCGAGGTGGTGACCTCTTCCATCGTCAGGTTGAAGGCTTCGCCCGTGGGCGAAAACCCGAACGGCGAAATCAGCACCATCGCGCCGAAGTCCAGTACGCGCGTGATGCCGGCCACGTCCACCTTGCGCACCACGCCCGAGTGCTGGAAGTCCACACCGTCCACAATGCCCATGGGACGGGCCGTGATGAAGTTGCCAGAGATCATGCGCACGGTGGAGCCTGCCATCGGCGTGTTCGGCAGTCCCTGGCTGAAAGCGGCCTCGATCTCGTAGCGCAGTTGCCCCGCGGCTTCCTGGGCACTGTCCAACGAGACCTCGTCGGTGATGCGGATGCCATGCGAATACTTCGCGGTGTGCCCCTTGGCCTTGAGTTGCTCGGTGACTTGGGGGCGAAAGCCATGCACCAGCACGAGCTTGACGCCCAGGCTGCGGATCAGCGCCAGGTCCTGCACCAAGCTCTGCAGCTTGCCGGCCGCAATGGCTTCGCCACAAATGCCCACCACGAAGGTCTTGCCCCGGTGCATATGGATGTAGGGCGCCACCGAGCGGAACCAGGGAACGAAGGTGAAGTTGAAGACGGTAGACATTCGCGCGGCAATCCGGGTGGGCTGGGATAATCCGCAATTCTCCACGAAGTTGCCGCTTTGCCAGTCCCTTCGCTCCCATCTCTGCTCAAAATCGAGTTTCCCGAAGCGCTGCCGGTGTCCGCCCGGCGCGAGGACATCATGGCCGCCATGGCGGCGCACCAGGTCATCATCGTGTGCGGCGAAACCGGCTCCGGCAAGACCACCCAGCTGCCCAAGATCGCGCTGGCGATGGGGCGCGGCA
>SCRR01000399.1 GCA_004322085.1 Burkholderiaceae bacterium
AAAAACGGCAGCGCCAGATGTTGGGTGGGGGATTTCACGTTTCAGTCTCCACCGAACACGGGTTTCTGCTTCGCCGCAAAGGCATCGAAGGCGCGCCGGAAGTCGTGCGTCTGCATGCAGATCGCCTGCGCCTGCGCTTCGGCCTCGATCGCCTGTTCGATCGTCATGGCCCATTCCTGCTGCAGCATGGTCTTGGTCATGCCGTGTGCGAAGGTCGGCCCTGCCGACAGTTCGCGCGCCATGGCCTGTGCTTTCGGCAGCAGTTCGGCGCTGTCGTGCAGCGCGTTGAAGAAACCCCAGGCCAGGCCCTCGGTGGCCGTCATCGCGCGGCCCGTGAACAGCAGCTCAGAGGCGCGGCCCTGGCCGATCACGCGCGGCAGCAGGGCGCAGGCGCCCATGTCGGCGCCGGCCAGACCCACGCGCGTGAACAGGAAGGCGGTTTTTGTAGCGGCCGTGCCATAGCGCAGATCGCAGGCCAGCGCCATCATGGCGCCAGCGCCGGCGCAGATGCCGTCGATCGCGCCGATCAGCGGCTGCGGGCAGTTGCGCATGGCCTTTATGAGATCGCCCGTCATGCGCGTGAATTCGATCATCTCGGGCATGCTCATCTTCGTGAGCGGGCCGATGATCTCGTGCACGTCGCCGCCCGAGCAGAAGTTGCCACCCGCGCCGGTGACCACCACCGCCTTCACGTCGGTCGCGTATTTGAGCGCACGGAACAGGTCGCGCAGCTCCGCATAGGACTCGAAAGTCAGCGGGTTCTTGCGCTCGGGCCGGTTCAATGTGAGCGTGGCTATGCCCGCGTCGAATTGCCAGGCAAAATGTCGCGCCGTGTAGCCGGCCAGCGGGTTGAACTGGGCGCGCATGGGGTTGCCCGCACCGATGTAGTGCTTCATGTGGTCTCCAGAAAATCGGTGCTGGCGCGGCTTTTGACCTTGCCCAGCAGTTTGTGCAGCGTGCCTACTTCTTTCTCGCTCAGGCCCGCAAAGGCCTCCATGATCCAGCCTTCGTGTTGTTGCGCCATATCCTGGAATTGCTTGCGACCCTTGGGCGTCAGGCGCACCAGGAAGGCGCGCCGGTCGCCGGCGACTTCGAGCCGCTCCACCAGGCCCTCGGCCACGAGCTGGTCGGTGATGCCGGTGACGTTGCCGCCCGTGACCATCATGCGGCGCGACAGCTCGTTCATCTTCATGCCGGTCTCGGTGCGCTCGAGCTGGGCCATCAGGTCGAAGCGCGGCAGCGTGGTATCGAACTGCTCGCGCAGGCCGCTGCGCACCTGCTTTTCGATCAGCTGGGTGCAGGTCAGCAGGCGCAGCCATAGGCGCAGCGCTTCGGGGTGTTCACTGTGGGCACGTGCTTCGAGGTCCATGGTGAAATCCTTTGCTTTTATCGCTACGTATTTGATAGTCATCAGTCAATGCAGGTCAAGGGCTGCAGCCTGTTTTTGCCTGAGAACTTCGCGATACAACTGGTCGCGCCCGCTCAGGTACTGCTTCGGCCAGTCGGCCGCGCGGCTTTGCAGTTTGGCCGCTTCATGCAGCGTCCACGCCGGGTCAGCCAGGTGCGGGCGCGCAATCGCGCATAGGTCGGCACGGCCCGCCGCGATGATGCTGTTGGCGTGGTCGGCTTCTGAGATGGCGCCGACCGCAATGGTCTGGATGCCCACTTCATTGCGGATGCGGTCCGCAAACGGGGTCTGGTACATGCGCCCGTACACCGGCTTGGCGGCGCGCGTGGTCTGGCCGGAGGACACGTCGATGAAGTCGCAACCCGCCGCCTTGAACAACCGTGCGATCTGTACCGCGTCATCGCCCGTGATGCCGCCCGGCGCCCAGTCGTGCGCCGAGATGCGAACACTCATGGGCAGGTGTGCGGGCCACGCCGCACGCATCGCGCGAAACACCTCTAGCGGGTAGCGGCAGCGATTCTCCAGGCTGCCGCCATAGTCGTCGGTGCGCTGGTTCGTCAGCGGCGTGATGAAACACGACAGCAGGTAGCCGTGCGCGCAGTGCAGCTCCAGCCAGTCGAACCCGGCAGTCGCGGCGCGCCGCGTGCTGTCCACGAACTGTGCCGTGAGGCGATCCATGTCGGCGCGCGTCATGGCATGCGGTGTCTGGTTCTGCGCACCATAGGGTACGGCGCTCGCGCCCAGCACCGGCCAGTTCGGCGCATCACCGGCGCACCCGGTGGCGCTGGGCAGCGGCTCGTCCGTGCGCTCCCAGCCAAGCTGGGTCGAGCCCTTGGGCCCGCTGTGGCCGAGCTGCATGCCGATGCTCGCGCTGCTCTGGCCGTGCACAAAATCGACGATGCGCTTGAACGCGGCCTCCTGCGCGTCGTTCCACAGGCCGGTGCAGCCCGGGGTGATGCGCCCCTCGGGTGTCGGGCTGGTCATCTCGACAAACACCAGGGCGGCGCCGCCCAGTGCGCGCGCGCCCAGGTGCACCAGGTGGAAGTCTTGCGGTACGCCGTCCACCGCGCTGTACATGGCCATGGGCGAACACACGATGCGGTTCTTGAGCCGGGTCTCGCGTACCTGCAGCGGCAGCAGCATCGGCGGTACGGGCGCCGGTTCGCCTTGGGTGGACTCACGACTCAAGGTCGACCCCGCGGCGCCTGCAGTGTGTTGCTGCAGCCAGGTCTCGTAGCCACCCAGCCAGCGGGCATCGCGCAGGCGCAGGTTCTCGTGGCTGATGCGCTGCGAGCGGGTCAAGAGCGAATAGGCAAACTGCTCCACCTCCATGCCCGTGTAGCGGTCCACGTTCTCGAACCATTCGGTCGAGTTGCGCGCGGCGTTCTGGATCTTGAGCACTTCGACGCTGCGGCGCGCTTCGTAGCCTTGCAGCACCGCTTCCATGTCATGGGGCTCGGAAGAGGCCCGGGCATGCATGCCGAACTCGTGCGCCAGGTCGATCGCATCCTCCAGTGCCAGCTTGGTGCCGCTGCCGATCGAGAAATGTGCCGTGTGCGCGGCGTCGCCCATCAGCACGACCGAGATCGGCGCGCCGTTGTCCGGCGTGGGCGCCCAGTGCACCCAGTGCTCGCACACCACGCGCGGAAAGCGGATCCAGATCGCGGCTCCGCGCAAATGCGTGGCGTTGCTGATCAGCGCGTGGCCGTCCAGGTACTTGGCGAACAGCCGCTCGCAGAAAGCGATTGCGTCCGTTTGCGCCATCGTGTCGAGCCCGTGCGCCCTCCAGACCGCCTCAGGGGTTTCCACGATGAAGGTGGAGGTGCTGTCGTCGAACTTGTAGGCGTGCGCCTGGAACCAGCCGTGCTCGGTGTGTTCGAAGGCGAAGGTGAAGGCGTCGAAGGTCTTCTTTGTGCCGAGCCAGACAAAGCGGCACTGGCGCGTGTCGATGTCGGGCTGGTAGGTGTCGGCGTAGCGCGTGCGGATGTGGCTGTTCAGGCCGTCGCTGGCGATCACCAGGTCGGCCCGGTACTGCTTTGCGAGCGCCTGGTCGTCCGCCACGTCGGTTTCGAACACCAGCTCCACGCCCAGCGCCAGGCAGCGCTCCTGCAGGATGTTGAGCAGCCGCTTGCGCCCGATGCCGCAAAAGCCGTGGCCACCCGAGCGCACGCTGCGGCCCTTGAAAAACACCTCGATATCGTCCCAGTGGTTGAAGGCGTCGCCGATCAGCCTGGCCGACACCGGATCGGCCGCCTGCAGGTTGGCCAGTGTCTGGTCGGACAGCACGACGCCCCAGCCGAAGGTGTCGAACGGCCGGTTGCGTTCCACCACGGTGACGCGGTGCTGCGGGTCTTGCTGCTTCATCAGCAGTGCGAAATACAGGCCGGCCGGGCCGCCGCCGATGCATAGGATGTTCATGGGAGAATAGTTTAGATTTAAACTAAAAAATGTCAAATGATTCGAAGTAAAGTTGTGACTGGACGTAAATAAACGCTTTGGATTGACGAGAACGGTTTTCAGGCCAAAATCAACGTATGCATAGCTTGTTTGAAAAAATCGAGTCCCGCCTGGCGGGGTTGCCCGTACCGGTTGCGCTGCGCTTGCCGGGAGGGCAAACGCTGGGTCCCGCACAGTCGCTGGTGACGCTGGTGTTCAACCGATGGTCGGCCGTTTCCACCTTTGCCACCGGCAAAATCGGCGCCCTGGCCGAGGGGTATGTCGAGAACCGGGTTCAGATAGAAGGCAATATGCGCGACTTGATGGCCGTTGCGGCGGGTCTGCTGCCGGGCAGCCCGGTGCTGTCGGATACGCGCTGGTGGGACTCCCTGCTGCGCCAAGCGCGTTCGCGCGTATCGCACACGCAGGCGCGCGACGCACAGCAGATCCAGTTTCATTACGACGTCAGCGATGACTTTTATTCCCTCTGGCTGGACCCGCTCAGGGTTTACTCCTGCGCCTATTTCCGGGAGCCGACCATGACGGTGGCGCAGGCGCAGGAGGCCAAGCTCGACCACATTTGCCGCAAGCTCAGGCTCAAACCGGGCGACCGCTTTCTGGACATCGGGGCCGGCTGGGGCGGCCTGCTCATGTGGGCGGCCGAGCACTACGGGGTCGACGCCACGGGCATTACCTTGTCGAAAAACCAGCAGGCCTATGTGCATCGCCTGATCGAGCAAAAGGGCTTGCAGGGGCGGGTGCACATGGAATTGCGCGATTACCGGGAACTCGACGAGGCGCAGCCCTTCGACCGCATCGCCTCGGTGGGCATGGTCGAGCATGTGGGCTACGCCAATTTGCCACTCTATTTCGGCAAGATCCAGCGCCTGCTCGCACCTGGCGGCCTGGCCTTGAATCACGGTATCAACGCCGGCGGCCTGGACAACGACCGGGTGGGCGCCGGCATGGGGGATTTCATCGAAAAATACATCTTTCCCGGCGGCGAGTTGGTGCATATCAGCCACATGCTGAAAATTGCCGCCTCGGCAGGACTGGAGATGGTCGATACCGAGAATCTGCGGCCCCACTATGCGCGTACCCTGTGGGCCTGGTCGGACGCCCTGGAGCAGCATCTGAACGAGGCGCGCAAGGTGCTGCAGACGACCAGCGACAACCAGCGCGCCGAGCGCATCCTGCGGGCCTACCGCCTGTACCTGGCGGGCAGCGCGATGGGCTTCGAGCAGGGCTGGGTGTCGCTGCATCAGATGCTGCTGGCGCGCCCCGCCAATGGCCTTCCAAACGAAGCCATGAAAGGAGCACAATCCGTTTTCCCGTTCAACCGTGACTACATCTACCGCAGCCATGATTTATAAATTCAAATCCAGAGAGACCGGTGACCTGATCATGCTGGAGCCCGATGGGCGCCGCGTGCTCGAGATTATTGGCAAGACGCCTGGCCCCCAAGGCATCATCGAAGTGGATCAAATGCCGGCGGCCATTGCGGCGTTGAATGCGGCCATTGCCAAGGCCGAGGCTGATTTCAACGCGGCAGCCGCAGCCGCGGGTGGCACGGACAAAGTGCCGGTACCCCATGAAGCCGTGTCACTGCGCCAGCGCGCCACACCATTTATCGCGATGCTCAAGGAGTGCGCGCAGGCAGATCACGAGATCGTCTGGGGCGTGTAGACCCTGCGGGGCAACGCTGCCTACTGGTAGCTGCGTGCGTCCTCGATCACCTTGCCGTCGTT
>SCRR01000400.1 GCA_004322085.1 Burkholderiaceae bacterium
TTCTGCCATTGAACTACACCCGCGGCAACCTTGAATTCTACTGTGGCCGTTGATCCGGCACCACCGGAAAGTGTCGCGGCGTGAACAGCACCACCGCCAGCACGATCAGGGACACGATGGCTGCCCCGATATAGACGTGCTGCGTGGCCGTGAACATGGCGTGATGCAAGTACTGATCGGCTGCGCCGTGCGACTCGTGGTCGTGCAAGACACCGATGACGGAGTCGACGTTGTGTGGCAGCCTGGCGGCGAGCGCTGCCGGGGCCTGCTCAAGTTCGCTGGCGATGCCGGCATTGAAGACGGCGCCGAATACGGCAGCGCCCAGAGTTTGGCCGAGGTAGCGTGAGAACATGTTGGCGCCAGTGGCAACGCCGCGCTGCTGCCAGGGTACGGTTGATTGCACACCCACCAGCAGCGGTGTCGACAGCAACCCGAAGCCGGCGCCCAGCATGGCCTGGTCCAGCGCGACGGCCCACACCGAGCCCGGGTAGGGCAGCAGCAGAAAGCCGAAGGCAGCGAGCGCGGCCAGCACGGCGCCGGCCAGTGCGGCGTCGCGAAAGCCGATGCGCAAATAGAGATGACCCGACAGGGCAGAGGCGAGCGGCCAGCCGATACTCATGCAGGCCAGCATCAGGCCCGCGCTGATGGCACCCAGGCTGAGCACCGATTGACCAAACGTGGGCAAGTAGGTGTTGGGGCCCATCATCACCAACCCCATGCCGATCATTGCCAGGTTGGAGAGCGCCAGTACCGGCTGGCGCCACAACCAGTCGGGCATGACAGGCTCGGCGGCGCGGCGTTCGGCCCAGACGGTGGCCCCGGCCAGGAGCAGCGCAACGCCGAAGACGCCAACGCTTGCCGGTGACCACCACGGCCACGCCTGACCACCTTGCAGCAGGCCGAGCAGCAGCGCGGCCACTGCCAACAGCATGAGGATGGCGCCTTCATAGTCGATGCGATGGCGGTGTGGATGGATTTTTTCGTGCAGGAATTTGGCGATCAGGAAGACGGCCAGGCCGCCGATTGGCAGGTTGATCAGGAAGATCCAGCGCCACGAGGCGTACTCGGCGAAGGCGCCCCCCAACGTCGGTCCGACAATGGAAGCCACACCCCATACGCTGGACAGCCAGCCCTGAACGCGAGCACGTTCACGCACCGAATACAAGTCACCGGCCAATGTATTGACGGTCGCCATGATCGATCCGGCGCCCAGGCCCTGCAGGCCGCGAAACGTGATCAGCGCCACCATGTTCCATGCCAGCGCCGACGCCACCGATCCGGTCAGGAAGATCAGCGTGCCAATTATCAGCACGGACTTGCGGCCGAACATGTCGGCCAGCTTGCCATAGATCGGAATGGTGACGGTCTGCGCCAGCAGGTAGACCGAAAACACCCAGCTGAACAACGCGAAGCCACCCAGGTCGCCCACGATCTGGGGAATGGCGGTGGAAACAATGGTGGTATCCATCGCCGCCAGCATCATGGTGAGCATGAGAGCTGTGAGAATCCAGCGGCGCTGGCGGGAGTCCGTCTCGGAGTCCGGCACGGGCGCCGGATTGATCAGGGACTCCATCGGAATCAAAGGGTCATCACAGGCGCCTCGACGTGGGCGCTGCTGCTGGCAGGTGTGGCTGGACCGGCATCTGCCACGCACCGCGCCAGATGGGCCAGCGATGCCTCGACCTGGTCGACGAGGACCAGACACAGGTCGCCCGGCTCCAGGCGGGCGAGCGCGGTATCGATCGCGTTGATCTCTCCGCGAATTTCCGTGATGTAGCGCGTGCGTTTGGCTTGCACCAGCCCGGCGCGCAGCAGGGCAAGCACTTCGCCATCGGCGCGGCCACGTTGGCAAGCGTCCTGATACAGGAGGACGTCGTCAAAGGCATCGCCAAGGATGGCAGTTTGCTCGCAGATGTCATCGTCGCGCCGATCGCCTGCGCCGCTGATCACAACGCTGCGGCGGTTGGCGGGCAGTGCGTTCACGGCAGCGACCAGGGCGCGCATGGCGTCAGGGTTGTGGCCGTAATCGGCGATCACCGTGGCGCCCCGGTAATCCATCATGTTGAAACGGCCCGGCACGCTTGCGGTGTCGGTGCTGAAGCTGGCCAAGCCGTGGCGTACGGCATCCCAGCTCAGGCCCAACGCCCATGCCGCGCCCACCGCTGCCATCACGTTTTCAACCTGGAAGCCGATGCTGCCGTTGTGCGTGAACGGGATGTCACTCAGCGCGATGCGTTCGCGCCACGATCCTTGCGCCGCCACGATGGCGCCGTCATCCACATAGACCGTTCGCTTGCCTTGTGCGCGCTGCGTAGCCATGGCGGGATGATGGTGGTCGGCCGTAAAGAAAATGACGTTGCCGGGGCAGCTCGGGCCCATAGCATGCACCATCGGATCGGCCGCGTTCAGCACCGCATAGCCAGTTGGGGCGACGTTTTGCACGATCACGCGTTTGAGCACGGCCAGGTCTTCGACCGTGGTGATGTAGTTGAGCCCCAGATGGTCACCGGCGCCGATATTGGTGACCACGGCGACCTGGCAGCGGTCGAAGCCGAGGCCTTCACGCAGTATGCCGCCACGTGCGGTTTCAAAAACGGCGGCATCCACGTCGGGATGCATCAGCACATTGCGGGCGCTTTTGGGGCCGCTGCAGTCACCGCTGTCGATCTGGTGGCCGTTGACGTACACGCCATCAGTATTGGTCATGCCCACACGCAGCGAACTGGCGGCCATCAAGTGGGCGATCAGGCGTGTGGTCGTGGTCTTGCCATTGGTACCCGTCACTGCCACGACGGGAATACGACCGTCATCGCCATGCCCGAACAGGTGCGAGATGATGGCTTCCCCGACGGGCCGGCCTTTGCCGAAGGACGGTGACAGGTGCATGCGCAGCCCGGGCGCGGCATTGACCTCGACGATGCCGCCCTGCTGCTCGCGCATCGGATGCAGCACGCTTTCGCACACAATATCGACACCGCACACGTGCAGGCCCACCATCCGTGCTGCGGCAATGGCATTGGCCGCGATTTCGGGGTGGACATCGTCTGTCACGTCGGTGGCCGTCCCGCCGGTGCTGAGATTGGCGTTGTTGCGTAGCACGATGCGCCGACCCTTGGCCGGCACCGATTGCGGGGTCAGCCCCTGTGCGTCCAGGCGCGCAATGGCGATCTCGTCAAAACGGATTTTGGTCAGTGACGTGGCGTGGCCCTCGCCGCGCCGGGGGTCGGCGTTGACCCGCGTCACGAGCTCGCGCACGCTGTGAATGCCATCCCCGATCACATGGGGTGGATCGCGTCGTGCGGCCGCCACCAGCTGCTGGCCCACTATGAGCAGGCGGAAGTCATTGCCGGACAGGAATTTTTCAACCATGACGTCGCCCACTTCGGCGGCAGCGCGAAAGGCGACTTCCAGGTGTTCGCGGTTGGTCACATTGACGGCCACTCCCTTGCCCTGATTACCGTCCCGGGGCTTGACGACGACCGGCAGTCCGATGTCACATGCCGCTGTCCAGGCTTCGTCAACGTCCTTTACCGGACGACCGAAGGGCACTGGCGCTCCGGCAGCGTGGAGCAGCTTTTTTGTCAGTTCCTTGTCCTGCGCGATGGACTCCGAGACCGCGCTGGTGGCATCCACCTCGGCCGCCTGGATGCGCCGCTGGCGCGCGCCCCAGCCGAACTGCACCATGCTGCCCTGAGTCAATCGACGCCACGGAATGCCAAGAGCCGCGGCGGCATGGACGATGGCACCCGTGCTGGGGCCGAGTCGCTCGTCTTCGTCGATGGCACGCAAGCGCGCAATCGCAGCGTCGACATCGAAGCCGGAGTTCTGCAGCGTTGCCTGCACCAGCGTCTGGGCCAACTCGAGTGCCAAGCGGCCCACCGCCTCCTCGCTGTAAGCTACCACGACCTGGTAGACACCAATGTCGACGGTTGCCGCTGTACGACTGAATGTGACCGGGCACCCGGCCTGTGTCTGCAATGCCAGGGTCGCGGCTTCCAGTACATGGGCCAATGAGATCGGCCCATGATAGCCACTTGGCTGCAGTGCCCCAATGGCCGGGAACCGTTCACGCACCGTCGACTCGAAGTTCGCCAGATCGGCGATGCAGCGCTCCGCTGGTGCG
Organism: Burkholderiaceae bacterium; assembly: GCA_004322085.1. Lineage (GTDB taxonomy): Bacteria > Pseudomonadota > Gammaproteobacteria > Burkholderiales > Burkholderiaceae_C > Rhodoferax_A. Next base: position 4,124 of record SCRR01000400.1, read on the forward strand.
CAAGACACGATGGCCTCCAGCGCGGTGTGTCGGCACCAGAGATTGGGGCCGCGCAAGGCCCGGACACGTGAGATTTCCATCGTGTTGTCTTTCTAATTTGATGTGGTATGGGGATCAGGTTGCTGCGGACAATTCGGGCGCGCCGTAGTACGGCTGCAGATCAGCCTCGAAGGTTTCGATGCCGACGGCAATCAAGTCGGGAGAGATGTTCAAAGCCCACGCTGCAGCAACGGCCGCCAGGATGCAGGGGCGCAGCGTCTGCGTGGATGAGGACGTGGCGTGTCCGTTTTGGCGCATCAGGCGGTCCAGGCTGGCTAGCGTGTTCTCGGCCGCAGCGCTGGCCAGAATCACATGCCCTGAACGCACAAACACGGCCCGGCCGCCGCCCGCACGGTGAGCCGTAATGGCAGCGAGCTCTGGGTTGTCGGCATAAAGAATGACTTCCCCGTCGCACAGGGTGGCAAGAGCCGCTACCAGCGCATCGGCGGCGTTGAGTACGGCTATGCCATCTTGCAGCACCACATCGACCTGGGTGCGTAACACCTTGGAGAGCTGATCGGCGGCAGCGATATCGAATTCGGCCAGTTGCTGGGCGCCTTCCATGTCAGTCACGATGCCCACCTGGCAGCGGTCATAGGCCAGACCGTCACGCAGGATGGTTTCGGCCCCGTTTTCAATCACAGCGGCCTCGACCGCGACGTTCATGAGCAGGCGGCGTGCGGCGTCGAATCCGGCACAGTTCCCGTGTGCAACCCGGCGGCGGTCCAGGAACAGGCCATCGCGGCATGCCAGCCCGACGTAACGCCCGCTCAGGTGGATCAGCCACGCGACCAGGCGGGCAACCGTCTGCGTACCCAGCGATCCGGCGACCCCGATGACGGGAATGCGACCCGGCTCGTTGGCATGATCTTCAGGAAAGAGATGATCGACAATGGCACGCCCCACTGGGCGCGGTGCGCCCCCCGCGGGTTTGAGATGCATCAACAATCCGGGACCTGCGTTGACCTCGACGACCGCACCGCCCTGGTCCTCGAGCGGGCGCGAAATATCCTGTGCGACCACGTCGATTCCGGCAATATCGAGTCCGATCACGCGCGCCGCGAGCGAGACGGCGTAGGCGACCGCAGGGTGAACCTGGTCCGTGCAGTCGATGGACACGTTGCCATTGCGCTGAATCAGTACACGGCGCCCCACGTCAGGCACGCTGTCCGGCGCCAGTTCCTGGCGCTGCAATTCGAGCAGAATGGTTTCATCCGTGCGCGTCTCGACCAGATTGAGGGGGCAATCCTCGGCCAGACCGCGCCGGGGATCACTGTTGATCTGGCTGTCCACGAGTTCGACCACCGACGAGCGGCCGTCGCCCGTGACCCAGGCGGCCTCGCCGCGTGCCGCTGCCACGAGCCGGCCACCGACCACCAGCATCCGGTGTTCGTTGCCGGGCGCGAAACGCTCCACCATCACTTCGCTGCCATGCAATTGCGCGACCTCGAAGGCAGCACGTACATCCGCTTCGAGCGTGAGATCGAGCGCCACACCGCGGCCATGGTTGCCATCTGTGGGCTTGACTGCTACCGGCAGTCCAATATCTTGTGCAGCCGCCCAGGCCGCTTCGGCGCTGTCCACGATTTCGCCTTCTGGAACCGGGACGCCGCATGATTTGAGCAGGCGCTTGGTCAGGTCCTTGTCACTCGCGATACCAGCTGCGATGGCGCCGGTGAGCTCGGTCTCTGCCGTCCATATGCGGCGCTGTCGAGCACCGTAGCCCAGTTGCACCAGATTGCCCTCGTTCAGTCGAATGTGCGGGATCCGGCGGTCGCTCGCCGCGGCCACGATGCAGGCAGTGCTCGGGCCCAGGTAACAGTCATCGACCTGGGCGCGCACCAGGGCGACGGCCGTCCCGACATCGGCAGGCTGGTCATTGATGGCCGCCATCAGCAGCCGCAGCCCCTGCTCCAGAGCGGTTCGTGCGACATGCTCGTCGCGCGCGCGAAACACCATCCGGTATATGCCGCGCTGCGATGTACTGCGGGTCTGGCCAAAGCCAGTGGGCATACCCGCCAGGTTGAGCAGCTCGATGATCACGTGCTCCAGCACATGTCCCGCCCATGTGCCCGCGACCAACCGCTGGAGAAATCCCCCGCGCTCGCCGATGCCACAATGGTGTTCTGCCAGTGCCGGAAGCAGGGTGATCAACCGGTCGTTGAAGCCGGGCAGCAAATGAGAGGGGAAGTCCTCCAGTTCACCCAAGTCAAGCCATACCTCGAGCGCCGGGCGGTAAGTCCAGATATTGGGCCCGCGCAAGTAGGTTATGCGCAGCAGTTTGATGTCGTTTTTTGGACTCATATTTCGTTGGCCAAGACCGGATTGCGTCGCAGGCAAGTCGATGCGACATGTTGCATGGCCATCACTTCGGCGAGAATTCCAGGTATCCAGACGCCAGCGAGGCGAGCCTGATCGCCAGTGAGCGCGGACACAAAATGCAACATCACCATTCAATTGACGCCAACGAGCCAGATTCAGAGCCAGCGCAAAACAACTTGCGTCGACTGCTCGCACCCGATGAAAACGTTTTAGGTACCCTGGCGGTTGACTTGGACCACCGGCTTTGTTTTTCCAAGGGGCTGGTGGCTCTCACGGACCAGCGCCTGTGGGCCTATGAAGCGAGTCCCGCGGCGGGTGACGAGCCGTGGCGCAACTGGCCCCTGGCCGACGGACTGTCGCTGCACCACTTTGACCATGCAGGCGTCGGAACCATCGAGCTGCACGATGCCCACCGCCGCTTGGCTAGTTGGCGTTTCACCCTTGGCGCCAACGTCCAGGCGCTACGCCTGATCAAGCAGTTCGAACTCCAATTGGCGACCGTGACAGGGCAGGGCGCTGCGCGAGTTCAGGACGATCCCTCCCTGTGCCCGCAATGTCACTCACCACTGCCAACCGACAGTGAGGAATGCCCGCTGTGCGCGCGCGAGGTGCATGCGCCGCCATCGACGTGGGTCTTGCTGCGTCTGTGGCGCTTCGCCAGGCCGTATCGAAAGCAACTTGTCGCCGGTTTCGTATTGACGCTGATATCCACCGCTGCGACGCTGATACCTCCGTACCTGACCATTCCGCTGATGGACGATATTCTGATTCCGTTCCAGAACGGCAAGAAGATAGAGACCTGGCTGGTGGCCGCCCTTCTGGGGGGGTTGCTCGGTTCTTCCCTTCTGGGCTGGGGGTTGAGTTGGGCGCGTACCTATATTTTGTCGCTGGTGTCCGAACGTATCGGCGCCGACCTGCGCACGGCCACCTTTGATCATTTGCTGTCGTTGTCGCTGGACTATTTCGGTGGCAAGCGCACCGGGGATTTGATGGCGCGGATCGGCTCGGAAACAGACCGGATCTGCGTGTTCCTTTCGTTGCATGCGCTGGACTTTGCCACCGACGTTCTGATGATCGTGATGACGTCGATCATCCTGTTTTCCATCAGCCCCTGGCTGGCGCTGGTCACGCTGTTGCCACTGCCGTTTATCGCGTGGATGATCCACAACGTTCGGGATCGCCTTCGGACCGGGTTCGAGAAAATCGACCGGATCTGGTCCGAAGTGACCAACGTACTGGCCGACACCATTCCCGGTATTCGCGTGGTCAAGGCGTTTGCCCAGGAACGGCGCGAGGCACAGCGCTTCCGTGTCGCCAACCAGCACAACCTGGTTGTCAACGACCGGCTCAACAAGACCTGGTCCCTCTTCACGCCGACAGTCTCGCTGTTGACCGAGATTGGCTTGTTAGTGGTATGGGCATTTGGCATCTGGTTGGTGTCCCGGCATCAGATCACTGTCGGTGTGCTGACCGCCTTCATTGCCTATATCGGCCGCTTTTACACGAGGCTGGATTCGATGAGCCGGATCGTTTCCGTTACGCAAAAGGCGGCTGCGGGTGCCAAGCGCATCTTCGACATTCTTGACCACGTCTCCAACGTGCCGGAGCCGGCCCAGCCGGTCAAAATTGGCGATGAGTCAAGTTTGCGGGGCATGCAGGGGCGCATTGAGATCAGTGGCATCGGTTTTCGCTATGGCAGCCGCTCGGTGATCCGTGACCTGAATCTGTCGATCGAGCCGGGCGAGATGATCGGCCTCGTGGGTCATAGCGGCTCGGGTAAGAGTACGCTGGTCAACCTGATCTGTCGCTTCTACGATGTGACCGACGGCTCCATCCACGTTGATGGTATCGACATCCGGCGCTTTGGCGTGGCCGACTACCGGCGCCACATCGGCCTGGTTTTGCAGGAGCCCTTTTTGTTCTTTGGCACGGTCGCCGAGAACATCGCGTACGGGCGACCCGACGCAACGCGAGCCGAGATTGTAGCCGCGGCGCGTGCCGCACACGCCCATGAATTCATCCTGCGCTTGGCACAAGGCTATGACTCGCTGGTCGGCGAGCGCGGTCAAGGCCTGTCGGGGGGGGAACGTCAACGCATCTCGATCGCGCGAGCCCTCCTGATCGACCCGCGCATCCTGATTCTGGATGAGGCCACGTCGTCGGTGGACGCCGAGACCGAAACGGAAATCCAGAAGGCGCTCGACAACCTGGTGCAGGGTCGCACCACGATTGCCATTGCGCACCGCCTGTCAACCCTGCGCAAGGCCGACCGGCTGGTCGTGATGGATCGGGGGGAAGTGGTGGAGGTCGGCCCTCACGATGAGTTGATGGCGCGCCAGGGCGCCTACTGGCGCCTGTACCAGGCGCAATTGCGCCGCGCAGATATTGAAAATGATGAAGACGACGGGCAGGACGGGCAGGATCAGGATCTCGAAGCGGTTGCGGCAGTTCCGGTATTGCATCTGCCGCAGACGCGCGAACATGAAAGCATCTGATGGACAACGGTAATTTTCAGCTCGAACGCGACGCGTTTGGCCGCCTGGTCTGGACCGCTGCGACCGGCGAGCGCTTTGACGGCGTGACGCCTGTGCGTGCGTTTCCCGTGTCCGCTCGCGCCGAAGGACTATCGCTGCTGCACGCCGACGGCCATGAGTTGATCTGGATCGAGCGGCTGGACACGCTGCCGCCAGCGGTGCGCAGCCTTATTGAAGAAGAACTCGCAGCGCGCGAATTTACCCCCGAAATTGTTTGCCTCAAGAGCGTGTCGACCTTCTCCACGCCCAGCACCTGGGAAGTGCAAACCGACCGCGGGGATACACGGTTCGTATTAAAGGGGGAAGAAGATATTCGCCGGCTGGAAGGCGCCGGGCTGCTGATCACGGGGGGGCAAGGCGTTCACTTCAAGGTGCGCGATATGCTGGCGCTCGATCCTCTCTCACGCCGGCTGCTGGGGCGGTTTCTGTGATCAGGGCCGCAGGTAAGCCCAGCCCTCATCTTGCCTGATCATGATTTCGGCGGCGCCGGATGGTACGTAGCCGACAGCCGAGTTCATGTCTTCCTTGGTCAGCTTCTGGCCGTGCATGGTGTTCTGGCAAGCGAATACCTTGATGTTGGCCTTGACGGCGTCACCGATGCGATCGCTCACTGGGGCGCCGAGCTTGAGCATGCTGATGCCAGGACCGTAAGCCACGATTTCCACATCCACATTGGCGGCGCCCACGTCCTCCTGCAGGTTCTTTGCGTTGTTCAGCGCCAGGTTCCATTTGGCCGGGTCGTTGTCGCTCACCTGGATCACGATCTTGTGGTGCTTTTGACCCGTAGCCATCGTCCCTTGTGCGTTTGCAGCTACTAAAACTGTAGTTCCCGCGGCCAGGGCGGCAGATTGGATGATGTTCCGGCGTTTCATGTGGGGGCTCTCCAGTACAAGGGGATGGTGATCAATATACGCCGATCCCTGAGCTCTAGCCGGGCGCGGAACGCAAGTGATTCGGATGATGGAAGCCGTCGCCGTTCGAGATATCAATCGTCGGGGAATTCCCACTTCTGCGCGCTGGCGCCAGCCAACTCCTGCACGCGCTTTTCGTCCCGGCCGAATTCCGCGGCGGCGCCGCTGTAGGTGATGGTGCCGCGGTCAAGCACGTAGGCGCGGTCGGCAATTTCGGTGGCGGCGCGCACGTTTTGCTCGATCAGCAAAACTGACGTTCCCGCATCGCGCGCCGCGACGATCACCTTGAAAACGTTCTGCACGATGATCGGCGCCAGGCCTTGCGACGGCTCGTCAAGCAGGAGGAGTTTCGGGTTCAGTAGCAGCACGCGGGCGATGGACAACATTTCCTGCTCGCCACCGGAGAGTTGTCGTCCCTTGTGATTTTTGCGCTCGGCGAGGCGCGGAAAGAGCTCGTAGACGCGAGGGATGCTCCAGTGCCCTGGGCGGTCGACGGGTACCTTGAGGTTTTCCTCGACCGTCAGGTGGGAAAACACGCGGCGCCCCTCGGGCACCAGGCCGACGCCGAGCCGGGCGATGCGAAAGGGTGGCAGGTGCGTCGAGTCGGTACCGAAAATGCGGATCTGGCCAGAGTGCGCGGGGGTGAGGCCCATGATGCTGCGCAGCGTGGTGGATTTGCCGGCACCGTTGCGGCCCAGCAGCGTCACCAGTTCGCCTTCGCCGACCTCCAGGTCGACGCCGTGCAGGACGTGGCTCTTGCCGTAATACGTGTTCAGTTGGTGGACTTCAAGAGCCTTCACGCTTTTCTCCAAGATAGGCCACTTGCACCTTCTCGCTGGCCGCGATTTCGTCCGGCGTTCCCTGGTCCAGCATTTCGCCCTCGGACAGCACGGTAATGCGGTCTGCGAGGTTGAAGATGACGCGCATGTCGTGCTCAACGAGCACGATCGTGAGCTTTTGTTTGCGGTGCAGCCGGCGGATCAACACCGCGGTGTCGTAGGTCTCCTGACTGCCCATGCCGGCCGCGGGCTCGTCCAGCAGCAGCAGCTTTGGCCGGGTAGCGAGCGCCATCATGATTTCGGTGGAGCGCTGATCGCCGTGCGAGAGTTCGCCCACGTGGCGATTGGCGTTGGCCGCGAGCGCGCCCATTTCCAGCAGCTCATCAATGCGCTGCTCGGTGATTGCAACCTGGCGCCGCGTGCTGAACAGCTTCAACCGCAGGCCGTCCGTGACTTCGACCGCGATGCGCAGGTTTTCGCGCACCGTGAGCTCCGGGAACACCTCGGTGATCTGGAAGGTGCGAGCCATGCCCATGCCCGCGCGCTCATGGGGCGGCATGGCTGTAACGTCGGTGCCGCCAAAGACGATGCGGCCGGCCGTCGGCACGTAGAAGCCGCTGATCGTGTTAAAGAAAGTGGTTTTGCCGGCACCGTTCGGGCCGATGATGGCGTGCAGTTCGCCTTCTTCGACGTTAAGAGAGACGTCTTTCACCGCGGCGAGTTCGCCAAAGCGCTGTGTGACGTTGTGGACTTCGAGCAGACTCATGATGTTTTTCTCTGCATCAGCCCAGCGATGCCGCGGGGCAGGAACAGTACCACCAGCACGAAGATCACGCCGATGTAAAACATCCAGTTGTCGGTGATGCTGGAAAGCGAATCCTGCGCGATCACGAAGATGGCGGCGCCGAGCAGCGGCCCCCAGAACGAGCGCATGCCGCCCATCACCGCCATGAGTACGAAATCGCCCGACTGCGTCCAGTGCAGATCGTGCGGGCTGACGAAGTTGTTGAGCATGCCGTACAGCGCACCGGCGGCAGCCACGAAGAAGCACGAGAGGGTATAGGCAATCCACAGGTGGCGATTTACCGGGATGCTGAGGAATTTGGCGCGCCGTTCGTTTTCGCGCATGGCGAGCAGCGTGTGGCCGAACGGCGAGCGCAGCAAAATGGCCATGAGCACCGCGCAGACGGCGAACACGGCCAGCACGAAGTAGTAGTAGACGACGCTCGACGTCAGGTCGATGTTCGCGAAGCCGAGATCGATCGCCAGGCGCTGGAAGGTAAGCCCGTTATCGCCGCCCGTGACCGCGTTCCAGCGAAAGGCGATGAAGTAGAACACCTGCCCGAAGGCGATTGTCGCCAGCGCGAAATAAATGCCGCGCAGCTTGGCTAAAAGGTAGCCGACCAAAGCGCCACCCGCGGTGCCGACCACGACTCCGGCAAGGAATCCGACTGGCGTGCTCGGCACCAGATGCTTGATGACCAGGCCGGTCGCGTAAGCGCCCAAGCCAAAGTAGGCGGCGTGGCCAAACGCCATCACGCCCGAGTGGCCAACCAGCAGGTTAGTGGCCATTGCGGCGAGGCCAATCACCAGCACGCGGGAAGCAAGGTCGACGTAGCCGCCCACCGGAGCGATCCACAGCGGCACCGTCAGAAGGACGGCCCAGAGCAGGATCAGGAAGGCAAAATTGCCTGGATTCGTGCGACTGCTCACAGTTTCGTCCCGCCTTCCTCACCAAACAGGCCGTACGGCCTAAACAGCAGCACCAGCGCCATCATCACGTAGATGGTGGCCTCGGATGCCGAAGGGAAAAACACCGTCACGACGCCGGCGGCAACGCCGATCAGCAAGCCGCCGAACAATGTTCCGACAAGGCTGCCCAAACCCCCCACGATGACGGCGACGAAGCTTGGCATGATCAACTGGTCGCCGATGGTGGGGGTGAGGCCGAGCATGCCGGCCGCCAACACGCCGGCCAGACCGGCGAAGAAAATGCCGAGGCCGAAATTGAGGTTGCGCAGGATGCGCACGTCGACGCCCAAAGCCGACACCATTTCGAGATCGAGCGTGCCCGCCCGGATGCGCATGCCGAGGCGCGTCTTTTTGAGGATCACGAACAGTGCAACGACTGCGATCGCAACCAGCGCCACCATGAAGACGCGGTAGCCGGTGAGGAAGAACAACGTTGAACTGAGCGACGATTGCAGGCTCTCGGGTACCTGGAATGGCAAGCCTTGCGCGCCCCAGATCATGCGCACCGAATCCTGGATGACGAAGGCGAGGCCGAATGTGAGCAACAGACCGTAGAGCGGGTCTCGCACGTAGAGCGGCCGGATCAGCACGCGCTCGACGGCAATGCCGATCAGCGCCGTGAGGAACGGCGAAATGATCAACGCGCCCCAGAAGCCAAGGTACGGCTGCAGCGTGTAGGCGAGGTAGGCGCCGAGCGCGAGAAAGCCGCCGTGCGCGAAATTGATGACGTTGGTCAGGTTGATGATCAGTGAAAGGCCGAGCGCCATGAGCGCGTAGAACGCGCCAATCACCAGTCCGTTGAAAATGTTCAGAAGAATCAGTTGCGTCACGTGCTGCCTTCGTTAGCGAGCGTCTGCACGACCCGCTTTTGACACACACGTTTGCCGCGATGGTGCCAAGCGGGATCCTCGGGAAAGTATGAAATGAAAGGCGCTACGCGCAACCTGCGCGCGCAGCTCATTTTTGGCTGAGGCAAGGCGCGATCAGCTCGGCCATGTCATCTTGCAGTCGGCCTCTTCCACCGTGGGTGCGATGGTCTTGCTTACGATGGTCTCATCGATGTGGAACAGGTCATCCGGCGCGCTGCCGGAAGCCTGGGCGTGACCCGCCCAGAGCGTGCCGATCAAAAGATGCTGGTTGGCGCGGAAGGTCGCGGGGTGTGGCTGTAGCGCTACTTCTGGCGGCAGCGTGAAACCGTCCAGCGCCCGCGCCATCTTCACCGGTTCGAGCGACTTGGCGTTGTTGGCTGCCAGCGCGCACGCATGGATCGCCGTGAAACCGAACCAGGTGCGCGCGGTGGGCACGCGGCCGGTTTTCTTCTTGATCGCTTCGGTGAATTCCTTGACGTGCGGCACACCGGGCTGGTTCCAGTACCACTCGATTACCCAGTTGCCGATGCGCGCGGTCTCAGGCAACGCCTCGAGGGTTTCAAGCTCGATGTTGGCTCCGGCGATATGGAATTTCTTGTCGAGCCCGAACTGCACGGCCTGCTTCAGCACGTTGGTCTGGTCTTCGCCGTTCTGCAGGATCACGATCACGTCCGGGCTGGCCGCCTGCGCCTTGATCAGGTAGGACGAATACTCGGTTGTTCCCAACGGGATCAGGTCGGTGCCGACGTTGGTCGCGCCGTACTTCTTGAAGTTGGCGTTGTAGGCTTCGAGCAGACCGTGGCCGAACGCATAGTCGGGCACCAGGCAGTAGAACTTCTTGCCGAAGCGTTTGATGAGCGACGGCGCGATGGCGTTCACCAGCAGCGTGGTGGAGGGATCGACCTGGAAGACGTTCCAGTGGCAGTTCTTGCCGGTGATCGGGTCGGCGTGGCCGCCCGGGTCTATCATGAAAACGCCTTTTTCGTAGGCTACCGCGGACATTGCAATCGCCAGACCCGAGTTGACGTTGCCGACCAGGAAGTCGACCTTGTCGCGGTCGATCAGCTTGCGCGCTTTCTGCACCGCGACGCCTGCGTCGCCGCTGGTTGAATCCTCGACGATAAGCTTGGCGGGGCGCCCAAGGATGCCACCTTTGGCATTGATCTGCTGCACGGCCAGTTCCATGCCGTGCAACTCGTTGCGGCCGGTGATGGCGTACGTGCCGGTGAGTGGGTTGTCGACGCCGAGTTTCACGGGCTGGTCACCCTGCGCTTTGACGATGGCGGGAAACGACAGCGAAGCGGCGCCGAAGGCTGCGGTGGCCTGCAACGCTTTGCGACGGGTGACCTTCGCGGGAGTGGCATTGTCTTTACTCATCAGGATGTCTTCCTCAGTGCTTTTTGTATCGGACTCGAAACGCGAGCGGCTTGATTCGATCGGCTCCGGTGCGTGGCGCACGTCAAGGGCACACCGCTCTTTCGCTCGCGCTTGTCCTGTTACCAAGTGTGCACTTCATCGGAATCCTTGTCAAATCGGTGTCCGCGACCGGTGTCAATCGTCGCTGCGCAGCTCCATGGCGGGCATGCCCAGCGCGGCGTCGAGCCCCATGGCACCACGCGCGTTGCGCTTGATCCGGGCGGCCCTCCAGGCCGACCACGTCACCCCAACGACAACGAGCGCGCACACGGCGATGAACCCACCACTGATGGGGCGCGTGACAAATACCGACATGTTGCCGCGCGAGAGCAGCAGCGCGCGGCGGAAATTCTCTTCCATCATCGGCCCCAGCACGACCCCGAGCAGAATCGGCGCCATCGGAAAGTCCAGCGCCATGAACACCGCACCCAGTACGCCAAAGGCCAACACCTCCCAGGTCTGGAACAGATCGTTCTGTGTGGTGAACACTCCCACGACAATGAAGAACATGGCTGACGGGAAAAGGTAACGGTACGGCACCTGCAGCAGCTTGACCCACACCCCGATCAACGGCACGTTCAGGATCATCAAGAGCGCGTTGCCAATCCAGAAGCTGGCAATCACCCCCCAGAAAATGTCCGGATGCTCGGTGATGAGCTGCGGCCCGGGCTGAATTCCCTGGATCAGCAGCGCCCCCAGGATCAGCGCCATCACCACGTCGCCCGGGATGCCCAGGCTCAGCGTGGGGATGAAGTCCACCTGGGTTTTGGAGTGGGTCGATGCCTCGGGCGAGGCCACTCCCGCGATCATGCCGGTGCCGAACTTCTCCGGTGTCTTGGAGATCTTTTGCTCCAGCGCGTAAGAGATGAAGGAGGTGATGGTCGGGCCGGTGCCCGGCATGGCACCGAACAGCACACCCACTCCGGTGCCACGCGCCATGGGCCAGAACGCTTCCTTGAGCTCCTTCAGGCTGGGGCGCATATCCTTCATGCGCAGCTTGGCGGTGCTTTTGATCACCGGCATGCGGTTCACACTGAGCAGAAAGTCCGCCACGCCGAACAGGCCCAGCGCGATCGCCACCAGCTCCAGACCGTCACTCAGTTCGGGAATGCCGAAGCTGAAGCGAAAGGCGCCGCTATTCACATCGGTACCTACTGCCCCGCACAAGAGCCCGAACAGCGTCATGGCCACGCCCTTGAGTGGCGAGCCGCGCGACATGGTGGCACCGGCCAGTAAGCCCAGCAGCATGATCGAGAACAGCTCGGCGGGGCCGAACTTGAAGGAGATCGCGACCAGCAGCGGTGACGCGAAAATCATCACGAGAATGCCGACCGACGCCGCGAAGAAGGAGGAGATCATCGCAATGCCCAGCGCGGTGCCACCCTTGCCGGCGCGGGTCATCGGGTACCCGTCCAGGCAGGTCACGGCGTGCGCGGCGTGCGAGGGCAGGTTCAGCAGGATGGCGCCGATGGCGCCGCCGTACATGGAGCCGTAGAAGATGCCCGCGAGCATCATGATGGCGGGCACCGGGTGCAGCACGTAGGTCAGCGGCAGCAGCATCGACATGGCCGATAGCGCGCCCATGCCGGGCATCACGCCGATGAGGTTGCCCACCAGCACGCCGAAGAAAGACCACATCAGGTTATGGTGCTCGAACGCGACGCCAAAGCCATACCACAGGCCCTGCAAGGATTGATCGATCATGGTGTCAGCCCCCCCAGCGGAACAGCGGCATCTGCATTTGCAGGGCCCACCAGAAGACGACGCCGGCAATGGCGCACATGCCCAGCGCCAGTAGCGCTGCCTGCTTGATGGTGTTGCCACGATCCCCCAGCGCCGTGATGAACACGATGGCGAAACTGGCGGGCAGCAGGCCGCCATATTCGCCAAACAGCAGGAACGCCAGGATGCCCAGGACGATGCAACTGCAGCCGCGCAGGTCCGGCATGCCGCTGCCGTAGCCGTGCCCGCTGACGGCCGGCGGGCCGTTGTCAAAGCGAGCCGACACCGCGATGATCAAACCGACCAGCGCCAGCAGCACGCCGACGGCGCAGGGGAAGAAGCCAGGGCCCATGCGGGCCAGCGTACCCAGGTGGTAACCCGTGGCGGCGTAGGCGGCGGCCACGCCGATGATGACCATCAGTGCGCCGCCGTAATAGTCTTTCTTGAATTGGGAGGGGGTACTCACCGGCGCTCTCCAGATCCGTACTGCGGGCGCTGCCCGATGTTGCAGGGGTGCTTCATTCTTGTCTCCTCGTGGTGTTCCCGGTGGAGCCGGGACCCACCTTCACATGGAGTGCCAGACTGCTTGGTTTACACGGTGGAGTCTAGAAATTAAAGCTTCCAATTGCCTTTCGTTGAAGCCCGCATCCCGCAAAATACGTGTAATTACGAATGCGAATTCGAGGCAGAGACGCCCGTCGCCGTGCCAGATGCGAGCGGCAAAATCAGCATGGCGCGCAGCCCTGGCGCGACCCCTGCCGGCCCGTCGCCATCGGCCAGTTCGATGTCGCCGCCGTTGCGCCTGGCGTAGGCGCGCGCGATGGACAGGCCCAATCCCGCGCCCGGAACTGAACCCGCTCCCGGGGCGGCTGCGCCCGCTTGCGCGAAGCGCTCGAACGCGCGGTTGCGCAGGTGCGGCGCAATACCGGGGCCGCTGTCGCACACCTCGGCACAGACCCGGTCGCCTTCAATACGGACCGAGACGGTGATGCGCCCACCGGGCGGGGTGTAGTTGATCGCGTTGTGCACCAGATTGGACAGCGCCTCATGCAACTCGGCAGCGCGGGCGGCAACCGGTGCGGCCGCCGGCTCGGACGTACGGTCGTCGTTTTCCGCCGCTTCGCCACGTGCGTCGATCCAGCCGAGGTCCTGGTTTTTCTCGCGTGCGAGCGGCAGGTATTGCAGCACGACCTCGCGTGCCACCCGGTTCAGGTCCATCACAGGCGCAGGTGCGACGTCGCCCACCACCTGGCTGGCCTGTGCCTGCGCCAGCAACTGCTCGCACAGGCGCCGGCTGCGCCCGAGCTGCGTGATGATTGCACGCAGGGTCTCGTGAGTACGTGCGGGATCCGGCTCGCGCAGGGCGTAGCCGGCCTGTGTCAGCATGATCGCCAGGGGCGTGCGCAACTGGTGTGAGGCATCGGTCAGGAAACGCGTCTGCTCAGTCAGCATTTGCTGGCGCCGGTCCGTGTGGTGGTTGATCGCGTCGACCAGCGGCGCTACTTCGTGCGGCACGCCGCGCGAGTCAAGCGGCATCAAGTCGTCTGGCGCGCTCGCCCGCACCGATCGGCGCAAGCGCTCCAACGGCCGCAGCGACCAGCCTACGCCCAGCCACACCAGCAGCAGCACCACGGCCACCATGCGCGCGCCGCGCAACAATTCTTGACGCATCAGGTCGGTCTGTGCCTGAATGCGTGGCGCCGTACTCTCGGCCGCCTGGATCAGGATCCGATAGGGTCGTGCGAGCCCGTCGAGCATCGTGCGGCGCAGCGCCACCACACGCACCGGGTAACCCTGATAGGTGGCGTCGTACCAGGTCAGCGGACCCTCGCCCGGCACGCTGGCCGGCGGTGGCGGCAGGTCGGGCACGCCCATCAGCGTGACCTCCCCAGCGGCAGGCGCGTCATGGCCGGGGCCATCAGGCAGCGCGGTCAGGCCGACGTGCAGCAGCTTGTGCGGTGGTCGCGTCACATCGAACATGGCCTGCACGTTGAAGGGTGCCTGGAGCCGGATGGAGCCGTCGGGGGCCAGCGTCATGCTGCTGTTCAGCGCGCTCACCGGCTCCAGCATGGCCTGGTCGTAGGCGTCCTGCAGGAGGTCGTGCTGCGCGTGGTAGTTGTTCCAGCTGTCAAGGGCGAGCAACGCCAGCATGCAGGGCAGCAGCAGCAACAGCAGTCGTGCCCGGATGCCCGGGCGGCGGCGTTCAGGTCGCGGCTGCGGCACCGGCATCGCCTTCCAGCATGTAGCCCAGGCCACGGATCGTGACGATGCGGACGTCGCTGCCGGCGAGCTTGCGCCGCAGCCGGTGCAACACCAGCTCGATCGCGTCGGGGCCGGCGCTGCTGTCGTGCGGGAACACCTTGCTGGCAAGCTGCGATTTGCCCACGGGCGAGCCGCTGCGCGCGAGCAAGGCTTCCAGCGCCGCGCGTTCGCGTGGCGTCAACGGCAGCAGCGCACCCGCGAGCATGAAGACCCGACTTTCGTGATCGCACGACAGCGAGCCGCACTGCAGTGGCACATGGGCGCGGCCGCGACTGCGCCGCACCAGCGCAGCCAGGCGCGCCTCCAGCTCTTCGAGCGCGAACGGCTTGGTCAGGAAGTCATCGGCGCCGACGTTCAGGCCGCGCACGCGGTCGTGCAAGGATCCCTGGGCTGTCAGCACCAGCACCGGCGTGCGGTAGCCGGCATCACGCAGGTCGGCGAGCAGGGACAGACCATGACGGTCGGGCAGGCGCAGGTCCAGCACGACGGCGTCGTATTCCGTGCCCGCCATGAGCGCCTCAGCCGTACCGGCATCGGGTGCATGGTCCGGCACGAAACCGCTTTGCTTGAGTGCGCGCACCAGCCATGCCGCCATCTCGAGTTCGTCTTCCACCAGCAAAATACGCATGATCGGGAGAAAGGGGGGTCCGGCGAGCCGCAGCAACCGACCGCAGCGCGGGCGGTTGCTTGACGGTTATTGGAGAATGTCGCCCAGGCAAAGATACTTCATTTCAACGTACTCCTCCATGCCGTGGCTCGAGCCTTCGCGGCCCAGCCCGGACTGCTTGACGCCGCCGAAAGGCACGTGTTCGGTGGAGATCGCGCCCGCGTTGATACCCACCATGCCGTACTCCAGCGCTTCGGCCACGCGGAAGATGCGACCCACGTCGCGGCTGTAGAAGTAGCTGGCCAGGCCGAACTCGGTATGGTTGGCGGCGTCGATCGCCTCCTGCTCGGCCTTGAAGCGGAACACCGGCGCGAACGGACCAAAGGTTTCCTCGCGCGCGCACAGCATGTCGGCCGTCGCGTCCGAGATCACGGTGGGTTCGAAAAACTGCCCCTGCAGCTTCTTGCCTCCAACCTGGACCTTGCCGCCCTTGGCGAGTGCATCGGCCACGTGGCGCGCCACCTTGTCCACCGCCGCGTCCTCGATCAGTGGGCCCTGCACCACGCCGTCTTCGAAGCCGTTGCCCACCTTGAGCTGCTTCACCCTGGCCGAGAACTTCCTGACGAACTCGTCGTACACGCCGTCCTGCACATAGAAGCGGTTGGAGCACACGCAAGTCTGGCCGGCGTTGCGGTATTTGCTCGCGATCGCGCCTTCGACGGCGCTGTCCACGTCGGCATCGTCGAACACGATGAAGGGCGCGTTGCCACCCAATTCCAGCGAAAGTTTCTTGACGGTGGGGGCGCACTGCGCCATCAGGATGCGGCCCACCTCGGTGGAGCCTGTGAAGCTCAGGTGCCGCACCACATCGCTCGCGCACAGCACCTTGCCGATGGCAATGCTGCCCGCACTGTCGGCCGTCAGCATGTTGAGCACCCCGGCCGGAATGCCGGCGCGCATCGCCAGTTCCGCTGCCGCCAGCGCGGTTAGCGGAGTCAGCTCGGCCGGCTTGATCACCACCGGACAACCCGCCGCCAGTGCCGGCGCCACCTTGCGCGTGATCATCGCGAGCGGAAAGTTCCAGGGCGTGATCGCGGCGCACACGCCAATCGGCTGGCGCAGCACCAGCACGCGCCGGTTGTTGTCGTATTGCGCCAGGGTCTCGCCGTTTACGCGTTTGGCCTCTTCGGCAAACCATTCGACAAAACTGGCGCCGTAGGCCACCTCGCCCTTGGCTTCGGCCAACGGCTTGCCCTGCTCGGCCGTCATGAGGCGCCCCAGGTCTTCCTGATTCGCCGTCAGCAACTGGAACCACTTCATCAGGATGGCGTGGCGCTGCTTGGCGGTCAGGCTACGCCAGGCCGGCCAGGCTGCGTTCGCGGCGGCAATGGCGGACTCGGCGTCCTGCGGGTCAAGGTTGGCCACATCGGCCAGTTTGAGCCCGGTGGCCGGGTCCAGTACGTCGAAGCGGGAAGCTCCCTTGACCCACTGGCCGTTGATCAGCGCGTCGGTAACGAGAAGACTGGGGTCCTTGAGCAGTGAAAGGGGGGATGTTTTTATGTCCATGCGTTTCTCCTGGAGTGCGTGCAGCGGGAATCGTTTGCGGCGCATCGGTGCGCCGTGTCATTGTCCCGACAGCTTCTAAGCATAGCGCGTCGGCGCTTGGGTTGCCGCCGTGCGGATACGAGCCCAAACTTATAATCAATGGCTCTTTGCAGCCACGCACCAGAGTGTGATCGTGAGACCGCCATGGACGCTTGTGTGACTACCTGACCAAAAAATGACCACCCCCACCTTCACCGTTGCCGACATCCGCAAAACCTTCCTTGACTTCTTCGAATCCAAGGGTCACACCGTGGTGTCTTCGAGCTCGCTGGTCCCGAGCAACGACCCAACCCTGATGTTCACCAACTCGGGCATGGTGCAGTTCAAGGACGTTTTTCTGGGCATGGACAAGCGCCCGTATGTGCGGGCGGTTTCGGTACAGGCCTGCCTGCGCGCGGGTGGCAAGCACAACGATCTGGAGAACGTCGGCTACACCGCGCGCCACCACACCTTCTTCGAGATGCTGGGCAATTGGAGCTTCGGCGACTATTTCAAGCGCGAGTCGATCCGCTGGGGCTGGGAGCTGCTGACCGAGGTCTACAGGCTGCCCGCCGACCGTCTCTGGGCGACGGTCTACATTGATGACGATGAGGCCTACGACATCTGGACGAAGGACATCGGCCTCCCCCCCGAGCGTGTCGTGCGCATTGGCGACAACAAGGGCGGAAAGTACAAGAGCGATAACTTCTGGATGATGGCCGACACCGGCCCGTGCGGGCCGTGCTCCGAGATCTTCTATGACCACGGCGCCGATATTCCCGGCGGCCCACCCGGCAGCCCCGAAGAGGACGGCGACCGCTACATCGAGATCTGGAACCAC
Organism: Burkholderiaceae bacterium; assembly: GCA_004322085.1. Classification (GTDB taxonomy): domain Bacteria; phylum Pseudomonadota; class Gammaproteobacteria; order Burkholderiales; family Burkholderiaceae_C; genus Rhodoferax_A. Next base: position 21,762 of record SCRR01000400.1, read on the forward strand.
GTGTTCATGCAGTTCGACATGCAGCCCGACGGCAGCGTGCGGCCGCTGCCCGCGCCCTGTGTGGACACGGGCATGGGCCTGGAGCGCCTCGCCGCTATCTTGCAGCACAAGCACAGCAACTACGAGATCGACCTCTTCGAGGTGCTGATCAAGGCCGCCGCGCGCGAGACCGGCTGCCGCGATCTGGGCAACAAGAGCCTGCGCGTGATCGCCGACCACATCCGCGCCACGGCGTTTCTCGTGAGCGATGGCGTGATTCCCGGCAACGAGGGGCGTGGCTACGTGCAGCGGCGCATCATCCGCCGCGCCATCCGCCACGGCTACCAGCTCGGCCAGAAGTCGCCGTTCTTTTACAAGCTGGCGCCCGATCTGGTGGCGCTGATGGGGCAGGCCTACCCTCATCTGGCCGAGCAGCAGCACAGCATCATGGACGTGCTGCGTGCCGAGGAAGAGCGCTTCTTCGAGACGCTGGAGCACGGCAT
>SCRR01000401.1 GCA_004322085.1 Burkholderiaceae bacterium
ACGGCAAACACGAAGCGCGTGGCCTTGCGGATGTTGTCGTCGATGCGCCGGCCCTGGCGGATCGCGGCCACGATGCGGGCAAAGCTGTCGTCCAGCAGCACCAGCGCGGCCGCTTCGCGCGCGACGTCGGTGCCGCGCTCACCCATGGCAATGCCGACGTCGGCAGCCTTGAGGGCGGGGGCATCGTTTACGCCGTCGCCGGTCATCGCCACCACTTCGCCCGAGGCACGCAGCAGTTGCACCAGGCGAAGCTTGTGCCGGGGCTTGAGGCGCGCGCACAAGTCGACATGGGACAGGCGCCTGCGCAAGGACTCGTCGTCGAGAGCCTCCAGCTCAGCGCCCGTGATGACATCGGGCCGCTCCGACAGGCCTACCTGCTGCGCGATGGCACGGGCAGTAGCTGGGTGGTCGCCCGTCATCATGATCACGCGCACGCCGGCGCGCCGGCATTCGGCCAAGGCCGTGGGCACTTCGGCGCGTGGCGGGTCGGCCAGCGCCACCAGGCCGAGGAACTCGAAATCGAAGTCATGCTGGCTTTGCGGCCAGCGCGGCGCTGTCCCCGGCACGGCAGGGACGCCGGCCCAACGCCCGCGCGCCACACCCAGCACGCGAAGGCCGCGCTCTGCCATGGCCTCTACCTGCAGGCGGATAGCGTCGCGCCGCGGGGAGTCCAGGTGGCACAGGTCGACCACAGCCTCGGGGGCACCCTTGGTGGCCAGCAGGTGATGCGCGGGCTCGCTGCTGGCAAACACGCGCGTCATCGCCAGAATCTCTCCCGAGAGCGCGTATTCAAATTCCGGTTCGCGCCCGTCGTGCACATGCTCTGTGCCCACCAGCCACTGGTGGCCAAACTGCTGGATGGCCTTTTCCATGGGGTCGAACGGGTCGCCCGGCGTCGCTAGCATGGCGAATTCAGCCAGCAGGTGAAAGCCCTCGGGCAACTCGTCGGCGCCTTCGGGGGTGAAACGGGCCTGGGCCGTGGCCAGTTCTGCCACCGCCATACGGTTGACCGTCAGGGTACCGGTCTTGTCTACCGCCAGCACGGTGATGGCGCCCAACGCCTCGACAGCCGTGACGCGTCGCGTCAGCACCTTTTGCTTCGAGATGCGCCACGCACCGAGCGCCAGGAACACGGTCAGGATGACGGGAATCTCCTCGGGCAGAATAGCCATGGCCAGCGCAATGCCCGAAAGCAGGCTGTCCAGCAGTGGCTTGCCATTCCACCACCAGCCCAGCAAGACTTGGGCGAGGGCCAGCACCACGGCGCCTGCGCCCAGCCGGCGTACCAGCTTGCGCGAGCCCTCTTGCAGCGCCGAAGGTGGCTCCAAGGTCGCGACCAGGTCGGTGCCGATGCGCCCCACGGCGGTCTGGGCGGCAGTGGTACACACTTCGGCGAGCCCGACGCCGCGCGTCACGACGGTGCTGGCAAACAGCGCCGCGCCGCCGCCGTCCGTTGTGCCCATGGGTGCCGTGGGCGCATTTACGGTGCCGGCACCCAACGTAGGCGAAAGCTTGCTCACCGGCACGGCTTCGCCTGTCAGCAGCGACTCGTCCACCTCGAGTTGGCCTTCGAGCAACTGTGCGTCGGCAGCAATGCGGTCGCCCTCGTGCAGCACCAGAAGGTCACCACGCACCACGTCGCGCCCGGGGATGCGCAACTCCTGGCCGTCGCGAATGACCAACGCGCGCGGCGCCGACAGGTCACGCAGCGACTCCAGTGCGCGCTGCGTCTTGCGCTCTTGCACCAGCGTAATGCCGATCACGACGAACACGAAGCCGAGCAGGAACAGTGCCTCGGCGCGGTCACCCAGCACCAGGTAAATACCACCGGCGGCCAGCAGCATCAGGAACATGGGCTCGGTGAGCACGCCCCGCACGATGGCCCAGGTGGACTTGGGCGCGCTGCCCGGCAGCACATTGGGGCCGTCGGCGGCCAGGCGACGGGCTGCTTCGTCGGCGGTCAGGCCCTGCAAGACCTGCGACTCATGACCCTGACTCGTGCTGCTTATTGCGACTGGCCGCAATTCGCGCTCTGGCCGTGCGTCACGCGCGAGCATTTCAGCGGATCAGCAAAACCGGCGTCGAGCACTGGGCCAACACCTTCGTCACCACGGAGCCCAGCACGAGATTGCGCAGCGCGCCGTGGCCGTGCGAGCCCATCATCAGAAGATCGAACTTGCCTTTCTCGGCCAGTTTGGCAATATTTTCGGCCGGGCCGCCGATCTTGTGGACGAAGGTCGCTTTGATCCCCTGGCGCTTCATGAATCTCCGGACAGGCTTGAAGACAACCTCTGCATCGTCCAGGTAGTAATCGCGCATCGCATCGGGCACGGCGAAGGCCGCCGCCCGATGCGGCAGCGCCGCGACCCCGTGAAAGACCGTGTACTGGTGACCTGGATCAAACCACTGATCATGCGCCGCAAGGTACGCAAGCATGCGCTTGGTGTACTGGCTACCGTCTACAGCGAGCAATATCTTCATTGTTTTAACTTTCGTCTTGATGCGACTCGCGCCTAAGCCGCCAAGCTAGCGTTCGCATGGCGTCGGACCATCGCACCGATCCACCCCCCGCCGCCCGTATTCTGCTCTGGCCACATCATTCAAGTGTTGATCTGCGTCAATGGAGCGACCGCCGAGTCTGTCAATATCTGCATCAGTGATGGGCCCCGTCAAAGCGGCGATCGAGTTCGCAGCCCACATCCAACGGCAGGGAAACGCGATGAGCTGGAAAAACACGACCGACCGCTGCGGATCGTCATCGATCGGCATGCACTGGCCAATGCTTTTATTGTGCGAATGTTGCCGCTGGGCCGCTGAAACCCGGAACACCGACAGTTGACGAGAGGAACAGCATCCATGCGACGCTCAGCGCAGATACCGTGCCATAGTGTCTTGCGAAGAAGAGCGGTGCCGGCAAACTGATTCAAGTCGACGCGCCGACAGCGCGCACGACCAGCACCGGCACCGGGGCGTATCGCACGATCTGCTCGGCGTCACTGCCGAGCAAAGCCCGGCCGATGCCGCGCCGCCCATGGGAGCCCACCACGATCAGGTCTGCCTTGGCCTGCCTGGCCTGCTCGGCCACATGGTCGCAGAGCCGCCCCGGCGCCTCCATGACCAGCACGCTGTCGGCCTGCACACCCCGTTCCAGCGCCATTTGCCGCCCGCGCGCCAGTAGTTTCTCACCGGCGGAGCGCATGCGCGGGAGGATGTCGTTGGCGTAGCTGGCTGGTGGCTCAAAGCCGTTGGCATACTGGAGCACATCCGCCACATGAACCAGCCGTAGCCTGGCACCCGTCAAATGGGCGAATCGGATGGCCTCGACCAGCGCCGCGTCGGAAACGGGGCTGCCGTCGACCGGCACGAGAATCTGATGGTAAGTAGACATCGGTTGCTCCGGAGTTTGGTTGAATTCAGCGCAGCCGCAGATGCAGCGCCATGGTGTCCCGTGACGGCTCGATCGAAACCTCGAAGCCGCATTGGCGGGCCAGCGCTGCCATGCCCAGGTTCTCCGCCAGGCATTGCCCCATCACTTCGGCGGTACCGCGTTCGCGCAGGTAACGGATCAGTTTGTCCAGCAACTTCTGGCCCAGGCCTTTGCCCTGCCAGCGAGAGGCCACCTGAATTGCAAATTCCGCCCGCACATTGTCGGGGTCGCACACCGCGCGCACTTCGCCTGTCATGATCCGGTCGCCCGAGTCCATGGTCGCGAGCGCAATGAAGGTCATCTCGCGGTCATAGTCGATCTGGCTGTAACGCGCCAACTCTGAATGCGGCACTTCGCGCCGCGCCATGAAGAAGCGCAGGCGCATGTCGGCGGGCAATGCCTTGGCGTAAAAGTCCATCAGGCGCCAGCCATCTTCGGGACGAATCGGGCGTGCCAGCAAATCGTGGCCTGCCACTTCGATATGCTCTTCAAGGGCCGACGGATACGGACGGATGGCGAGCCGGCTACCCTCGCCTGACGCCACCGGCCGCAGCCTGACACGCGCATCCACGGCCAGCACGCCCCGCTCATCGACGAGCAGCGGGTTAATGTCGAGTTCGGCCAGCCAGGGCAGATCGCAGGCCATTTGCGACACCTTCAGCAACGTGTCCACGAGCGACTTCTGATCCGCTGCCGGGCGGCCGCGGTAACCCGCCAGGAACGGCTCCAGCCGGCTTCTGGTGATCATCTCACCCGCCAGGCTGGCATTGAGTGGCGGCAAGGCCACCGCGTGGTCCTTGCGAAGTTCGACGACGGTGCCGCCCTCGCCCAGCAGGATGACCGGGCCGAATACCGCATCGGTGGCGATTCCGACAATCAGCTCATGCGCGCCGGGGCGCTGGGCCATGGCTTGCACCGTGAAGCCCAGCACCACGGCCTGCGGTAGCAGGCGCGCCACCTGTTCGCGCATTTTCACAGCGGCCGCCCTGACCTCTTCGGCAGAGGCCAGGGCCAGTGCAACGCCACCAACATCAGACTTGTGAATGATCTGGGGCGACACAATTTTCAGTGCCACCGGATAGCCGATCTGCGCGGCGGCGGCCACCGCCTGCTCCACATCGCCGACTTGTGCGGTTTCCACGACCGGAATGCCGTAGGCGCGCAGCAGCGCCTGGGCGCAGGCTCCGTCGAGCCACTCGCGGCCGTCTTGCAGCGCCCGTTCATGCAGTGAACTGGCCACCAGCGTGTCAGGCAGAAAGCCCTCCAGCGCGGCGGCCGGAAGTTGCTGTAGGACTTCCTGGTTTCGCGCATAGTCAACCAGTTGCAGCCACGCTGCGGCGGCGCGTTCGGGGGTGTTGTAGCAGGCGATGCCCGCTGCGGTGCAGGCTGCGCGCGCCGCCGCAACCGCGCCGCCGCCCAGCCAGCAGGTGAGCACCGGCCGGGTGGATTCCCCGATAAGCGTCAGGCACGCCGATGCGATCTCTGCCGCGGGCACGATGGCCGTTGGCGCATGCATGAACAACACGGCATCGACCTCGGGTGCCGCCAGCAGCACGCGCAATGCGTCTCGGTAACGATCGACCGGCGCATCGCCAATGATGTCGATCGGGTTGCCGTGAGACCAGGTGGCCGGCAGGCATTGGCCGAGGGCTCCCATCGTCGGCTCGCTCAGACGGGCGAGCCGGCCGCCGCCCAGTTGCAGGGCATCGGCTGCCAGCACTCCGGCGCCTCCGCCATTGGTGAGGATGGCCAGTCGATCGCCGCGCCAGGGCCGCGCATGAGCCAGGGTTTCGGCGGCATCGAACAGCGACTCCAGCGTATCCACCCGCAGCATGCCAGCCCGCCGGATGGCGGCATCGTCCACTGCATCGGAGCCCGCCAGGGCCCCGGTGTGCGAGGCAGCAGCCCTGGCTCCATCAGGCGCGCGCCCGGCTTTGACCACAATCACCGGCTTGTTGCGCGCAGCGGCGCGCGCCGCCGACATGAACTTTCGCGCCGACTTGAACGATTCGGCGTACATCAGAATGGCCCGGGTTTGCGCATCGCTCGCGAGGTAATCGAGAACATCGCCGAAGTCCACATCGGCGCTGTCACCCAACGAGATGAAATGCGAAAACCCGATATTGCAGCTGTTCGCCCAATCCAACATCGCGGTGGCCAGCGCACCGGACTGGGTCACGAACGCAAGCCGGCCCGGCTGGGCATTGCCAGGCGCAAAGCTGGCATTGAGCGAGACGCCTGAAACCAGTGCGCCAATGCAGTTGGGCCCCAGGATGCGCAGCAGGTACGGCCGCGCGGCCTCCAGCATGGCTTGCTCCAGCGAAGGGCCGCCCTGTAGGGATGGCTGCTTCAGCCCTGCTGTCAGCACGATGGCGGCACGCGTACCTTTTTGGCCCAACGCAGCAATCAGTTCCGGCACGGTGCGCGGCGGCGTGCAGATCACGGCAAGGTCGGGCGCCTGCGGCAACGACTCGACGTCTGTCCAGGCCGGCCCGCCATCTACGGTGACATGCCGGCTGTTGACTGGCCAGATGGGGCCCTTGAACCCGCCAAGCTTGAGGTTGCGCAACACCAGCGATCCAACGCTCCCCATGCGGTCGGAGGCGCCGATGACCGCCACCGAGGCGGGCTGGAACAGGGCTTCCAGATTCCGAACGCTCATGAAAAGCCTTTTACTCTCAGGTAGATAGGCCGCATGGCCCGATAAACATAGATTAACGCCAGGGCAGCACACAACCTTGTTCTAGATCAAGGACGTCAACACGGGGGCCTTCCAGAATCAAATCATTAGCAGCAAGGATCTTCTTGTGGAAACATACAACGCTCAGTTGGCACCTCGTTTCAGTCAACTGCTCGCGCAGCGAGAGACAGAACTGCGCACGATTCTTCATGCGTCCGGCAATTTGACCGATGAGACAGCGGGCGCCGAACAGCACGAAGTAGTGGATTTCAAGGATGTGGCCACGGGGCAGACCTTGGCCATGGTCGACGACATCAAGGTGGAGCATGCTGCCCAGGAGTTGCAAGACGTGCTGGATGCGCACCGCCGCCTGCAGGATAAGAGCTACGGATTTTGCATGCGTTGCGGCGAAGCGATCGACCTGCGGCGGCTTGCGGCCCTGCCCGCCGCGCCTTTTTGTGCCTCGTGCCAGGCTGAATACGAGCATGGTCAGAGGTTGGCCATGCGGCGCTGACCCCTTCTTTCCTCAACCTAGAAAGGGACTTCCATGAGTTCAAAAACCTCTCCCCCTGCGTCGAATCATGAGGCCGTAGCCGTCAATTTGGCGCCCGTGAATCTGATGGCCGACCTGAGCCGTCAACAGTTGGCGCTGGCGACCGAAAGCGCGTGCGCCTTGTTTCGCGGCTCCGAAGCCATGCGAAAAATCCAGCAGCAGGCCGCACACCAGGCGTGCGTGCACCACGAGGCGGCGGCGCAAAGGCTGCGCGAGACGTGCGAGCCTGCCGACTTGCTGGCCATCCCGTCGGACCTCTTGCGTTTAAATTTGCAAGGGGCAGCCGAGTACTGGCAGGCGTTGATGGCAAATGCGCTAAAAACCCAGTTCGAGATGATGGGCTGCGCGAACCGCATATTCAACACGAAAGCTGAAAACGGGTTCAAGCCAGCACTCGAAGCTTGGCAGGCGGCCATGACCGGTTCGCTGAACGGCGTGGCAAACTGGCCCGTTACGCAAGAGTGAGCGGTAGGCCAGTCTCTCAGTCCAGGTGGACGTAACTCCCGGGCGCTGCCAAGGCGGTCCCGTCGAGCACCAGCCCATTGATTCGTGGCGGCTTAACCTTTCCAGAGGAGTGCCTGTGCAGCCACTCGTGCCAGCAGGGCCACCAGGAGCCGGTGCGCCGTTCGGCCGCGTCGAGCCAGTCTTGTGGGTTGGCAGGCGCCCTGCCCGGTTTGCATAAGGCAAAACGGTAGCTCGCCTGCGAGTAGGCCGCTGGACCGACCGGCGGATTGACGATACCAACGTTATGACCGCCTGAGGTCAGTGCAAAGCTGACCGGGCTGCCGGCCAGCCGGTGAATCTTGTACACCGACCTCCAGGGCGAGACATGATCGCCCTCGGTCCCCACCACAAAAAAAGGCAGCTTGATGTCGGCCAGTCTCACCGGCTGACCAGCAACACGGTAGCGGCCTTCGGCCAGATCGTTGTGAAGGTAGAGCCGACGCAGGTATTCGCTGTGCATGCGCGCCGGCATGCGTGTTGCGTCGGCATTCCAGGCTCGCAGGGCCGTCATCGGCGTGCGCGCGCCCATGAGGTATTCATGCACGAGTTTCGACCACACCAGATCCTTCGAGTTGATCAACTGGAAGGCACCGGCCATCTGCCGGCCGTCCAGGTATCCCCGCTCGGACATCAAGTCTTCGACAAACGAAATTTGACTTTCGTCGATGAACAACCCCAGCTCGCCGGGCTCCTTGAAATCAGTCTCCGCAGCCAGCAGCGTTACCGTCATCAGTGGATTGGGGTGTTTGTCCGCCAGGGCCGCCGCCGCGATGGCGAGCAGCGTTCCCCCAAGGCAGTAGCCGACGGCGTGGACGCGCGTGCGCGGCTGGATCGACCGAACGACATCGAGTGCCGCCATCACACCGAGCTCGACGTAGTCATTCAGACCCAGGTTGCGATCGCTGGTGTCGGGATTTTTCCAGGACACCATGAAAACGGTGTGCCCGTGCGTGACCAGATATTTGACCAGCGAATCGTCGGGCGTCAGGTCCAGGATGTAGTACTTCATGATCCATGACGGTACGATGAGCACCGGCTCCGCATCGACCTCTGCCGTGGCGGGTTCATACTGAATCAACTCAATCAGCCGATTCCTGAACACCACCTTGCCCGGCGTCACCGCCACGTCATGCCCGGGCCTGAACTGCTCGACACCACGTGGCTTGCCACCTGAAAGCACGGCCAAGGCATCACGCCACCAGTTACCCACGCCATTCGCGAGGTTGATCGAACCGGTGGCCAGCGTTTCTCTCAAAACCTGGGGATTGGTCGCGACGAAATTCGAGGGTGACCACATGTCCAGCCATTGGCGCATGGTGAAGGCGGCTACATCCTCATGGTGTTTCGATACACCGCGAATACCGGTCGTGGCCTCGGCCCACCACTGCTGCTGCAACAAGAAGGCCTGAGCCAATGCACTGAACGGCGGCACATGCCATTCCTGTGGCGAAAAGCGTTTGTCCTGCGGCAGGGGCTCCACGCACAAGGGGCACTCGCCACGCCATGAATGCGGCGCATATTGCAGCCATAGCATCGCTTTGCGCAGTGCACTGGCGGCCAGATCGGCCTGCTTGGACGGCGCAACCACCAGGTGGCTGAGCCAGTCGGCGTACGCAAGAGTGACCGACGCCGGCGAAATCCCGTGAGCCAGCCGAGCCAGCCAGAGCTTGAGTGGCAGATCCATCGGAGCGGGTGCATGTCCATCGGGCTGGGAGTTGGAAAGTGCCATTGAAGAAACATCCTTTCAGTAAGACTAAAAACGACATGTTGCATGATCCCATCCATGCTGGTTTCCGATTTGCGCAAAGTCAAGGATGGGTGCGAAAGCTTTCCCCGCCATCGACAAGATTGCGTACCATGCAACCATGATGTTGCCAGCCTCCATGTTCGCAATGACCATCGACCCGATCGAGCAGAAACTCGTGGCGCAGCGCAAACCTGTTCCGATAGCCGGTGACCGTGATGTGGTGGTCCGTGTGCTTGCCTGCGGGGTGTGCCGCACCGACCTGCACCTCATCGACGGCGAGTTGCCGCCACATCGGGATCGTGTGGTGCCGGGACATGAGGTCGTCGGGCAGATCATCGCCCTCGGCTCGAAGGCAACACGGTTCACCGTGGGCCAGCGCATAGGCATTCCCTGGCTGGGTGGAACCTGCGGCGGCTGTCCGTTTTGTGCCATGGAGCGCGAAAACCTCTGCGACTTTCCCGTCTTCACGGGCTATGACCGCGATGGCGGCTTTGCCGAATACGCCGCTGCCGACGAGCGTTTCTGCTTCGCCCTGCCAGCGCAATACGACGATGCCCATGCCGCGCCCCTGCTGTGTGCCGGGCTGATTGGCTTTCGTGCCTGGCGTCTGGCCGGTGCGGCCGCACCGCACCGCTTGGGGCTCTACGGCTTTGGTGCCGCGGCCCACATCATCTGCCAGATCGCCGTGGCACGCGCGCAGGAGGTATTCGCCTTCACCCGTGCCGGTGACCGCGCCGGGCAGGATTTTGCGCGCAGTTTGGGCGCTGTGTGGGCTGGGGCAAGTTCTGACGATGCAGCCCCCGCCCTGCTGGACGCTGCGTTGATCTTCGCGCCTGCAGGCGAACTGGTGCCGGCCGCACTGGCCGCCACGCGCAAGGGCGGCACCGTGGTGTGTGCCGGCATCCACATGAGTGCCATCCCGTCCTTCGACTATCGGCTGCTCTGGGGTGAGCGGGTACTCAAGTCGGTCGCCAACCTCACGCGCGCAGATGGTGACGCCTTCTTCAACCTGGTGGGCGAGTTGGCGCTGCAAACCCATGTGCAGACCTTCGCGCTGCGCGACGCCAACGCCGCCGTCCAAGCGGTGCGTACAGGCACGGTCAATGGGGCCGCGGTGCTCATCCCTTGAGACTGGCGGCTAGCGTCGGCCTGGCAATAGAGCGGGCTTGTGATGGACCAGGAACGGCGCGGGGGCCCAGTCAGGTCGGGCCGCTCGCCCTGACTCCACCACGATCAAGTAGCGTCCAGGATGTGGGACGGGCTCGCGTTGCGCATCCAGGACCCATAGAGGCCGACCGTTGCGCAAGGCCAGTTCGTAGTCCGCATCAAGGACTCCGTAGTGGTCGAGCAGGCGATTGAGTGAGGCGGGAATGCGGATGCAGCCTTTCGACTGCGCACTGCCCAAGCGGCGCTCCAGCAAGTCCGGATCGGTGGCGTGCATCTGCAGCCGCATGTCTGACACGGCGCCGTCTCCCCAACCCTTGGGGACACGCTGCCAGCCAAAGTCATAGACGCGCATGCCCTTGGCGCCGTACCCGCGTATGCCGTTACTGTTTCGGGTCCCCTCGGCCCGGAAATCGGGGTTTGCCGTGGTGTGGTCGAACACACCCAGCGGGGTTTGAAAGTGGTCGAAACTGCCGGGCTGGCCGGTAGAGACGGGTGACGCTCCCACCCACTGAAATTCGCCTTGCGCGGAGCGCCAGAACAAAAAGAAAGCCTGAGTGTTGGGATCGCGGTCGACCACCGCGAGGTACTGTGGCTGCACAAGCGACACGCCGGCCATGACCAGGGCCTCTGTAGCCAGTTCTGCATAACGCTGCACTTCAACCGCGGGCACGTCCAGTTGCCTGTCAACCTGTGTGCGATACAGCGCCGACATGTCTGCGACCGGATCGAATGGGTATACCCGCGAAGACAAGCCGGCCAGCACCAAGGTGGTGAAGGCCCAGAGAAACCCGTGGCGCGTCAGCAGCATGCGTAATCCCTGATGTTATTTCGTGTAACCATTCTGCGGGCTGATCGCCCCATTTTTGTTGCGTCAGATCAAGTCGCCCGACAAGCCGCGCAAAAACACCTGCATGGCTTGCGAAATATCAAACCTGTCGTGCAGAAGGCTAACTAGAGTTCATTTCCCATCGCGTCTTGCGGTGGCGTGTTACTGCAACTCAAGGAGAGTCAAAGTATGAAAACCGATACTCAACTCAAGGCTGACGTCATGGCGGAACTCGCCTGGGACGCGGCCATCAATGCCACCGATATTGGCGTTATGGTCGAGAACGGTGTGGTGACCCTGAGCGGCCACCTGGACACCTTCGCCGAAAAATATGCGGCGGAGCGCGCGGTGCGCCGCGTAGCGGGCGTACGCGGCATTGCTCTCGAACTGGGCGTCAAACTCGCCGCCGAGCACCGGCGCAGCGATTCGGAAATCGCCCAGGCTGCGGCCTCCGCCTTGCGCTGGAGTTCGCTCGTTCCCGACGAGCACGTGAAGGTCGAGGTTGAAGACGGCTGGGTCACACTCACAGGCGAGGTCGACTGGGGCTATCAGTTCACCAATGCCGAGCAGTGCATTCGCCCGCTTGTCGGCGTGCGGGGCCTGACCAACCGTATCACCATCAAGCCCCGTGCAAGCTCGAAGGACATCGGCACCGAAATCACCGCGGCGCTGACACGGCAGGCGGCGCGCGAAGCCGACCACATCAACATCGAGGTCGAGGGTGGCGTCGTCACCCTGCGCGGCAAGGTCCACTCACTGCCAGAACGTGACGCTGCCATGGGTGCGGCGTTTTCGGCGCGCGGTGTCTCGCGTGTCGTGGACAAACTGGAGATTGCCGCCTAGCAATAGCCGGTCCCGCCCCTTCCATTTTTCACCCCACCAAAGAGGGTCATCATGGCAACCCATCTGCGTGTGCTCGATCCCGGCTTCAACGACTCCTTCGAATACTGACGCCGGAGTCGCCAAAAAAGGCCACCGCCGCGTCCAAGACGCTGGCGGTGCAATGAGGTCGGTCGGTGGTCAGTACATGTGCTGGCCGCCGTTGATTGCCACGTTGGCTCCAGTGATGAAGGCCGCGCGATCTGAAGCCAGGTAGGCCACCAGTTCGGCGACCTCGGTCGGCTCGCCGAGCCGACCGACGGGAATTTGCGGGAGAATTTTTTCACGTAGCACGTCAGGCGGCATTTTTTCGACCATGCGCGTGCGTAGATAGCCCGGCGAAATGGTGTTGACAGTGATGTTCTTGCTCGCGAATTCCAGTGCCAGCGTCTTCGTGAAACCGTGGATGCCGGCCTTCGACGCCGCATAGTTGGCCTGACCAAAGGCGCCACGCTGGCCGTTGACCGATGAGATGTTGACGATGCGACCCCAGCCGAGCGACAGCATGTCTTCAATGACCTGTTTGGTCATGTTGAACATCGAGTCGAGATTGGTGCGCAGCACCGCATCCCACGCTTGCGGAGCCATCTTGCGAAAACTCGCGTCGCGGGTGATGCCGGCGTTGTTGACCAGCACGGACACGGGGCCATGTTGCTGGTGGACGGCCTGGGCCGCAGCCGCGCAGGAGTCGAAACTTGCGACGTCAACCCCCACCATTCCAAAGTGGTAGCCCAACGCCTCCTGCGCCGCCTGCCACACCTGTACTTGTTGGTTCCCGGGAGAATGCAGTGCCACGACCGTGAAGTCGTCATCGGCCAGGCGTCTGCAAATCGCCTCCCCGAGTCCTCCCGTGCCACCGGTTATCACAGCGATGTGTCTCGTTGTTGCCATGTCCCGCTCCTGAAGAATTACAAGAGTTCAGCCTAACGAGATGGCAGCGCCAAACGCTTGCGCCAGATCAAGTGCCAGCGATGGCCCATTTGACAGATATCAAACCCTACGCCACTTTTGGGCGTACTCTCGCGCCAGGATGCAAACTATCGACTCCACCGCCCTCGTCAGAGCACTGGCTCATGCGCTGGACGCCCAACTCATCGAAACCCATATCTCGTGGGTGCTGCTGGCGGGCGACACCGCTTACAAAATCAAAAAACCGGTACGGTTGCCTTTCGTCGACTATGGCACGCTGCAGGCGCGGCGGCAATTCTGCGAAGAAGAGGTGCGGCTGAATCGCAGGCTGGCGCCCTCGTTGTATCTCGGCGTCACGCGCATCACCGGCACGCTTGAGGCGCCCGTACTCGATGGCCCGGGTCCAACCCTGGAATATGCGGTGCGCATGCGCCGCTTTGCTCCTGGCGCGCTGTTTAGCGAGCAGATTGATGCAGGCCGCCTTGCCGCCGGCGACGTCGATCGGCTCGCCGCGCTGCTCGCCGACTTTCACGAGCGTACGCCGAGCGCCGCTGCCGCGAGCCGTTTCGCCAGCGCCGAATGCCGGCGAAGCGCCGCGCTGGCGGCATTCGACGGCGTGCAAGCGTTGGCGAGCGACACGGAGCACGCCGCTCTGCGGGCCTGGCTCGAAGCCCAGGCAGCCATACTGGCGCCCTTATGGACGTCGCGCAAAGCAAACGGCCGCGTGCGCGAATGCCACGGCGACCTGCACCTGGCCAACGTGGTGAGCCTCGATGGCACCATTGCCGCCTTCGATTGCATCGAGTTCGACCCGGCGCTGCGCTGGATCGACGTGCTCGACGATGCGGCGTTTGTCGTGATGGACTTCGCCGCGCGGCATCGGCGCGACTTTGCCTTTCGCTTCATCAACGGGTGGCTCGACCGGACAGGTGACCATGACGGCCTGCCCGGTTTGTTTTTTTCGGTGGTTTACCGGGCACTGGTGCGAGCCCAGGTGGAGCACCTTCGCGGCACGGACGGCACCGCCGCGCGCAACTACCTGGACATTGCGCTGGCTTGGACTCAGCGAGGCAACGCCCGGCTGTTCATCACCCACGGCCTGCCGGGTTCAGGCAAGACATTTGTCTCGCAACGCCTGCTGGAGCGCGAGGGCGCCATCAGACTGCGCTCGGATGTGGAGCGCAAGCGCCTGTTCGGGCTTGGCATGCTCGAGGATTCACGCGCGAGGGGACTGAACCTGTACGACGCCACCGCCTCGGCGCGCACCTACGGCTACTTGTTCAAAATGGCGCGCATCGCATTGCAGGCGGGCTTTCCGGTGATCCTCGACGCCGCGTTCCTGCGCCGCGCGGAAAGAACCGAGGCGCTCGCGCTGGCACGCGCGCTCGACGTACCGTTTTCGATTGTGGCTTGTGAGGCATCGCTGCCGGTGCTGCGCGCGCGTCTGCTGGCCCGCCAGGGCGATGCATCCGAAGCCGACATCGCCGTTTTGAATGGGCTATCCGCACTCGCCGAGCCGCTCACCGATAAAGAACGCGCGTTGGTGTATACACCGCCTCAAGCTCAGGCAGTGCCTTGAACCCCATCGACCTTCGGTCCGACCGGTAGCACCATCATCGGTGTTTTGCGCTGCGTCAAACACCAACCCCGATGACTGGGCTAGCATTAAAAAAGTCAAGGAGTTCGTCATGGTACTGAGCGAAGAATTGGACCGCCTGGACGAACTGCGCCGCCGCGGCGTGTTGTCCGATGAGGAGTTCGCACGCGCAAAGGCCCTGCTGCTGGGGAGCAACGAGGCGCCTCTGGCGGCGCTCGGCGCCCTGCGCCGGAGCCGAAGCGAGCGCTGGATTGCAGGTGTGTGCGGCGGCATCGCTCGGGCGACGGGTACCGACGCATGGGTCTGGCGCCTGCTTTTTGCGTTGCTGTTTTTCTGCGGTGGCGCCGGGCTGGGAATTTATCTTGTCATGTGGATCTTTGTTCCTGCCGAATAACCTGAGGTCGATACAAAACATGACGTCCAAACGCATCCTGTTAATCCAGGGCCATCCCGATGTGACCCTGCCTCATCTATGCCATGCCCTGGCCGGCTCCTACGCCGCCGGCGCCCAGGAGGCCGGCCACGCCGTGCGCTGGGTCAACGTGGCCGAACTCGACTTCCCGCTGCTGCGCAGCCAGAAAGCCTGGGAGGAAGGCGCGCTACCCGCTGGCTTGCAGCAGGCGCAGGACGACATCCGCTGGGCGGAGCACATCGTGCTGCTCTTTCCGCTGTGGCTCGGCGACATGCCGGCCCTGCTCAAGGCCTTTCTGGAGCAGGTGGCCCGGCCAGGCTTTGCCTTTGAGCGCGCGGCCGGCAGCACCGCCTTTACGAAGAAGGGTTTGCAAGGCCGCTCGGCCCGCGTCGTCGTGAGCATGGGAATGCCGGCTCTGGTTTACCGCTGGTATTTCCGCGCCCACAGCGTCAAATCGCTGGAGCGCAATATCCTGGGCTTCGTCGGCATTGCGCCGGTACATGAGACGCTGATCGGCATGGTCGGCAACTTCAAGACGGACGACGGCGAACTCTGGCTCGCGAAGCTGCGGCGCTTGGGTCAACGGGCACAGTAACGAACTTGAACGTGCCGCTGCGCACGGCATAAACGAACTGGAAGCGTTCACCCTCGTGGTAGAGCGCCTGCGCAGACTTCACCCTGCGCCGGGCGAACATCAGGCTGTCCAGGCGTGCCACGTCAGAGCCGGCCATGCCACAGGGCAGGCACAGCTCACGCAGGTGGCAGTTGGAGCACAGGGTTTTCAGCGGCGCGACGGGGGCCATCACGTCCAGTGCCTGGTGGGGTGCGAACCGGATAGGGGCGGCGGGAGCTTCGAGTATGGCGAGGGACATGGCTTTCTCCTTGGTGAACTGGGCGCTGTTAATGCGTTGCATGCTGTGAGGCGTCCGCCACAGACTGCGCGAGTTGCTCAAATTCGATGCTCTTGTCGAGAAAGCGGACGGCACCGCCCCCCAGGTAGCGCTTGCGGAACGCCAGACCCGAGTTGTTGCTGAAAACGACGAAGGCGATTTCGGGGGCGGCCCGGCGCACGGTGCGCAACACGTCCAGGCCGGAGCCACCCGCGA
>SCRR01000402.1 GCA_004322085.1 Burkholderiaceae bacterium
CATGCGGGACGATATGATGGCGCCGTGGCTCCTCCCCAAGGGGCCGGTCACAAGGAGTCGGGCATGAACCTTCAGCAAGCCGTCAAGACGTGCTTTGGCAAGTACGTCGACTTTTCCGGCCGCGCGTCCCGGCCCGAGTACTGGTGGTTTGTTCTGAGCTACGTTGTTCTGGCGGTTGTCACCGGCTTCATTCACCGGTACCTGTACACCCTCGTGATCCTGGCTTTCCTGCTGCCGATGCTGGCCGCGGGCGCGCGCCGCCTGCACGACATGGGCCGAAGCGGCTGGTGGCTGTTCATCAGCCTGATCCCGCTGGTCGGCGGCCTGGTGCTGCTGTACTTCACCGTGCAGCCGAGCGAGCCGCAAGGCAACGCGTACGGCGCGCCGCCGGCCTGACCCGGCGACCTCTTCAGAACACGGCAGGGCGCCACTTGAGCAGGCGCTTTTCCACCCGTGTGAGCAGGAAGTCGGCAATCAAGGCGACCACGGCGAGCACGATCATCGCGGCGAACACGCCACTGGCGTTGAAGGCGCCCTGCGCCGTTGAAATCAACAGGCCCATGCCCTGCTTGGCGCCGAGGAATTCACCCACCACGGCGCCCACCAGCGCAAAGCCGAAACTCACATGCAGGCTTGCCAGAATCCACGACATGGCCGACGGGATCACGACCGCGGTGGTGAGCTGGCGCTTTGATGCACCCAGGATGCGCGCGTTCGCGATCAGGTACTTGTCCGCCTCGCGCACGCCCTGAAACGCGTTGCCGAACACGACGAAGAACACCATCACCACGGCCAGTGCCACCTTGGACGCCATGCCCAGCCCCAGGGCAATCACGAACACCGAGCCCAGCACCACGCGCGGGACCGAGTTGGCGATCTGGATGTACAGGCTGAAGACGTCCGACAGCAGCCTGTTTCGTCCCAGCAGGATGCCGGCGATGATGCCGCCGATGCCGCCGATCAGGAAACCGATGATGGTTTCTTCGAGCGTCACGGCGACCTGCTGCCACAGCGGGCCCTGCGAGGTGCCGTCGCGAATCCAGTCGACGATCTGGGCCCAGATCAGCGACGGCTGCGAATAGAAGAACGGGTCGATCCACTTGCGGCTGGCGGCCAGTTCCCAGCCGCCCAGCACCAGCACCAGCACCGCGATGCGCAGGCCGATGATCACGAACCGGCGGCGGCGGATGGCGACTTGCGCGACGACGGACTCGCGCGCCAGCGCCTCGTCGCTGAGCGACGCCGGCAGGGCGGCGCTGACCGGTGCGCCGCCAGAGGATGCAATTGCATTCATGAGAAACCTCTTTTTCAATCAGTCATCGTGTCTCGCCAGTCTTGACGAGCGAAGCAAAGTCCATTCGTGAAACACCGCGGAACCGGCTTTGCCGGGCCGCTGGTGTTGCCCCCTGCAAGGGGGGAGGAGGCCACACGCAGTGGGCAAGCCTGGGGGTGTTCAATGAATCACGACTTCTTCGCGCAAGTCGGCCCAGATGCGCTTGGACAGCTCGATGAAGTTCGGGTCGTAGCGCACCTCGGACATGACCCGCGGGCGCGGCAGGTCGATCTCGTACACGCGCTTGAGCGTGGCGGGGCGCGCCGACAGCACGAAGACGCGGTCGGACAGCGCGATCGCCTCCTCCAGGTCGTGCGTGACGAACACCACCGAGCCGCCGGTGCCCGACCACAGTTGCAGCAGCTCGTCCTGCATCAGCGTGCGGGTCTGCATGTCGAGCGCCGAGAACGGCTCGTCCATCAGCATGATCTCGGGAGTGTTGATGAAGGTCTGCGCCAGCGCGACGCGCTTGCGCATGCCGCCCGAGAGCTGGTGCGGATAGTGCCCGCCGAAAGTGTCCAGGCCCACGCGGGCGATCCAGTCCGCAGCCAGCGCATAGGCCTGCTTCTTCGGCATGCCGCGAAACAGCGGGCCGGCCGCGACGTTGTCCGCCACGGTGCGCCAGGGGAACACCGCGTCGGCCTGAAACACGAAGCCGATGCGCGGGTCGATGCCCTGCACCGGCTGGCCCATGACGTCGACCTCGCCCACGGTGGGGCGCAACAGGCCGGTGATCATGTTCAGGGTGGTCGACTTGCCGCAGCCTGTGGGCCCGACGATCGCGACGAACTCACCGCGCGCCACCGACATGCTGAAGTTGCGCAGCGCCACCGTGGCGTCGCCGTCCGTGGAGATGAAGCGCAGCGAGACATCGCGGAACTCGATGGCCGGCGTATTTCCGGCAGCGGCCGGCAGGTCGTTTTTCATGGCGTGCGTGGTTACTTGGCGGCGGCGGGCAGATAGGCGTTGGTGTAGGTTTTGGACAGGTCGATGTGCGCGCTCTTGACCAGCGGCTTGTAGGCCGAGAGCACCTTGAGCACGGTCTCCGGCCCGCCCTCGGGCATCCGGCCGTCGGTGGTGTACATCGGCAGTGACGCTTTCAGCGCCGTCACATACAGCGCCTTGTCATTGCCGTAGAAGTCGCGCGGCACCAGATCGGCGATCTGCTCCGCCGTGTGGGTGTGAATGTAGGCCAGGGTGCGCGCGAAGGCGCGTGCCAGTTTGGTGGCCTCTTCCTTGTGCGATTCGGCCCAGGTGTTTTGCACGTAGAGGCTGGACGCCGGATACAGGCCACCCAGCGCGGCTTCTGTGTCGGAGGCCGTGCGCAGGTCCACTAGCACCTTGGCGTCACCGGTCTTGAGGAGTCGCGAGACGGTAGGCTCCGAAGTCATGCCGGCCTGGATGCGGTCTTGCTGGATGGCGGCGATGAAGGTGTTGCCAGCCCCCACTGGCAGCAGCGAAAAGTCCGCCTCGGGAACACCCTTGCGGCCTGCGAGGTAGCGGGTCAGAAAATCGGTGGACGAGCCCAGACCGGTCACGCCCAGTGTCTTGCCTTTGGCGTCAGCCATCGATTTGAACGTGGCCGCCGACTTGCTCGAGACCATTTCCACTTCACCGGGCACCTTGCAAAATACTGTAATCGCCTCGATTTCCTTGCCCTTGCTTTGCAGATCGATGGAATGATCGTAAAAACCCACCACGCCTTGCACGGCGCCGGCGATCAACTGGTTTTCGGCATTCACGCCGGCGGGTGCGGATTGCAGGCTCACGTTCAGGCCTTCATCCTTGAAGTAGCCCAGTGCCTGGGTCAGCGGGGCCGGCAGGTAGATGATCTTGTTGATGCCGCCTACCATGATGGTGATGGGCGCATCGGCGGCCTGGGCCAGCGGAGCGGCGGCCACCAGGGCCGTGCAAAGGGCGGTGGCAAGCAGGGTGCGGCGTGAAGGATGCATGGTGTTTAATCTCCTGGAGTGATTGGAACTGCGAGCGCGGGGCGCCGCAGGACCCTGTCAGTGTAGAAAGCGCGATCTTTCGGGCGGCTTTCGCCCGATGGGGAAATTCCTCATGGTTTTCCCCTAGGGTGACCACACCGGTCTGCAGATTCAATCAACCCGACCTGCCCATGAAGCTTCTGCTCATCGAAGACAACCTGCAGCTGGCCTACTGGCTCGCCAGTCTGCTGCGTGAGCAGGGTTTCGTCGTCGACCACATGAACAATGGGGACACCGCCGATCACCAGCTGCAGCACGCGCGCTACGACGTGGTGCTGCTGGACCTGAACATCCCGCGCCTGTCCGGCAAGGGTGTGCTGCGCCGTCTGCGCGAGCGGCGCGATGACGTGCCCGTGCTGATCCTGACGGCCGCCGCATCGCTCGACCAGAAGGTGCAGTGCCTGGAAATCGGTGCCGACGATTACATGGTCAAACCGATCGAGAGCCGCGAACTGGTGGCGCGCATCAAGGCACTGGTGCGCCGCCAGGTGCCGGGCAAGGCGAACGACATGAGCTGCGGCGACCTGCACTATGACCTGCGTACACG
>SCRR01000403.1 GCA_004322085.1 Burkholderiaceae bacterium
ATCCTGGTCGAAGCTGTAGGCGTCCTTCATGGTGAACTCGCGCCCGCGCATCAGGCCAAAGCGTGGCCGGCGCTCGTCGCGGAACTTGGTCTGGATCTGGTAGAAGTTGCGCGGCAGCTGCTTGTAACTTTTGATCTCCTGGCGGGCGATGTCGGTAATCACCTCCTCGCTGGTCGGCTGCACCACGTAGTCGCGCTCGTGCCGGTCCTTGATGCGCAGCAGCTCGGGCCCCATTTTTTCGAAGCGGCCGGATTCCTGCCAAAACTCGGCCGGCTGCACGACCGGCATGCTCAGCTCGATGGCACCGGCACGGTTCATTTCCTCGCGCACGATGGCTTCCACCTTGCGTATCACGCGCAAGCCCATGGGCATGTAGCTGTAGATGCCGGCGCCGAGCTTTTTGATCATGCCGGCGCGCGTCATGAGCTGGTGGCTGACCACTTCGGCGTCAGCTGGCGCTTCTTTCAGGGTGGAAATCAGGAAATGGGAGGCTTTCATGCTTTTCTTGACAGACACTCAAGGGCTCGGCCCCTTGATGCACGCGGTACGCTGTGCATAATGGTCTCAGTTTAAAAATTCGAGGTTTGATTATGCTTGACCGGGAAGGCTTCAGGCCCAACGTCGGCATCGTCCTGCTCAACCAGAAGAATCAGGTGTTCTGGGGCAAGCGTATCCGCAGCCACTCCTGGCAGTTTCCGCAGGGTGGCATTGACCGGGGGGAAACCCCCGAGCAGGCCATGTTCCGCGAGTTGCAGGAAGAAGTGGGACTGCTGCCGGATCATGTTCGCGTGGTTGCCCGCACCCGTGACTGGTTGCGCTACGAGGTGCCAGACCGGTACATCCGGCGCGATGCGCGTGGGTTCTACAAGGGCCAGAAACAGATCTGGTATCTATTGCAACTGGTCGGCCACGACTGGGACTTGAACCTGCGTGCGACCAACCACCCCGAGTTCGACGCCTGGCGCTGGAACGACTACTGGGTGCCTCTGGACGTGGTGGTGGAATTCAAACGCGGTGTGTACGAGCTGGCGTTGACCGAGCTGGCGCGCTTCCTGCCGCGCCACGATCACCGCAATCGCTACCTGCGCGGTGGCATGCGCACGCACGAGCATGAGCAGCCAGAGCGTGCGCCCGCGATCACGTTCGAGTTGCCGCCGGGCGCCACCTTCGAGCCCGATCCAAAAACCGATTACCCGGTACCACCAGCGCCACCGAATGGCACGCATGCGACATCCTGAGCGACTGGCCGCGGCGCTGCTGGTGTGCGTGGCGTGCGGCGCCATGGCTCAACTGGCGGATCAAGACCCCGACTGGAAGGAAACGCCGGTACCGCCTCCGCCCGCCATTCGCACCAGCGGACTCCTCCCGCTGGATATGGGCAGAGTTACTGCGCTGAAGTTTGGCGTGGACCCGGCCAGCCTGGCGATCTCGAAAGATGGCGTCGTTCGTTATGTGATGGTGGCGGCCAGCGCCAGTGGCGCCACCAATGCGATGTACGAGGGTATTCGTTGCGCCACGGGCGAATTCAAGACTTACGCACGCGCCACGACAACGGGCCAATGGAACAACGTACAAGAGCCACAGTGGCGCTCCCTGTATGACAACCTGCCGTCGAAGCACGCCCTGGCGCTGGCCGAGCAGGGTGTGTGCAACGGCAAAGCACCCGCCTTATCGGCACAGGCCATCATCCGCCGGCTGAAAAGCCCCCCGCAGCAGCTGTACGAGCGTCGCTAAGCCTGCGAGCGCGAAGATCGGGTCAGCGGGTCAGCACCAGATTGTCGCGGTGCACCATCTCGGGCTCGGCGGCGTAGCCCAGCAGCGCTTCGAATTTGCTCGACGGTTTGCGGCATATCAGCCGGGCCTCGGCGCTGGAGTAATTGGCCAGGCCGCGGCCCACCTCGACCCCCTTGGCGTCGCACACCGCAATCACATCGCCACGCGAGAAATCACCTTGCACGCCCGTCATGCCGATCGGCAGCAGGCTCTTTCCCTCGTCGCGCAACTTCGCAGCGGCGCCGTTGTCCACGGTGACGGCACCGCGCATTAGCAGGTGATCGGCCAACCACTGCTTGCGTGCCTGGTTCTTGTGGGTCTGCGCCACCAGCAGCGTGCCGATGGCTTCGCCGTTCGCGAGCCGCAACAGCGCATCGGGCTCGCGCCCCCAGGCGATCACGGTGGACGCGCCCGAACCTGCGGCCCGTTTGGCCGCGAGAATCTTGGTGATCATGCCGCCACTGCCAATGCTCGAGCCCACGCCGCCCGCCATCACCTCCAGGGCTGGATCGCCGGCCTTGGCCGTGCGCACGAACCTGGCCGCCGGGTCCTTGCGCGGGTCGGCGGTAAACAGGCCCTTCTGGTCCGTCAGGATGATCAGCGCATCGGCCTCGATCAGATTTGCCACCAGCGCCCCGAGCGTATCGTTGTCGCCGAACTTGATCTCGTCATTGACCACGGTGTCGTTCTCGTTGATGACCGGCACCACGCCCAGGCGCAGCAGCGTCAACAGGGTCGAGCGCGCATTCAGGTAGCGCTCTCGATCGGCCAGGTCGGCGTGCGTCAGCAGCACCTGGGCGCTGCCCAGTCTGTTCTCGCGCAGCTTGGTCTCGTACATCTGCGCCAGTCCCATCTGGCCAACGGCGGCGGCGGCCTGCAACTCGTGGATTTCACGCGGGCGCATGCTCCAACCCAGACGTTTCATGCCTTCTGCGATGGCACCGCTGGACACCATCACGACCTCGCGCCGCTGCCCCGCCGTGCCGCCCTGCCCCGACACACCAGGCTTCAAACCATGCACCAGTGCCGCCAGCTGCCGGCACCATTCGCCAATCGCCGCCTCGTCGAGGCCGCGCCCTTCGTTGGTTACCAGACTGGAGCCTACCTTGACGACAATGCGCCGCGCGTCGCGCAATACGCCAGAATCCTTTTTATTGGTCATTTCGGCCTGTAGCCCATATCGGTCATACGCTGTCAACTACTATTTTTATAGTTAACTACTATTCTGCGGGCCGATCTGCGAAGCGCGGATCCACATACTCGGGCGGCTGCTCGGCGACCTGTTGCACCTTGATTTGCTGGTAGACATCCTTCACCAGCGTCGCGCAACCTTCGTGCGTCAGGGCCGAGATTTCAAATACCGGACCCTTGTACCTCAGGCGCCTGACGAATTCCTTGACGCGGGCCGCGCGTTCGTCCAGCGGCACCATGTCGAGCTTGTTGAGCACCAGCCAGCGCGGTTTTTTATACAGCGCCTCGTCGTATTTCCTGAGCTCACCGACGATCGCCCTGGCCTGCACCACAGGGTCCACACTGTCGTCGAACGGGACCATATCCACCACATGCAACAACAGGCGCGTGCGCTGCAAATGGCGCAGGAACAGATGCCCCAGGCCAGCGCCCTCCGATGCCCCCTCGATCAGCCCAGGCAGATCCGCCACCACGAAACTCTGCTCGGGGCCGACCCGCACCACGCCCAGGTTGGGGTGCAGCGTGGTGAACGGGTAGTCGGCAATGCGCGGACGCGCGTTCGAGATGGCCGAGATCAGGGTCGACTTGCCGGCGTTGGGCATGCCCAGCAGCCCGACATCGGCCAGCACCTTGAGCTCGAGCTTGAGACTCTTCTTCTCGCCGGGCCAGCCCGGTGTCTTTTGCCGCGGCGCGCGGTTGATCGCGCTTTTGAAGCGAAGGTTGCCAAAGCCGCCGTCGCCGCCCCTGGCGATCGTGATGACCTCGCCGGGAGTCAGCATTTCATAAAGAACCTCTCCGCTCCCGGCGTCGGTGATGATGGTGCCTACCGGCATCTTGAGTGTGATGTCGTCGCCGGCCGCGCCGAACATGTCCGAGCCCATGCCATGCTCGCCGCGCCTGGCTTCGTGGCGACGCGAAAACCGGTAATCCACCAGCGTATTCAGATTCGGGTCGGCCACCGCGAAGACGTGGCCGCCGCGCCCTCCATCGCCGCCGTTGGGGCCGCCGAACTCCTTGTACTTCTCATGCCGGAACGAGACGCAGCCGGCTCCGCCATCTCCTGCGGAGATGTCGATGTACGCCTCGTCAACAAATTTCATGAGGTGCCCAGTTTACAAAGGATGAGAGCCAGAATACAAAAAGCCCCGACCAAGCGGGGCTTCGAGGAGATCGAAGTGACGACCCTATGCCGGCGTCACGCTGACCATGTGCTTGTTCAAAGCGCCCTTCACCGCGAACGACACATGGCCGTCCACCAGCGCGAACAGGGTGTGGTCCTTGCCCAGACCGACATTGAGGCCGGGATGGAACCTGGTGCCACGCTGGCGCACGATGATGGCGCCGGCCGTGATGAGTTCACCGCCGAAAGCCTTCACGCCGAGCATCTTGGGCTGCGAATCGCGCCCGTTTCGCGTAGAGCCGCCGCCTTTTTTCTGTGCCATGACTCTTGCTCCTTAAGCTGCAATGGCGCCGATTTGCAGCTCGGTGAACTGCTGGCGATGCCCCTGGCGTTTCTGATAATGCTTGCGACGGCGCATCTTGAAGATGCGAATCTTGTCGTGCAAACCGTGCGCCACAACCGTGACTGTGACCGTTGCGCCGGACACCAAGGGCGTGCCAACCTTGAGTTCCGCGCCGTCGCCGACGGCCAGAACTTGGTCGATCACGATCTCCTGGCCTACGTCCGCAGCAATCTGTTCTACTTTAATTTTTTCGCCGGTGGCAACACGATACTGTTTGCCGCCGGTTTTTATGACCGCGTACATGCCTTGACCTCGTATATTGAGTTCTGCGGACGGATTTCCACAGAGCCCGAGAGTATAGCATGGTAGGCAGTCACTAACATTGCGAAGCGCGCCATCCGAATAGCGCGACGCCAGTGTTCCTATAATTGCTTCAATTTTCCGCGCCACCCGCCTTGTCCGCCCACTCCTCCAGTACCGCCGCCGTTCTTGACCTCATTGCCAGTGACATGCGCGAGGTCGACCAGGTCATCGCCGAGCGGCTCGACTCCAGCGTGCCGCTGGTCGGCGAAGTCTCGCACTACATCATTGCAGCTGGCGGCAAGCGCCTGCGCCCTGCGCTGCTGCTGCTGACCTGCGGTGCGCTGGGCTTTGCTGGCGCACAGCGCCACAACCTGGCCGCCGTGGTCGAGTTCATCCATACCGCCACGTTATTGCATGACGACGTGGTGGACGAGTCCACCCTGCGACGCGGTCGCGCCACCGCCAATGAGTCGTTCGGCAATCCGGCCAGCGTGCTGGTCGGCGATTTTCTGTATTCGCGCGCTTTCCAGATGATGGTCGATGCGGGCGACATGCGCATCATGCAAATTCTGG
This sequence comes from Burkholderiaceae bacterium, assembly GCA_004322085.1. Lineage (GTDB taxonomy): Bacteria > Pseudomonadota > Gammaproteobacteria > Burkholderiales > Burkholderiaceae_C > Rhodoferax_A. The sequence goes on from SCRR01000403.1 coordinate 5,304, forward strand.
CGGACGCCACCAATGTCATCGCCGAAGGTGAAGTCCTGCAGCTGATGAACATGCACGACGCCGCGCTGGACGAGGCCGGTTATCTGCGCGTGATCCGCTCCAAAACCGCCAAGCTGTTCGAGGCCAGTGCGCGGCTGGGTGCCATTCTGGCCGGATCAACGCCCGAATTGGAGCAAGCCTGTGCCGACTACGGGCAGGCATTGGGAACGGCCTTCCAGGTGATCGACGACGCTCTCGACTATGACGGTAACAGCATCGAAATGGGGAAAAACCTGGGCGACGATTTGCGCGAAGGCAAGGCCACACTGCCGCTGATCGTTGCCATGCAGCGCGGCACCGCGGCGCAGCGCACGACCGTGCGGCACGCGATTGAAACCGGTGCCGTGACGGAGCTCGAGCACATCATCGCCATCGTGCGCGAGACCGGCGCCCTCGACATCACGCGGCGCGCGGCTGCGTCCGAGGCGCAGCGAGCCATTGCCGCGGCGCGCTGCCTGCCGAAAAATTCGTACAGCGCGGGTTTGATAGAATTGGCGGCTCAGCTGCTGGAGCGCCGGTCCTGAAGCCTTTTTGGTGACGGCGCGTTCTAACCAAGAGTCATCGGGGTGTAGCTTAGCCTGGTAGAGCGCTACGTTCGGGACGTAGAGGCCGGAGGTTCGAATCCTCTCACCCCGACCATTCCCTACAGAGGGAAAATAGCGGAAAACAAGGCCTGGCGCGGGTTCCGCCGCATGTGGGTGTCACACACGAATGCTACACATGACCACTCACTTGATCCGCAGAGGCGCCCGCTACAGCATCCGCCGCCGCATCCCGTCCGACCTTGTTGCGTTCTACGGTAAAGTAGAAATACAGCGTGCCTTGGGCACCAGTGACCGCCGCGAAGCGGAGAGGCTTGTCCGTGCAGTCGGGGCCGAACTCGATGCGGAATTCGACGCTGCGAGGGCCACCATCAAGGCCAAGCGGGGCGCCCTGCCCGCTTCGCTAGACAACGAAGAGGCGACGCAATCGAACGCTGCCCCCGCCCCGCAGCCGTGGACCGGCTACGCTGACACCCTTGAAGAATTGGAGTATGAGGAGGAATCCGGCCGGCAGCAGCTACAGGAAGCCTATGCCGAGGAGGACGCCGACGAACAAGCCGAGAAGCTGCTACAGGCGTTCCGCAGGGCCGGGGTCACCCTGCCCCATTTCCAGCCCGAGAAAGACGCGCCTGCGGGCGCTGGGACGCATTCCCGTGGCCTTGGACTGTCTGCGCTGGCGGATCAATGGGCCGAGGAGCGCAGGCCCGACAAGCGGACTATCAGCATCATGCGCCGGGTAGTCCGTGCATTCGAGGAACTGGTATCCGCCACGCCCGTGGCGAAGATCGAGCCCCGGCATGTAGTGGCCTTCAAGGATGCGCTGCTCAAGGCCGGGCAGACTCCGGTCAACACGAACAAGTACCTGACGAATCTATCGACGCTGCTGAACTTCGCAGCCTTGAATCTGTTGGCACCTGCGAACCCTGCCCGTGGGGTCAAGGTGCAGGTATCCCGCCGTGCGAAGGAAAAGCGCCGGCCGTGGACAGCGGTCGAACTGAACCAGCTATTTGCAGGCCCGGTGCATGCCGCAGGCGAGCGGCCGAGGGCCGGTGCAGGGGATGCGGCTTACTGGCTCCCGCTGCTTGGGCTGTTCACGGGTGCCCGGCTAGAGGAACTGGCGCAGCTTCGGCCCGAGGATGTCCGCGAGGTCGGGTATCAGGATGCGGCCGGGGCGCAGTGCAGCGCGTGGGTGCTGAACATTGCTGACCGTGGCGAGGGGCAGGAAGTGAAGACCGCCAGCAGCCGGCGCAGCGTGCCCGTGCATGCCGAGTTGATCCGCCTCGGGTTCGTTAACTTCGCGCAGGCTGCACATGAGGCAAGCCAGTCCCGCCTGTTCCACGAACTCAGGCCCGACACGATGGGCGCAGAGTCCGGCAACTGGAGCAAGTGGTTCGGCAAGTACAAGCGCGCCCAAGGCATCACAGATGCGGCCGTGGTATTCCACAGCCTGCGGCACACGTGGAAGGCGCTGGCCCGCGAGGCGGGCATCCCCGAGGATGTGTCGGACGCCATCACGGGCCACACGAACGGGTCGGTAGGCCGCGCTTACGGGGGCGCGTACCCTCTGCGTCCGCTGGTTGAGGCGATGGGCCGCTACCGCGTGGCCGGGGTGTCGCTGCCGTAGCGCTCCAACACGGTGTAGCTGGCGACGTGCTTCACTTCGACTACGTTAAAGGCGGACAGCCCGCGCCCCTCTGCAGCGTCAACGGCTGCATCCTCGGTGCGGTAGCTGTCCCGTGACAGGCTGTCACGGTACTGAATACGGAACTCGCGGTCATACAGCGCCAGCACGCGCAGAGGGACGAACTTCGCGGCCCCCCCGTCGAGGGCGACCCATGCGAGGCGGCTGTACCCATCAATGAACAACACGCGACCTTTGTCGCCCTTGTCAAGAAACCCATAACCGTCCGTCAGCTGGACATGCTCACCGTTGAGGGTGTCGCATGCGTCGTCGGGAAGCCCGGAGAGGTCGGTATAGCCGGGGAGATTCGGGAGATTCATTACAGCGCCTTTCGTGGTGGTTGAAAGACCCAGTGTTCCTCGTGACTCGGGGCAGCGTCAACGCAATTCGTGCGGCCACTTCACAGGGGCTGCAGCGGACACAGCACGCGGGGCGCTGTCTCCCGGCCTGCTGGTGCTAGCCAGGGACAAAACGTAACTGTCCCGCGTCCGTAGCGCCTACGCGACGCTGGGAGGGGCCGCAAGCCCCGAAGCCCCGAGGGGGCGGGCAGCGTCGGCCAGGACGGCCCGCACAGTATCCCGAAGGTGCTGCACGGTGACCAGCGTTCCGTCGGCCCATGCCGCGTTGATGACTTCACGCCGGGCCTGCGCGACCTTGCCGGCAGCAGCTTGCCGCGCATCAAGGGCTTCCAGCTTCGCGGCTGCCCCTGCATCTATCGCATCCAGTGCCAAGAATGCGGCCTCACGTAGCGCCAGTGTCTGCAGCGCCTGCCGGTAGCGCGCCTCTGCGGCTGCACGGGGCTTATTGCGCAGCGCCTGTTTCGACTGTTCCGGGCTCATACGCGTTCCCCCTGCAGTGCGGTGCCCGTCTCCCCCTGTCCCTTCAACTGTACGGCCATATCCAGCAGCGCATGGAACGCCTCTACGTGCCGGGTCTGCGCCTTCGCTGCGTGCCATTCGAGGTCATCGCTTTGGTGCCCTAGACGCTGGGCCACGTGTACCGCGCCCTTTGCCTCGCGGTACTCGTGCAGCGAACCGAGGTAACAGCGTACAAGCCGCAGGAATGAGGGGCGGGCGCACCCGGTGTGCGCGCCCTTTGAGGGTGTGCCCTTTGGGGGGCGGGTATCAATGTAGCTCGTTGACATGCTGCCCCCTTAGACGCTGAGATACCCGCGGCGCACTGCCTGCGCGTGCTTGCGCACGGCCTGCCCCGGGTCACTGTCAAGCGCCAGGATGTACGTGGGCAACATGTTGGGAGCGGCCAGCACGACAGCCAGCAACTCAGGGGAGAGCCCATCAAGTGCGAGCACGTGGGTGCTGACCTCGGGGCCGGATGGCCCTGCCCAACGCTCGTTGAAGGTGACCGTATGCCGATGGGCTGGCCCCTCGTGGGTGCTGCGGATGCTCTGCACGCTGTAGCGCTGCAGTACAGCGGCACGGTTCCTCTCGGCTTGTTCCGCTTCGGCAAGTCGATTGCGCAGAATGCCCAGCGTCTCCGTGGCCTCTTTGATGCTCGCGGCTGCTGCCTGCATCGCGGCCAGCTTGTCGGCCAGCGGCTGGGCCTTGGCAATGCTGGCCTCTGCAGATGCAATGCCCGCCTTGATGGTGTCAATGTTCGTGTTGGTGTTCGTGTTCATGGTGTTGGTTCTTCCTGTCGGTTCTTTCGGTGGAATGAGAAACGGCCCCGAAGGGCCGCAGAGTGTTGGAGGGGGCGGGTGCACACTACGTGCACTCCCTTCAGAGACGGGCGTCTTTACCGACTGCGCAGCCAGACGTTCGCCCGTGAGGGGTGCAGGCCCTCGTCCCGAAAGCTGATGGACTCGCCGCCGCCCCGCTCCAGCGAATCCATGTAGCGACCGATCAGGCCGCGTGCCTGTCGGGGCGTGGTGGCGACTTCCTCGCCCTTGTCATTGACGGCATAGAAGCCGTGCGCGGCCAGGTAGCCGCTGGGGTCATGATCGGAGTGCACGTTAGCCGACACTACCGGGGCATTGGTGCTGCGGTCAAACCAGACAGACGACTCTGCGATGGCTTGGTCCCGGTGTTGCTGCGCGAGGACCTCGCGGGACAGGGGCATATCGTTGTGACCGTAACTCGCGGGGGATGTGCCGACAAGGGCGGACTCGTTGCGCCCTGCTTGCCGCATCTCTGCGCGGGCGCTGGTAACGCTGCGTCCGGTGAATCCGGTTTCGCTGTGCTGCCCGTCGAATACGCTTGCTTCATTGGTTCCGTTGGTCATGATGTTGATCCTTTGTTTGGGTAGGGGTTGATGGTTTGTTGCCGTGCGACCGCTAGGCAGCCGCTGCGGCCTTGCGCACGTGGTATCTGATGGCCTGTGCCGACACGCCGTAGCGCTTGCCGACGTATTCGAGGGACAAGCCCCCGGCGCGGTACAGGGCCACGGCTGCAGCAGCATCAAAAGTCTGCGGGCAGCCGCCCGGGTGCCGCTGCGCCCAGCTTGGAAGGCTGCCGGTCGTGGCCTCTAAGGCCCTTCGGTAGGCCCCGCGCTCACTGCTGCTGATGCTGGCGCGCAGGAAGTAGTCGCGCTCGGTCTCGTTGGTTTCTAGGGGGTGTTCCATGATTGCTCCAGGTCATACCCAGCCCGCCCACTCCAGCAGTTCCAGGAACTCGGGGTAAAGGCGGACCAGCTTGTTAAGTTGATCGAAAGAAAGGGTTGATGCGTCGGGGACGCTGACGCCCAAGGCGGGCGCCTGTATGGACAGCTTTCCGGTAGGCGTGCTGCTGGCCGTGAACGGCCCGAAGGTGCAGGTGTCGCGCTGCCCCGAGCGCTCCCGCTTTCGCTGCTCGCACAGAGCCAGCCAGCCATCGCGGGACCGAAGGGCCGCAGGCCACGCCGACACCTTGCCGCGGCTGTCCCGCTGTAGGGGCCGCTTGGTGGTCTGACAGGTCCAACAGGCAGCGCCATACACCGTGCGCGTAGTGCTGCCGCAGTGGCCGCATGGCGTGTCGCTGGTGTACTTGGTCCGCCCGGCCATCATGGCAGCGAAGCGGGCAGGCTCCCGGATGCGCCTCTGCAGGTGCGACGCGACTGCGGGGTCATCCCGGGCAAGCTGCCGATGCAGCCGGGTCAGCTTGTCAGCCTTTAGGCGGATGCTGTAGCGCGTCTCGTAATGCTGCAGCTCGGGAGGGCAGGCGGGAGGGCCTATCCGGTGGCCTCTACGTGGCATCGGTGGTGCCGCAGCCCCTGCGGGGCGTCGGGCGCGTAGTGACCTCCCAGCCTGCGAGGGCAGCCATCTCGCCGTAAGGCCCGAAGTCCCCGGCCTCCCGTGTTCCGCCGTAGGCGTCAGGGTCGGCATAGCAAGCAAGAGATAACGCCTCGGCATCCGCAGCATCCGCAGTGTGCAGGGCGTCAACCTCTGCCCTTGCCTCTGCTGTACCCTCGCCGGCTTGCCCCTTGGCAGGGCTGCGCAGGTAGCCCGATAGGGCCTTGCTGGCGACCCGTGCAGCCTCGGTGTACCTGCGGGCTGTCCGCTCGGCACTGTTCGCGGGCAGCAGCCCCTGCACGGCCCGGACTGTCAGGCTGTCCAAGTGCCGCAGGATGCGCAGTAGGGTATCCTTTGATAGGGGGCGGGTTGATCCATCCCCTGCCGGCTGCAGCGCAGCAGCCCCGGCCAGGATGTTGTCCGCTGCCGGGCAGGCCCTCGCCAAGTCGGGCGCATCGCTAAAGCGGGACAAGAACTGTCGGGCCTCGCCGTTGTCATGAACCTTGGCAGGTCTTCCCCTAGGGTTACCCCGGAGTTCCCCCTCGGGTTCCTCCTTATATAGGATGCCGAAATTCGGCAGGCCGCGTGAATCCTCAATTCTCTTGCTAATTATGATAGCAGAGGGGTTTTTGGAGGGGTCCGGGAGGTCCGGGGATTTCGCCCAAAGTTCCGCCGGTCGGACCCCTTCGAAGGCGTCCGGGCGGGTAGCCCGTAGCTCGGTCCGCATGTCACGCTCGGGGATGTTCAACTGCGCAGCCGGGAGAATCTCCCCGGTGTCTAAGTTGATGTATTCCCGGATGCTGCGGACTCTGCCTGCACCGTCTAGGTTGACCGTGTAGACGGCGTGTGCTTCTGGCGCAGGCGCTGTGCTGTTGGAGTGCATGGGGTTCCTCCTTATATAGGATGCGATAATTCGGGAACCCGCATGAATGCTAGATTCCAGTGACAGAAAAGGTGAGCATGCGGCCCTTTTGGGGGTAGGCATGCTCGATGCAGGGAGGGGCTGCCGGTGTATGGATGCAGGGGCATCATTCCAGCGAGATAGCCCGACAGGGTGGTTTGATTGTCTAAAAAACAGACAACCTTCGAGATTGGAAAATTGTCGTTATAGGAAGCCACTTGTCGTTAGCGTTAACCATTTGCCCCTTTTCTTTCTATACGGGCGCATTTGTCACTATCCGAGGACACTTGTCCTTTACGCGGCAAAGGAGGAACGAGGTTTGGAAAATTGTCGTTATATGGTTGCATTTGTCCTTTAGGCGAAAAAGTACGGGCTGGAAAGCACGCCCGACAGAGAGAGGCGACCGGGCTACCTGCGACATAGGAGGGCCTAGAGCGGCCTAGGAGCCGTTTTAAGCCATCTAGGCTGTCTACCACTGCAAATACCTGGAAACGCCTCTACGGCCTTCCTAGGCCTTCCTGCGGCCCTACAGCCGGGCCAGCACCCTCTGTACCTGCATCAGACTCCAAGTCCCGCCGCGAGCCGTGCGCACGCCTGCACCGTCCAAGGCGGCAACCATGTCCCGCTGCGTCATCCCTGCGGCACGGTAGCCCTCAAGGGTCGGGCGTAGCTTCGCAGCGAACTCGCCCGCCTGACTGGCCCTTGCCCCGTTCACCGGCTGCAGGCTGGCCGGGTTGCCTACCGCTTCGCCCCGCGCCTTCTTGGCAGCCAAGGCATCCCGGATGCGTTCACTGATGCGCCGGCCTTCATGCTCTGCCATCGCCGCATAGATGTGAATCATGGTGCGGTCGGCAGTCGGGAAGTCGCAGCATCGGAACTGCACGCCTGTCTCCATCAGGCCCGAGACAAAGTGAACGTTCCGGGCCAGCCTATCCAGCTTGGCAATCAGTAGGGTCGCCCGCGCCTTCTTTGCCAGCGCGACCGCAGCCCGCAGCTTGGGGCGCTTGTCCAGTGCGTTGGAACCCTTGCCTGTCTCCACTTCCTCGAACTCACCCAGTAGCTCGGTAGGGTGCCCTTGCATGTACCTGTGTACGGCTTCGCGCTGCGCCTCAAGGCCCAGCCCGCTACGGCCCTGCCTCTGTGTGGAGACGCGGTAGTAGGCGACGATGCGCTCCCCGCTGGCACTCGGCTTATTCATGGTCTATTCCTCCAATTGACAACATACCTGCAGTGTAGTGCGTATGTTGTCAACTTGTCAAACGAGAGCCTTTGCGGGCTTGCTTGTGCGTCTTGGAGGATGCAATCGCGTCGGGCTGTCTGCGGCCCCGACAGACAAACATTCCCATCATGGGAAGGGTGCCCGGGTGAGAAGACCCGAGCGTTACCAAGGAGGGCCGCATGGGGGAAAGTTGAGGGCGGGCGGGGGGCGCAACCCCCACAGAAAATCGGGCCGTTTTTAGGTCCGCACCCGCTGCCCGTACAATGCCTGTTCCCGCCCCGGCAGTGCTCCACAAACCCGCACCGCCTGCTACACGGGACCAGCGCTAAGTCGTTGATTTTCCTAGGGTTTAGGAGGTTCGAATCCTCTCACCCCGACCAGATTTCACCAATGAAATCGATTGTTTGACTTAGTTGATCTCGAGGTCTTCCGCCGTTTTTCCGGACTCAAGTGCCGCCAGATACCAACGCGGCCGTTTGCCGTGTCCCGTCCAGGTATGACCCGCTTCATCGCGATACCGAATCACTCCGGCAGGCTTCTTCTTCGCTTTCTTGCGACCCCTCTTCGCCGCCTTCGCACTCCTGGCGGCCCGCCCCGAGAAGCCAAGATCAGCGGCCGTGAACCCGTAATGCGCAATCGCTTCCTTGATACGCTCAATGACACCGGCCGCTTCTTTTGCCTTTACGGCGTCGACTTGCTTTTGCAACCTGGCAATCTGGGCATTGAGTTGCGTGAGGGTTTTTGCCATCGTCAATTCCTAAATGAGAAGAGGGGCAGAGCATAACGCAGACTGGAAGACGTTGCGTTATCGGAGAGGGAGTGGGCCGAATCGAGTGGCAGTCTACTGGCCAGCGCGAGGGACGGCTCATTAAAAAATTGCTCGGGCAAAGGGAAGTCACTGAACTAATCAAGAGACTTGCTCCAGAAGCAGTCACTTCAGCGAACTCGCCGACGGCACTCTTCCCGGGCGAGTTCGCTGATGCTCTCCATCAAGAACGAGAAGACGCCGACCAACCCGCTGTTGGAATGCCGGCTGCGGGAACGATGAGGTGCGCAGGTCAGTTGGCCATCAGCGGTCCGCTACAACGGCGTTTGACGCGGCTGCCTCAGTCCCACCAGGGCACAACGGATACAGGAGTTGGCCTGTCAGCGATCCGGGCAATTTGGCGTCGATACCATAGGCTGCTGGCCACTCATGCGGCGGCAGGTGGTAGGTTCCGAAGATCATGTCGATCCACGGCAGCATAGGCGCGTAATTGCAATCGCGCTGCGCTCCCAGCCAGCGGGCGTGAGCGGGGTTGCGATGCCAAGCACATAATCGGAATCAGGCCACAAAGGCGGGTAAAAACGCTGTCGATCGGATGCGCACGCGCGCTGGTCAGGAAATAGACTTGTTCGGCGCTATGGTGAATGGCTCAAATCAAATGTAAAACTTTCCGACAAGTTTTGGTTCGTTTCACCTTGATTAAGAACCAGCGCAAACGGATCGCATGGCCCGATGCCATGTATTCCACCGGCTCCGCATCCGACCTGCATAGTTCGTTTCGGGTCCAGGCGATTGAAAAAAAGCCTCTTTTTTTGGAAGTCATAGGAATTCGCGGCCCGGCTTTTTTCAGGTATATGGAATTAATAGAAAATATATGTAATATTTTTCGACTATTATTTTATTGAGGTTACTGCCAATGGCCGCAGGAGTTGCTCAGGCGCCCCGACGGCACGAGCGTGCGGCCCAACGGTCTCCAGCAGCCGCTTGACCCCACATCACTCGTATTGAGATCGCGTCGCGCCAAACTGGCCCGTAGCGTGACAACCGTGTGCAAAGCGGGAATACTTGCAACCATGCGTATTTCATGTTCGCGCCTGCTGCCCGTATTGATGGCCACATTCTGTGCGGCCGTGGCGGCGCAGGGCAGCGCTTCTGCGCCAGACGGAACGACCGACACCAGCCTGCGTTCCAGGCTGCGCATGGAGGCCATTGCCTACGAGCATGGCGAAGGTGTGCCGCGCGACCCCGTGCTGGCCAGCGCCCTCTACTGTAGGGGCGCGCGCATGGGCGACTCCATGGCGCAATACAACCTGGGGTGGATGTACGCCAACGGGCGCGGGGTGGAGCGCAGCGACGAGGTAGCCGCTTTCTTTTTTCAATTGGCTGCCGCGCAGGGCCTTGAAGCCGCCCAGCGCATGTTGAAATTCGTGGGTCCTCCCGCTACCGGTTCGGTGCCCGACTGCATGCGCGATCCTGTCGTGCCACTGACGGCCACTGGGACGCGGCCAAGCGTGGACTACCGGGAGATTGCGCCGCGCAAGATCTTTGATCTGGTCATGAAAATGGCGCCGCAATACCAGGTGCAGCCGCAACTCGCGCTGGCGATCATTGCGGCCGAATCCAATTTCAACAGCCTGGCGCTTTCACCCAAAAACGCCCAGGGATTGATGCAGCTCATCCCGCAAACGAGCGCACGGTTCAACGTGAAGAATCCTTACGATCCGGCCCAGAACATCCGGGGCGGTCTGACCTACCTGCGCTGGTTGCTGGCCTATTTCCGGGGCGACGTGGCATTGGTGGCGGCTGCCTACAACGCGGGAGAAGGCAAGGTGGAGCGTTATGGAGGCGTCCCGCCGTATCAGGAGACGCGGGACTATGTGCAACGCATACTCAAATCAGTGGGCGCATCGACTCATCCATTTGACGGGTCGGTCACGCCGCCTTCTCCTTCATTGCCCTGATCCGCCGGCCATGACCCATGGCATGACCCTGCAAACCCGGCCCGACGTGGAGAAATCGGCCGTGGCGACGATTACAGATTGCGACAAGTCCAGCGGCCGAGGGCGCCGCGATGGCTTTACGATGAGGCGATCCCATCGACCATCGAGAAAGTTTGCCACTGCCCTGCAATGGGGCACAGTACATGGAGATTTCGAAAATGGAAAACGGTACTTACCTCCATGAAAAAATCGCACACACCAACTACATCGGCAGCAAAAAGGTTATTGCATCAAACGCTTCGAAAGGCGTTCTCCTTCTTCCCGCGGGCACTGCGCTTCGCGATTTACCGATCATTTGTTGATTGCGATCCTCGACCCGACAAGCGGCTGATACTGAAGATTGCAGAAACCCAGGAGGAGCTGGAAGCGTGCTTTCGGCTCCTTCACGATGCCTATGTTGGCAGCGGCTTCATGCAGCCCGACCCATCGGGTATACGCGTCACCATTTACCACGCGCTGCCCACCACCACCACACTTTGCGCCAAGTTCGACGGCGAGGTTGTCGGGACTATTTCGCTGATTCGCGAAAGCGTTTTCGGCTTTCCGCTGCAGGCGATTTTCGACCTGCACGAAATTCGTGGGCACAAGGGAAGAATCGCTGAAGTGTCAGCGCTGGCGGTACATCCGAAATTCAGGAACACAGGAGGAACCATCCTGTTCCCATTGATGAAGTTCATGTACGAGTACTGCACGACTTTCTTCGATACGCGGCACCTTGTGATTGCGGTGAATCCGAACCGGATTGAGATGTACGAGTCCCTCATGTTCTTTGAGAGGCTGGAAGAAACACCGGTTGATCACTACGATTTCGTGAATGGCGCACCGGCCGTCGGCGCCTCCCTTGACCTGCGCATGGCCCCCGGAATCTTCAAGCGCGTTTACGGGAAGAGGGCAAAACGCAAGAACCTGTACCAGTATTTCCTGCGCACCAAACTGCACAACATCAAGATGCCGAGCCGGCGCTATTTCACGACCAACGATCCGGTGATCACTCCCGAGCTGCTCGACTACTTTTTCAACCAATGCACTACCACTTTTCAGGATCTGAGCGAAAGGGAAAAGGGGTTGCTGCATTCCATCTACAACCTGCCTGAATACAAGCGGGTCCTGCCAACCACTTTTTCGGACTCGGACTTCCGGCTCCGTCACCGCAAGCACCAAAGGTATTCACTCAAGTGCCCCGGCAGTTTCTCCGTCTCGGGCCCCGACAAGACAGACGTCTACGACCTGCAGGTGGTCGAGCTCTCCGAGCATGGCTTTCTGGCGCACTCCAGGGTTCCCTTGCCTTCGCACGTCTGGGGAGAGGCCGCCATCCTGTTGGGGCAAGCCGAAAAATCGGTGACCAAGGCCATGGTTGTTCGCGGCAAACACAAGGGGCCGCGTGGCTTTTACGGATTTACGCTGGTTGACCCCGATCTGCCCTGGCGAAAGCTTGTGGGTGTGCTCCAATCCGGCATGACCCATGAAGATCTGGACAATGCCAGCCGGTTTCTGGCTGACTGAACAATTCAACAACCCGTCGTGCCAAGTCAATCGGGCTTGCCCTGTTGCAACAACCTCTGGATGAATATCGATGGAATGGCGTAGGTGATTCCCGATGGATGGGTCAGTGCCGACTCCCGGGTCCCTTTGATGAACACCATGTTCACAATGCCAAGAACATCGCCTGTTTCGGGGTCGAACAAGGGGCCACCGCTGTTACCGGGATACGCCGTGGCGTCGAGTTGAAAGACATCGAAGCTGCCACCCGCGCGCAGGCTGCGAATTGTCGCTGCATTGAGCTGGCTGGCTGCAGGCGTTGGCATGGCCGCCGCCACAATGGACGACACCATGCCCCTGTGCGTCACGGGGGAAAAGCCCAAGACGCCGCCGATCGGGAAACCGGTGAATGCAACGGATTGCCCCTCCCGCACCGCGGCGGAGTCCCCAATGGGCAACGCGGGCGCTGCCGGGCCGTCAAAACGCAGCAGCGCAAGATCATGAACCCGGTCGATGGCAAGCACTGTCGTGGATCTCATCTGCAGCTGGTTGTGATCAAGCCTGACCTGGACCACCAGGGCAGCGTCGAAATCCTTGTCGCTCGGCTGTTCCAGGACATGGGCGTTGGTGATGACCAGATTGCTGTCGGCCGCGTTTCCTGGAGCTGCCACGAAACCGGCGCCCCGCAGCGTGAACCGGGGATTATTCGTCGCCTTATAGGTCCCGACGATGACCACCGACGGCTTCACCTTGGCAATGGTGCTGATGATGTCGGCCTGCGACGACCCGGCCAGCAAAAGGCCGCAAAGCAAAAGCAATCTGATTTTCATTTTGTGCTCCCAAGTGGTTCGGATCTGTCCAGCTCCTTGCACAACGCCCTTATACACAAACCGTGCGACGGGTCAATTCCCGGGGCTCAACGCATCGCCTGGTCGGCATCCGCAACAGCCGCGCCGCCTTCGGGAAAGTAACGCATCCACGCTTTGCGGGCCAGGTGTGGTCCGATCAGATACCAGGGCATTCGAAGGTAGTGGGAGCGGACGTACAAAAGCCAGCGTGCGAAATCGTCCAAGACCCCGTCACAGCTCGGGTGCATCGGCTGCAGGGCACAGGTCAGCAAAGCAGACATCAATTGACGCCTGATCCAGCTCGGGCGGATGTGCTGCAGTGCCTGGACAGACTCCAGTGGTACGCCAGTGTCAAAGAGGCGCTGTGCGTGATGAAAGGCATGAAAAAGCGGCTCCCCCAACCCCAGGTCTGCGGCCCTGGCAAACAGCACATTCCAAAAGCCGGCGTCCGCGCTGAAATGCAGCAGCAAATCGTTGATGTCGAGCAAGTCGCGCAGGCCATGACTGAATTCGCCTTCCTGAAACAAGTGAACGGCGCTGTGAAGCACCATGTCCGCAGGCGCCAGCGTGTACACCCCATTCCAGCCTTCAATTGCTACCGCGCGCTCGAGCAGGCGGGCACCGTCCACCTTAAAGCGCGACGTCGGCGGTGTAATGGTGTGATGGACATCGATGACCGAGCCGCGCTGAACGTGCTTCATCGGCGGTATTTCATGCATCCACTGCCGGTAATAGCGCTGGTTGTAGGCATCCCGCTCCTCGCTGATCCAGCCGTTCTGAAAAAGCGCTCCCTCCACTTCACCGATGAGGTCGTGCCTGACCATGATGTCGATGTCGGAAAACAGACGGCCACGAGCCGCGGGCAAGCCGGCAATCAGATAGGCCGCGCCTTTGAGCAGGACCACGGGAGTCGCGATTCCGTCGAGGGCCCGTTGAATGCAGTCCACCTCCCACTGAACTTCGTGATGCTGGCGGTCGGCCAGCCGCAAAGCTCCCTCGAGGTATTGGCGAGGCGGCGCCGGCACGCGCGACAGCCAGTCATGGTCCGCAAGATGTTGCGCGAGCCGTGCCGTCAGCCGCGCCTGCATCGACTGGCCCAGCACCACTTCCCAGTCCGCCAGACTGAATACGGGCATACGATCCGGCTCGGCCCAGATGGGCGACAAGCGCTCACCACTCATGAGCCCTGCCCCTTCACCAACGTATCGAATACCGTCACGGCGTCCTCGAGCCGGCTGTAGGTGAAGTCGTAGCAGTCGGCCGCCGTGATCACATCGGTCAGGACTTCAAACCCGGTCAAACCCAGCACCATGTAATTGAATGAATTTCTGGCGAGCTCGAGCATGCTGCCAGCCTTCGAACGCGGTGACAGTTCCGCGTCGGCGTTGGGAACGTATTTGGGAAAGATCACCCACCTGGCCCTGGCTCGCTCCTGCATCCGATTCACTTGCTGGCCCGGCACTTTTATATGCGTCACCGTTCCCTTGGACGTGTCATGCGTCAACGGGTTCATGACGGCGCCACGGTCGAAACTCTGGATCACTTCAATCGACTCGTTTTTCAGACTGACCGGCCTGCCCAGTGGCGAGATTAATTGGTCAGTCAGCGAAATCAATGCGAGCTCGTCCGACAGAAGGCGCCAACCCCGGCTAATCAGGCCCGCGCACAGCGTGCTTTTTCCGGACCCGGGCGGTGCCGGCATGATCACGGCGCAGCCGCCCTGCTCGATCACGGCAGCATGCAGCGTCAGGTAATGATTTGCCTGGGTAGAGACACACCAGTTCATCGCCCATTCGAGCAAGGGGTACGCATGTCCGAGCGGTAACGGCAAAAATGGATAGGCACCGTTGTAGCAAAAATTCACCTGGGTGCACCACCAGCGGCGAATACCTGTGCTGCGTTCCAGAACGACATTGAAGTCGACAAACTCGCCTGGCGCGCCCAGCGGGTAATCGGCGTAGAGCAACTGCAAACCCTGCGCCACCGATTCGATAGGCGCAAAAATCCGGAATTTGAAGGGTCCCGAACAAAGCACCAAACCGTCGGAATCCAATCGATCCCGCAGATTGCGTGCGCTCAGCTCAGAGAGCCTCATTCCACGCGGTGCTCCAGAAGGCCCAAATTGGTGAACTGGCTGAGGGCGGACTCGATACTGTGCGACAACCCGGCTGTGGGTGACAGGTCCAAATCCTGTACCAAACCTTGCGTAATGTCAGCCAGAGAGACCCAGCCCTCTTCACAATGCATGAGCGCCACCGAAGAGACGGTGTCCATTTCGTGAGTCTGCCCCGAACCCACGTCAAAGACGACCCATTCGTTGCCCCAATGCCGGTAGTGCAACTCGCTTCTCGGGTTCAATCGCCACACGGAATCGAGTCACTCGACGAACCGGCTCAACCAACCCAAGTAACTCTTATATTCGCGCCGGCGGAACATCACGGGTGTATTTCCAAATAGGTCTCGATAAAGGTGAGGGCTTGCGCCTTGGTGTAGGGCCCCGTGCCGGCGTAAAACGCCTGTATTTGAGCGCCGGTATAGGGAAAATTCCAGCTGCTCGGCGCCCCGCCCATGGCATTCACCCAAGCCGCAATCCAGTGGAACTCGGGCACTGGCGCTCGCGGGGTCAGATTCATCACTTCCAGCAACGTCGGAACTCTGTAATTCCCAAGCGCCGTGCCGGCCTTGTTGACCATTAATTTGCACGATGGAAATACGGTGGTAACCAACGCATCCGGATTCAGACCCGACGGCCAGTGTTCTCGCTGGGTGTAATACCCAGGGCTGTAACCCGAACACACGTTGGTGGTCGTATCCTGCGAGTGAACTCCAGATGTCATTCCCGAAATGCCGCACCGGACCACCGGCGCGCCATTAGCTCCCGGATTTGTAAAAACCGATGTGGGCGGCAGTGTCGCCAGTGCCTTGAGCGGTATCGAGGCCGCCAAAACGGCCGACCCCTTACCCAAACCCTTGAGCAACATATGGCGGCGGGCGGCCGCCTCGGACGACAGTGCCTGCTCATCCGCCGGAGCCTCGCTCTGCTCTGCCGCCTTGGTCTTTTCAATCGCCATCTGGATTTCCTTGCCACATCGAGTGACCGCCCAATCGCCACGGACTTTGATCCGATCTTTTTAGTAATCGCAAAGCACTTTTCATGCCTGACGGGTTTACCTGTTGATTTATATCGCTATTTTAATATCATGATCCGAAAACGGAAACATTTGTAAAAATAACCGACAGTCCTACAACCCCTTCAACAGCGATGTCACTTCCGCCTGCGCCGTGAACGCATCGCCCAGCTTGCCCAGATCTTGCAGCTCCTTCCTGGCCAGATCCTTGTTGCCCGCCTTGATATTTATTTTCGCCAGGTTCAGCTTGAACTCGTTGTTTTGGGGCTGCAGGGCCAGCGCCTTGTTTTGCAGCTCCAGGGCCTTCGCGTAGTCGCCTTTGTCTGCCAACACCATGGCCAGGGTATCCATGAAAGCGGGTTGATTGGGTGCCAGCGCGTTTGCCTTCTCGGCATAGCCGACGGCACCGTCCTTGTTGAGCTTGGCGCTGACCCATGCCAGGTTGTTGTAGGCGCTGGCATTGTTCGGTTGCAGTTTGATGACCGCCGCAAATTGCCGGCTGGCACCTGCATAGTCCTTGCGCGCAAGGGCCTGGTCGCCCAGGTAGAACGGAAACGCGGCGTCTTTCGGATTGTCCTTCTGCCACATCGATGAGAACCGGTCTGCCTCAGCGGCTTGGCCCGAGGCCAGCAAAACGGCATGCAACTTGACTGCCAGCTCGGGCGCATTGACCTGCTTCAACCCGGCGCGATACGCCGCCGCGGCACCGCTCCAGTTCTTCTGGGAAGCGTTTATGTCCCCGTCCAGCAGATAGCCGATGGCTTCTCGAGGCCGTTGTTTTTGAACGGTACGCGCCACATCCAGCGCGGCCGGCACCTTCTTCCCGTCCAGTTCGAGAGCAACCAGCGCACGTTGCGCTTCAAGCAGGTCAGGCTTGACCTGCAGCGCCTTTTCCAGGCTCTGCGCCGCCGCATCCTTGTTTTTTTCCGCCATGTGCACGCCCGCCAGGCGCATGAACGGCTGCGGCGACATCGGTTGCATATCGGCCAGCTTGTCAAAGGTGACAAGGGCCTGGTTCAAATCGCCTGCCGCTTGCTGCGTGCGACCCAAGGCATCAAGAACCGCAGGATTGTCGGGCATCGCGGCAACGGCGTCCTGGGCCGCCGACGAAGCCTGTTTGAATTCCTTGTTGTTCAGATAAAAGTCGATCAGCAGCAGGCGCGGTGTTGGCTGGGTGGGGTCGACCGTCACCGCGCTGCCCAAAAGCTTGGCGACTTCATCCGGCTTGGCGCCCGACTTTGCCGCCAGTTCGGCCAACGCGACCCAAGCCTGACCGCTCTTGGGGTTCTTTTCGAGAACGGCCTGAAACCGCTTCTTGGCGTCCTCAGGCTTATTGGCGGCGACGTCCAGCGCAGCCAGGCTGGCCACTGCCGGAAAGTAGTTCGGGTCTATTGTCAAGGCGCGTTCGAAGCTCTTGCGCGCGCCAGCGGGATCTTGCATCGCCTGCAGGGTTCTGCCCCGCAAGAGTGAAGCCAGCGGCTTGTCGGGCTGCTTCTTCTCCAGACCGTCAATGGCCTTCAACGCCTTGTCATACTCTTGACGTTTCAAATGCGCACTGATCAGTGCCAGGTCCGCGGTGGTGCCAGGGTCCGACACTGCAATGTTCTGCAGTTCCGCAAACGCGGTGTTCGTGTCACCTTGCATCAAATGGGTCAGCGCCACGGCAGTCTGTTTCTTGCCGTCCTTGGGTGCCTGGCGGGCCGCCCTCTCAAAGTAGTCCTGCGCTTGTTTCAGATCACCGCTTTGCAGATAGACGTCGCCCGCCACCGACAACAGCTCGGGATCGGTGGTGTCCGGCTTCAGCGCGGGAAGCAGTGTCGTCATCGCTTTGGCCGTCTGGCCCGCGCGCAGGTAGGTAACAACAAGCAAGCGACGCGCCAGGGCGAGGTTAGGTGCAGCCCGCAGGGCGCGACTCAAATAGTCCTGCGCCGCCGGCAGCGTGTTGAGCTGAAGCTCCACGGCCCCGGCTAGCTGCAAAACCTGGACGTTCGAGGGTGAGGCCGCCACAAGCTGCTGCGTCAAGTCCCGTGCCGACTTGAAGTCTTTTTTCTCAAACGCCATCTGCGCTTCCAGGTATTTGGTCTGCGGCTGATTTGGTGCGAGCTTTTTCAAAGACTCGAGTTGCTTGTCGGCGTCAGTGATGTTGCCCTGGCGCAGCAGCGCCGTGATCAGGGCCGCATGGCCAGCCAGAAGTTCCGGCTTGATCTCGACCGACTTTCGGTATGCCGCCACCGCCTCCGCGGCCTGATTTTTGCCCAAAAGCAGAATATCGCCCTTGAGTTTCCACGCCTCGGCACTTTGGGGCGATTTGGCAATCACATCGGCCAGCATGGTCAGCGCCCCGTCGAAATCACCGTGACTCGCCTTGTCCCCCGCCTTGGCAACCAGAGCCGGCACATAGCCGGGCGCGGCCGACAGCGCGGCATTCAGCGCTGTGGCTGAGAGGTCAGGCTTGCCCTGAATGGCATAGGCGGAGGCCAGCGTCATCTGCAGGTTTGCCTTGGCTTGTGGCGTGCCGAGCTCCGTACCGGAGAACTCATCAATGACTTTTTTGGCTTGACCTTGCGCAAGCATGGACTGCGCCAGCGGCGGGATCACGGCGGTTTGCGGATATTTCAGATCCAGCGCCTTGCGCAGTTCGGTTTCTGCACCTACCGGGTCGCCGCTTTCAAGCAGCGTGCTGCCCAGCAAAAATCGCGCCTCCGGCAAGTTCGGATTGCTTTGCAGCGCATTCTTGATCTGGATGACTGCCGCCTTGCGATCGTTCTTCGCCAAATACTGCTTGGCAGATACGATCATGGCTTCAGGCTTCTGGCTGCAGGCCGCCAGAAGCAGGGCAACCAGCAGCGCTACCACCGTCATGGGCCTATTCGATTTTCCGAAGGTCATCTTCAACACCCTTAGAGCAGATTCAAAAAATTTCTGGTTGCATTCCAGACTACTTCAAGCCCAGCCGATACATCAAATCGTAAAGCGTGGGCCGGGTCACTCCAAGCAATTCGGCCGCCTTGGCCATGTTGCCGTTGACACGACCCAATGCCGTGATGATCGCCTGTTTATCGGCATTGTCACGAATGATCCGCAAATCCAGCGACCTGTCGATTTCACCTGGCAGGGTGTCTGCCAAACCGATATCTTCGCTGGATATCTGATTGCTCTCGGCCATGATGACGGCACGCTTGATGCAGTTTTCAAGTTCACGAATGTTGCCCGGCCACGAGTACTGTTCTATGGCCCTGATGGCGTCGTCTCGCAGCGTCATGCTGGAACGTTTTTGCTCCTGCGCAAAGCGCCGCACGAAGGCGTGTGCCAGCAGTGCGGCGTCGCCCACGCGGGCGCGCAGTGGCGGAATCTTGACGACGATCTCGGCCAGCCGGTAATACAAGTCCTCGCGAAACCGGCTTTCCTTGCTGAGCGCGTTCAAATCCTGATGCGTGGCGCAAACGATGCGCACATCGACCGGTATCTCCTGTCTGCCGCCAACCCGCTCTATCGTTCTTTCTTGCAAAAAACGTAGCAGCTTCGCCTGCAGGGAAAAAGGCAAATCGCCAATTTCGTCCAGCATCAGCGTGCCGCCGTGGGCCAGCTCAATTTTGCCGACAGTTGTTTTCGACGCTCCGGTAAACGCGCCCTTCTCATACCCGAACAGCTCGCTCTCCAGCAGATTCTCCGGGATGGCGGCGCAGTTGATGGCCACAAATTTCTCCGCGCGCCTGGGGGAGGATTGATGCAGTCCGCGTGCCAGCAGTTCCTTGCCGGTGCCGCTCTCGCCCAACAGCATCACAGTGGCATTGCTGCTGGCCACCTTTTCGATAGTGCGGCAGATGCGCAGCACCTCGGGGTCGCGCGTCATCAAGCCGGACAACGCGTCGGGCTGGTACATCCCCTGCAGGCGCCGGTTTTCGCTTTGCAGTTCGAACAATTTAAAGGCCCGCTCTATTGTCAGGTTGAGCAACTCGGGCTCGAACGGCTTTGCCAGGAAATCATAGGCACCCATGGCCACTGCGCGCAAGGCATTCGCCTGGTCGTTTTGCCCCGTCAGGACAATGACCTTGGTGTCAGGGTCGAATGCCATGATCTGTTCCAGCAACCTGAAGCCCTCGGAGACTGAATCGGCGTCGGGTGGCAGGCCCAAGTCCATCGTCACCACCGCGGGCGCGCTTTTGCGCAGTTGCTGCAGCGCGCTCTCGCGGTCATGCGCGGTCACAGAGTCAAAGCGGTCCAGCGACCACTTGATCTGCTTTTGCAGCGACAGGTCGTCTTCGACAATCAGCAGGGAGCGTGTTTTTTCCGAGGTCATGAGGTCTCCAGCAAGTGAAGGTCCGACTCCTTGCGGGTTTCAAACAGCGGTAACAGGATGGTGATGGTGGTGCCTCGCCCCAGTTCACTCGTCACTTCAATGCGCCCTCCCAATTCCTGCACGTACTGAAAACTCTCATAGGCGCCTATTCCCATGCCCGCGTCCTTGGTGGTCTGAAATGGTTTGAACAACCGGTCTCGAATGAAATCCTGCGACATCCCCGTGCCCGTATCGCGCACCACGATTCGCGCCTGGCCGCCCAGGCGGTCGAGCGTGAGCCAGACCGGGCCATTGGCGCTTGTGGCGTCGAAGGCGTTTTGCACAACGTGGCCAATCACGCGTTCGAGTCGCTCCTCATGACCGCGCGTGACCACCTCGCCCGTCAGCTCCAGTTCAAGTTTTCTGTCGCGGGCCGCAGCGACCGCCTTGATGCGCTGGGCTATCGCGCCCAGGTTCACCCCAACGGCAGTTCCGGGCGGCGTCGCGCCCTCGCGCAGTTGCATCATCATCTGCCGCATCTTGTCCAGTGAATTCTCGACGGTGGTCAACATGTCCTGCTGGAATTCCGGGTTTTGACTCAGGCGCTTGGCGTTTTTCATCATCAACGAGAGCTGCGTCACGATATTTTTCAGGTCGTGCACCACAAAGGCCGACATGCGATTGAAGGCGTCGAATTTACGCACCTCCAGCAGCGCTTCCGTCGCCTGCATCTGTGTCAGAAAGCTGGCCGCCTGGCGGCCGGCCGTTTTCAGCAGATCGTTGACCTCCCAGTTCACGTCCATACG
>SCRR01000404.1 GCA_004322085.1 Burkholderiaceae bacterium
AAGATCGCGTGAGGCGGGCCGCGAGGTCTGCCTCGCTTCCTACGCTTGCAAACTGGATCGCGAACCCTGCGCAGCCGCTATCACGAGCAAGATTCAAGGCGAGTTTTTCAACAGAATCGGTCAGCTTGCGACAGTCGCTGAGCGGCCAGGAGCAGCCGCGCAGCCTTACGCCGCATAGCAGTCGCTCAAGCGAACTATGGAATGCAACGACGCCACAGCGGTCATAAAATGGCTGGAAATTAAGAGCCATGGGAGGAACTGCATGCGGATCAAGGAGATTGCGGCACAAGATGTCCGGCCAGTGCGTCGCTTCGAAGTAGATGGCCTCAGCGATGTAGTGGTAATTGCCGGACAGAATGGTGTTGGTAAAAGCCGGCTCGTCGAGGGACTCATAGCCAGATTCCAAAACCCCCATCCACACACAAATGGCGTTCGTCTACTAATTGAGGCAACTTGTGAACGCGAGCGAGTTGCTTGGGGGCAGCCGACTCTGGACACTGCCGTTCAGGCAGATCTACAGAAGCTCGCCGGTACGCTGCAAGCAAATAGGAGCAGGACCAAATGGGAAAGCAGCGTCATCCACTTTGAAAGCGATCGCTCGATCGCTCAGATTCATCCGTATCAGTTCAACTGGGACGTGATTGATCCGTGGGGTGAAACACTCGGCTGGAACACGACTTTCGGCGGTTTGAAAGCCCGATTTCAGAACACGTTGCACTCTTTGTTTGGAAAGGTCCAAAGCCATGAGAAGCAAATTGTCCGCGCCGAAGTAAATCTGAGCCACCGTGCCGCTTGAATCGTGAGCCAGGAGTGGAAGCCGGTTTTGTGGTGACCGGCTGTGGATAAGTGTAAGTCTTCCTGTAGTTTTTGACCTCCCGAACGTGGTGATGGATGCGCGTGGCAAGCCGCGAAGGGCGTAGCCCGTAGCGGCTTGCCACGCGCGGTGGTTCAACTGCCTTCGTCAGTGGGTGCGGCGTTGGCGTCAGCCTTGCGGGTCTGCTCCCTTGCTTTGATACGCTTCTTCGCGCTGGCACTGCTGTGCAAGAAGCGATGGCTCTCGTTGCCCGTCTCCACGATGTGGCAGTGGTGCGTGAGCCGGCCCAATAGCGCCGTCGTCATCTTGGCGTCGCCGAACACTGTCGACCATTCGGCGAAGTCCAAGTTGGTCGTGATCACCACGCTGGTGTGCTCGTACAGCTTGGACAGCAGGTGGAACAACAGCGCGCCGCCAGCCTGGCTGAACGGCAGGTAGCCCAACTCATCCAGGATCACCAGATCCATTCGCAGCAGGCTCAGCGCGATACGACCGGCCTTGCCCTGGGCCTTCTCCTGCTCCAGTGCATTGACCAGATCGACCGTCGAGTAGAACCGCACTCGCTTGCCGTGGCGCGTGATGCCCGACACGCCCAGAGCCGTTGCCAGATGGGTCTTTCCTGTGCCCGGACCACCGACCAAGACAACGTTGTGCGCGGCCTCGGTGAACTCCAGCGTCGCGAGTTGGTGGATCAGCTTCTGGTCGACCACCGACGCATCGAAGTCGAAGCCGGCCAGATCCCGATGCACGGGGAAGCGCGCCGAGCTCATCTGGTGCTGCACCGAACGCATCGAGCGGTCCGTGCTCTCGGCCTGCAGCAGGTGCTCGAGCAACCAGCGCGAAGCCTCCAGGCCAGAGCTGGCCCCTTGCTCGGCCAGCTCGCACCAGGCGCCGGCCATGCCGTGCAGACGCAATGCCTTGAGTTCGACCATCACATCACGCATGGCCCACCTCCTGAGCACGCAGGCTGTCGTAGCGCGCCGTGTTGGCCAGCGCCGGCGTCGCGATCTGCAGTGCCGTGGCCGCGCTTTGCGGGGCCACCGGCGCGTTCAGTCGGCCCAGCACGTTGACCACGTGCTCCACGCTGACCCGCCCTGAAGGTGGGGCGCTCTCCAGCGCCAGCTCGACCGCCACAAGCACGGCATCAAGGCCCGCTGCCGGCACGATGGCCAGCACCTGGGCCATCACGCGGTCGCCACCGCTCTGGCGCAACAGACCACGGCGCAGCTGTTGCAGCGCCTCGGGCACGTCCGCGAACGGTGCCCCATTCCTGAGCGCGCCGGGCTTGCGCTGGATGAGCGGGATGTAGTGCTGCCAGTCATATCGAGTGCCGCCCGCGTCACTCAGGCGCTCGTGGCGCGCCACCACGGCGTCATCGGCGACGACCACGACGTTGCCCGGGTACAGCCGTGTGCTGACCAGCTGACCGGCCAACTCGCACGGCACCGAGTAGCGGTTGCGCGCCACCGCCACCAGGCAGGTGCTCGATACCCGTGCGGGCTTCTCCACATAGCCATCGAAGGGCTCGGGCATGGGCATCAGGTGAGGGCGCTCGTGCTCGAGCATCTCGGCAACACTGAACTGGTTGTGCTCGGGATGCCGGACCTCGTTCCACAGCGCCCGGCAGCGCTCGCTCAGCCAGGCGCCGGGTTCGGCAAAGGAGCCAAAGCGGCGCTTGGCCGCTTCAATCCAGATGCGCCGGCGGCTGTCCTGCACGTTCTTCTCCACGCGCCCCTTCTCCCAGCCGCTGGCGACGTTGCAGAAGTCCGGGTCGTACAGATAGTGCGCGCACATCACCGCGAATCGCGCGTTGACGGTGCGGCCCTTGCCCTTGTGTACCTTGTCTACTGCGGTGCGCATGTTGTCGTAGATGCCGCGGCGCGCCACACCGCCCAAGGCTGCGAATGACCTCGTGTGGGTGTCGAACAACATCTCGTGGCCCTGGCTCGGGTAGGCCACCAACCAGAAGGCGCGGCTGGCACACAGCTTCAGGTGTGCGACCTGCATCCGGTAGTAGATGCCACCGACGACCAGACCTTCTTCGCTCCAATCGAATTGGAACGCCTCGCCGAGCTCGAAGGCAAGTGGCACGTACGCGGTGACGTTCACCGCCAGCCCTTCGCCTTGGCGCCAGGCCCGCACGAAATCGGTGACCGCCGAGTACCCGCCCGCGTAACCCGCTGCCTTGATCTCAGCGTGCAGGGCCCGCGCTGTGCGTCTCTCGTGCTTGGGGCGCCGGGCGTCGGCAATGAGCGCTTGCTTGAGTGCCGTCTCAAACGCACTGAGCTTGTTCGCTCGCGCTTCGCGCCGATACTTCGGCGCTTCGTTTAATGGCCCGCGTAGCCACTTGGATATCGTGTTGCGCGACAGCCCCGTCATGCGCGCGATCTCGCGCTCCGACAATTTGTCCCGGCTGTGCAATCGCCGGATTCTGCCAATCATGTCCATGGTGATCACTCCTGGAACCCCGCTGCTTACAAAAACAGCAGGGTAGGTTGAACACCTGGCTCACTTTTACCTCGGCACTACCCGCAAATCTGGCTCAGTTTCCGGTCGGCGCCAACA
>SCRR01000405.1 GCA_004322085.1 Burkholderiaceae bacterium
ACGGCCAGCGCCGTCAGGACCAGCGCGGTCATGACCATCATCCAGAACGAAATGGCCAGCGTCGGTGCCGCGATGCGCGTGCGGCGCAGCAGGTGCGTGCCCACGGCCCAGGCGGCGGCTGCGACCAGCATTTCCAGCACGCCGAGCGGGCTGCCGGTGAGGGTGCTGAACTCGTGCCACAGTAACAGCACCACGCCCAGCCCTGCGGCCACTACCCCGAGCCAGGCACGCGATATCAATCGCTCGCCGAAGAACAGGGTGCCGATCACGGCCGAGAAGATCGGCATGGTGTAGCCCAGGATCGCCGCGCGCCCGCTGGTCAATGACTTGACGGCCACGATGGTCAGCCCCTGCCAGACGAACATGTTGGTCAGGGCCAGCCAGAACAGTTCGTGCCAATGGCGGCGCGCGATGCGAAAGGGCACCTTCATGAGCCGCAGGGTCAGCCCCAGCACCGGCAGGCCGAGCCAGATCGAGACGGCGCGAAAGCTCAACGGCGGAAAGTCGCTCACGCCCAGCTTCATGATCGGCCAGTTCAAGCCCCAGACCAGCGTCAGGAAGACCAGAGCGGCCAGTTGTTGTTGCGAGATTTTGTGCATGGGCCGGTATTGTGGGGGGAACCGTAAAATGCCGGGCATGACCTTCCTCGACATGCTGCGCAGCGCCGAGCGGCGCAATGGCTCCCTCCTGTGCGTGGGGCTGGACCCGGACCCTGCCAGGTTCCCGACGCATCTGCGGGGTGAAACCAGTAAGATTTACGATTTCTGCGCCGCCATTGTCGATGCTACGCTTGACCTGGTGATTGCGTTCAAGCCGCAGATCGCCTACTTTGCCGCGCACCGGGCGGAAGACCAGCTCGAGCGCCTGATGGAACATTTGCGCCGCAACGCACCGAAAGTGCCTGTCATCCTGGACGCCAAGCGCGGTGACATCGGCAACACCGCCGGGCAGTACGCCAGGGAGGCCTTCGAGCGCTACGGCGCCGATGCGGTGACGCTGTCCCCCTTCATGGGCTTGGACTCGATTCAGCCCTACCTTCAATACGAAGGCAAGGGTGCCTTCCTGCTGTGCCGCACCTCCAACCCCGGCGGCGACGAGCTGCAAAACCAGCGCCTGTCCTCGCTGCCGGGCGAGCCGCTGCTGTACGAGCATGTGGCGCGGCTCGCGCAGGGCCCGTGGAATCTGAATGGCCAGCTCGGCCTGGTCGTCGGTGCCACCTATCCGGGCGAGATCGCGCGCGTGCGCGCGCTCGCACCCACGGTGCCGCTCCTGATTCCCGGCGTTGGCGCGCAGGGCGGTGACGCGGCCGCCACGGTGAAAGCAGGCTGGCGGGCCGACGCTCCGATCGTGGTGAATTCGTCACGCGCGATCCTCTATGCCTCATCGGGTGAGGGCTTTGCCGCAGCCGCAAGGCGCGAGGCTCTCAAGACGAGAGAGCTGTTGCACGTCGCGCGTAAGAAAACACAAACGCTATTGGTTAAATAGCGAAATGTGTATATCCAGTAATGGTTAGAGCCTGATTTTGGGAATTATGTAGATGACAAACCCTTGTATACGGCGGGCTGCTGCAGGCCGGTTGACCTAGCGGCTACTTCTTGTTTGGCGCCTTAGGGGGTGACGGTATCGGCGCAGTCTTCGGCCGGGGCGGCGTATTGAGCATTTTGCGTAAAACGTCATCTTCGTTGAGTGCTCTTGCCGGGGCTGCTCTGGTGTTCTTGATCATGCAAGAAGGATACGCCGAACCGGCCCAACCTCAAGGGGTGCCAAATCAATGGCGATCTTATATTTGCCATACCCAATGCAGCCTCTACGCGATCAAAACTTATCGGGTAATTTCTACGTCTATCGCATAGGTTTATATTTTTAACGTAGAAGTTTTATACGTTGAATTGATAAATTTCGACGCATATGCGCTTTCGTCTCTTGCGTCTGCGTCAATTGTCCCTTATGATCTCGGCACTCCATGGCAGGGGTTAAGAGGTCAATATGGCAACCAAGATCAAACCGGCGACGCCGCCGTTCACTTCTTTTAGCTCTTACACGAGCTTTCTCAACCAGCTTCGCGACTATGGGGCGGTCCCAACTCGCATCGACAAGACCTTGATGCCGAAAGCTTCGGGATCACAGAGCGCAGCGATGATGGCGGCGCTCAAGTATCTAGGCCAAATCGACGATGCCGGGAAGCCAAGCGAAGAATTCAAGAAGCTCGTCCTAGCATCAGAAGCGGATCGCAAGCCGATGCTTGCCGCTATGTTGGCGGGACGTTATTCCTTCCTATTCGATGACCCAAATTTCAACGTTGAACAAGCAACAAGCGGGGAAATGGCCGAGAAGTTTCGTGCGCTTGAAATCAATGGCAGTACTGTCACGCGAACCATCGCGTTTTTTCTAGCGGTAGCGAAGGAGGCCGGAGTCAAGGTTTCCTCTCACATTAAACCCCCTGCAGCACCGAAAGGTACGGGGACAAAGAAGGCACCCAAGACCAACGGCGGCGCCAACCCCGGAGACGATGACGACCACCCTACCGGGGACATAGAGCGATTTGAGATCCCCATCCCCGGTAAGGCAAGCGTCCGAGTAATTGTCCCTGCTAGTCTTGATGGCGACGACTGGGAGATGCTCCAAAGCATGATCACTGTCTATATCAAGCGATGGAAAGGCTTCAAAACCAAGGAGCCACAATGATCAGGAGATAAAGCGTATCCGGCGGTATTTGGCCTGCCCCGCCGGAACGGATGGGAGGCCCTTGTAGTGCGTGAGATCGTCTTGGCAGAGGGTTGCACTACAAGGGCCGTGGCAGGCCCCTTTTGGGGCTAGTCCCCGCTAACGACCCAAGTCTTACGGCTTGGTGAAAGCGACCTGATGGCCTTTCGGTCATCAGGATTTGATGGTGACGTTTCCGTGGCCTACCGAGCCATCCGAAGCGCCGTCCAACACTCTGGCGAGTACGAGGATTCTACTCCTCGGGCGGCATTTCGACAAGAACAGGCCTCGCTTCCTACGATGGAGGCAAGCCATGCGCTACGCCAAAATCCGGGACGTGTTTGTGCACGCCTATCGCCGCTTCCGCTTTGGGAAGTGGGAATCGGTATGCCAGCACTACCGCTCGCATCCTGGTCAGTTGGTTTTGTTCTAACTTGACCTGAGAAGGCGGTAGCTATCAGGCTACCGCCTTTTTACTCGTCATTTGCCTCAGGAGCCGATCAAACTTGAGTGGCTTGTTGTCCGTCAAGCCTTCGATACATCAGACGCTTCCCGCTGATGCCCTTCAAGGCGATAGCGGTGCGGTCAACATCGTTGAAACCGAGCGCACTGCGCGTGTTGTAGCGAAAGTCAAACTCAGTGCAATAACGCTGCAAGTGTTGCTCACCGACATGGTGAAACGTGCCGATCAGGCCGCGCTTGAAGATTGAGAAATAGCCTTCAACCGTGTTGGAGTGGGTGTTGCCGTTGGCGTACTGGCCGGCGCTGTGCTGAGTCGAGCCATGCGATGCGTATTCTTTGCCGATGCGCTTGTAAACCAAAGCCTCATCGGTCATCAGATTGGCGTCTTTGGCAACATGCTTGTCCATGACGGCCTTGAGAGTTTTGGCGTTGACCATCTGAACATGGAACGAGCGCACTTCACCGCCGCGTTGCACCAGCGAGAAGACTTTTTCCTTTGCAGCGCCGCCGCGAAGTTCACCGTACAGCTTGCCGATTTTTGAACGCTTGTTGTTGCCCCAATAGGTTTCGTCAGCTTCAACCGTGCCGCCACCAGAGCCGAGAAGGCCGGTAGGTTCCGTCTTCATGGCTTCGCGAATGCGATGGGCCATGAACCACGCTGTTTTGTACGAGACGCCGAGCATGCGTTCGAGCTGCTTTGCGGAGACACCCTTCTTGCTGGCGCACATCAGATGCACAGCCTGAAGCCAGATATGCAGCGCGATCTTTGAACGCTCGAACACGGTGCCGACGGTGACCGTGAATTGATCGGCGCAATCGACGCACTTGTAAACGCCGGGGCGAGTGGACTTGCCCTCAAGCTTGTAGTGCTTGCCCAGCGAGCCACAATGGGGGCAGACAACACCATTGGCCCAGCGCAGAGCCTCAAGGTATTCGCGGGCCTTGTCAGCGTCTTGGAAGTGCGGTTGATTGAGGATTGGTTCAGCCATGGTTTTCTCTCGGTATGGCTGAATTATGGAACACTACTTAGGGTTTGTCAAGTATATATTTCCCCTGATTTTATTCAAATACGGGTCACCGAATACGACGCAGACCAGCGCCGCGATCACCAGCGCGATGCCACCCCACTGCCACGCCGTGACGGCCTCACCCAGCACCAGCATGCCGGCGGCCAGTCCGATTACCGGCACGCCCAGGCCAAAGGGGGCCACACGGTTCGCCGCGTGGCGCTTGAGCAGGTTGGTCCACAAGCCGTAACCCACGATGGTGGCGGCCCAACCGAGATAGGCAATCGCGAACCACGTTCTCAGCGGCACCGTGCGCCACTGCGCAAGGTACTCCCAGCGCATGGCCCCATCGTCGAACACGAGCGTCAGTGCGATAAAGGGCACGATCGGCACCAGGCTGCTCCAGACCACGAAGGCCAACGCGTCGAACTGCGGGGTGGCCTGTTGTGCCTTGCGCGCCACGATGTTCGAGCCGGCCCACATGGCAGCGGCGCCCAGGCTCAGTACAAAACCCAGTGCAGTGGTGGCCCGGGCAGAGTCCAGATGCGGTGCCAGGTAATTCATCGCAAAGCAGACCAGCCCCAGCGCCGCCAGCAGCATCCCGGCCTGCAAGGCGCGGGTGGCGCGCTCGCGCAGCAACACAAAGCTGAAGATCGCCGTAAAAAAGAGCTGTGTTTGCGCCAACACCGAGGCCAGCGCGGCCGTCATGCCGACCTTGAGCGCCATGAACAGGAAGCCGAACTGCCCCAGGCCCTGGAGCAGGCCGAACAGCACGACCCACTTCCAGTGCAGCCGGGGCGGGCGGATGAAGAAGACCAGTGGCAGCGCGGCTACCGCAAAGCGTGCCGCACCGAGCTGGAACGGCGTGAAGTCGTGCAGCGCGAACTTCATGGCGACAAAGTTCAGGCCCCAGATCGTCACCACGGCCAGCGCCGCCACCAGATCGACGGTGGTGAAGTGGGCCTGCTTCACGCGGCGGCCCGGGTGGTAGCGGGTGCTTGGTCGCGCAGCAGTGGTTTCAGGTATTGCCCCGTGTAACTGTCCGGATTCGCCGCGATCTGCTCGGGCGTGCCCACACCCACCACCTGGCCACCGCCGGCACCGCCTTCGGGGCCCATGTCGATGATCCAGTCGGCGGTCTTGATCACGTCCAGGTTGTGTTCGATCACCACAATGGTGTTGCCACAATCGCGCAGGTGCTGCAGCACCTTGAGCAGCAAGTCTATGTCGGCGAAGTGCAGGCCGGTGGTCGGCTCGTCCAGGATGTACAGCGTGCGCCCGGTGTCGCGCTTGGACAGCTCCAGCGCGAGCTTGACGCGCTGCGCCTCGCCGCCCGACAGCGTGGTCGCCGCCTGGCCGAGCTTGATGTAGGACAGGCCGACGTCGAGCAGGGTCTGCAGCTTGCGCGCGATGCTGGGCACGGCCTGCAGCAGCTCGTGCGCGGCCTCGACCGTGAGGTCCAGCAGCTGCGCGATATTTTTACCCTTGTAGAGCACCTCCAGCGTTTCGCGGTTGTAGCGCTGGCCGTGGCAGACGTCGCACGGCACGTAGACGTCGGGCAGGAAGTGCATCTCGACCTTGACCACGCCGTCGCCCTGGCAGGCCTCGCAGCGCCCGCCCGCCACGTTGAACGAAAAGCGCCCCGGTCCGTAGCCGCGCTCGCGTGCCATCGGCATCTCGGCCATCAACTCGCGCATCGGCGTGAACAGGCCGGTGTAGGTGGCCGGGTTGCTGCGCGGCGTGCGCCCGATCGGCGACTGGTCGACGTTGATGACCTTGTCGAAATGCTCGATGCCGAGGATCTCTTCGTGCGGCGCCGGCTCGCCATGGGCGCGGTACAACGTGCGCGCCACGGCCGCGTAAAGCGTGTCGTTCACCAGCGTGGACTTGCCCGAACCCGACACGCCGGTCACGCAGGTCAGCAGCCCGACCGGAAACGCCACGTCGACCCCGCGCAGATTGTTGCCGGTGGCATTGACTACGCGCAGCGATTGCAGCTCGCCCTGAGTCGCCAGGTGCGCCGCCTGGCGTTCGGCGCGCGCGATGCCTGCCGCGCTCGGTGGAAACCGGGGCGGCCTGTCGGGGGCCGCCGCCACCACGGTCGGCAGCCAGGGCGTGCGCCGCGCGGGCACTGCGATCTTCTTCATGCCCGCGAGGTACTGGCCGGTGAGCGAGGCCGGGTTGGCCCGGATCTGCTCGAACGTCCCTTGCGCGATCACGCGCCCGCCGTGCACGCCCGCGCCCAGCCCCATGTCTATCACATGGTCGGCGGCGCGCATCATGTCTTCGTCGTGCTCCACCACCAGCACGCTGTTGCCGATGTCACGCAGGTGCTTGAGCGTGCCGATCAGGCGGTCGTTGTCGCGCTGGTGCAGGCCGATACTGGGCTCGTCGAGCACATACATCACGCCGGTCAGCCCCGAGCCGATCTGTGAGGCCAGACGGATGCGCTGCGACTCGCCGCCGCTCAGGGTCTCGGCGCTGCGGTCCAGGCTCAGGTAGTTCAGGCCCACGTCGTTGAGGAACTTCAGGCGCAGGCCGATCTCGCGCACCACCTTGGCGGCGATCTCGCCCTTGGCGCCCTGCATCTTGAGGGTGCCGAAGTACGCCCGGCTGTCGCGCAGGGTCATGTGGCTGATCTCGAAGATCGCGCGCGCCTGTTCGCCCTCACCCACCTTGACGTGGCGCGCCTCGCGTTTGAGCCGGGTGCCGCCGCACTCCGGGCAGGGCTGGGTGCTGCGCAGGCGCGCCAGGTCTTCGCGCACCAGCACCGAGTCGGTCTCGCGGTAGCGCCGTGCCATGTTCGGGATCACGCCCTCGAACGGATGCTTCTTGTTGACTTTTTTGCCCTGCGCGACACTGGTGTCGCCTCCGGCTCGGCCGGAGTCCATCAGGTAGCTGAACCGGATCTCCTCCTCGCCCGAGCCGTACAGGATGGCCTGGCGAATGGGCGGCGCCAGCGTCTCGAACGGCGCTTCCAGGTCGAATTTGTAGTGCCGCGCCAGGCTCTCCAGCAGCGCGAAGTAATAACCGTTGCGCCGGTCCCAGCCCTTGATGGCGCCACTGGCCAGCGAGAGGGACGGAAAGGCGACGACCCGGGCCGGATCGAAGAATTCCTGCGATCCCAGGCCGTCGCAGGCCGGGCAGGCGCCGAGCGGCGAGTTGAAGGAGAACAGCCGCGGCTCGAGTTCGCTGATCGAGTAGCTGCACACCGGGCAGGAAAATTTGGCATTGAACAGGTGTTCCTGCCCACTGTCCATCTCCAGCGCGATGGCGCGGCCGTCGGCCAGCCGCAGCGCGGCCTCGAAGCTTTCGGCCAGCCGTTGCTGCAGGTC
>SCRR01000406.1 GCA_004322085.1 Burkholderiaceae bacterium
ATCAACCAGGCGACTTCGACCTGCACGCGGCGGTGCATGTAGCCCTGCTCGCTCATCAGGGGGCGCAGCAGCGAGAGCTTGCCGGCGTAGCGGCCGTCGAGCGGCGACAGCGCCGTGAGGGTGGAAAAAGTCATGCTGCAATTGTAGTTGTGTCGGTTGCGCGCCACGGTCTGTTCCGGACAAGGTAACGGCGACCGTGCCGGCAGGGCGAATCGATAGAATCAGCCTTACCGGCGGGCAATTTCCCCGGTGAAACAGCGACTGAAACAACATGCCCATGAAATTGATCGGTGCCATCACCAGCCCCTATGTGCGCAAGGTACGCATCGTGATGGTTGAGAAAAAACTCGACTACCAGTTCGTGTCGGAAAACGTGTGGGCGGCGGGTACGACAATCGGCACGTCCAATCCATTGGGCAAGGTGCCCTGCCTCGTGCTCGAAGGCGGCGAGGCGGTGTTCGATTCGCGTGTGATCGTCGAATACCTCGACACCCTGTCGCCGGTGGGCAAGATGATTCCGCCGCCCGGGCGCGAGCGTGCCGAGGTCAAGACCTGGGAGGCGCTGGCCGACGGCCTGCTCGATGCGGCGATCCTCGCGCGGCTGGAGTCCACCTGGTCGGGGCGCACGGATGGGCAGCGCAGTCAGGCCTGGATCGACCGCCAGCTCGGCAAGGTGCAGGCCTGTCTCAAGGCCATCAGCCAGGGGTTGGGCGACAAGCCGTTTTGCAGCGGCATTCACCTGAGTCTGTCCGACATCGCCGTGGGCTGCGCCCTCGGTTACATGGAGTTCCGTTTCCCGCAGATCGACTGGCGCGCCGATCACCCCAATCTGGCCCGGCTGCACGACAAGCTGACGCAGCGCCAGAGCTTCATCGACACCCTGCCGGCCTGATCCGCCGCGGCGCCTGCCGCCGCGCCGCCAGAATGAAAAATGCTGCGAAACGTCCCTGGGCGAAGGAGAGAGTGAGGGAGGAGGAGAAGCGCCTCGGGATGGACAACCAGACTCAGGGAACCTGGAAGGCTTCGCAGCATATAACCAGTTGGTCCTCGGATGGACCTGTTGCGTGTATGGACACCAGTACACGCGAAAGAGTTCCGTGCGATGCAGGCCTCTGTCGAGTAAAGAGTCGAGGTGCTGGACACAGGTACGGGAATATTTATGAGCGGTAAAGGCAAATTGTTACCGCGCCGTATTTCTTGTTCAGAAACGGCAGGGCATTGAGACGCATGGCCGGCGCGCCGGGGCAAGCCGTGCACTCAGTCGAACACCGCGCCCCACAGCGCCAGCACCGCGTCCCGCTCGGCGGCGAGCGCGCCCGGGCCGACCTGGGTCGGCTCCTCGTTCAGGCGCGCGCGGTGCTGCACGCGGCGCAGTTCGCGGTAGGCGCTGGCGGCTGCCTCGCCCACGCCACGCTGCAGCAGGCCGCAAGCCTCGGCCCGCTGCAGCAGTGCGATGTTGCCCACGTTGGGCCGCAGCTCGGGGTGTTGCCCGGACTGCGACAGCACCAGATACTGCACCGCGAATTCGGCATCCACCATGCCGCCTGCGCTGTGCTTGACGTCGAAGCGCTCGCCCTTCACCGGCCGGGCGGCGCGCACCTTGCCGCGCATCGCCACGATTTCCGCGCGCAACGCGGTGGCATCGCGCGGTGCCGTGATGACGGCCTCGCGCACTGCATCGAAGCGTGCGCGCAGCGACAGTCCGCCGCCGGGCCGCCCCAAGGCGGGCTCGGCCCCCTTGGGGGGCAGCGCAGTACACGCAGTGACAAGCGTGGGGGCCTCATACCCGAGTACGAAACGAGCCCGCGTCATGGCCTGGTGCTCCCAGGTCCAGGCGGTGTTGCTGCCGCGCTGCTGCTGGTAGTTGGCATAGGCCTCGAAGCTGGTGACGAGCAGGCCCGAGTTGCCGTTCGGGCGCAGCGCCGTGTCGATCTCGAACAGGTCACCTTCGCCCGTTTTCACGCTGAGCCAGTTGATCAGCTTGCGCACCAGCGCGGCGTAGGCTTCCGGTGCGCGCTCGTCCGCGTCCTCATAGACGAACACGATATCCAGGTCGCTGCCGTAGCCCAGTTCCTTGCCGCCGAGCTTGCCGTAGCCAATGATGGCGAACAGTGGCTCCTCGCGGTGCCGGTTTTTCAGTCGCTGCCAGCACCAGCGCGTGGTCACGCGCAACACGCTGTCGGCCAGCGCACTCAGGTCGTCGGCCACCTGCTCGACCGTGATGCGGCCCTCCACGTCGCGCGCCAGCGTGCGGAACACCTCGGCATGGTGCGCGCGGCGCAGCAGATTGAGCAGCGTCTCGTCGTCGTCCTCTTTGGTGCGCGCCAGCGCGCTGCGGCGCTGCTCGAGTTCCCGCTCGAATTCCGCGGGAGCAAAGCGCTCGTTCAGCATGGCGTCGTTCGCCAGCTCGTCGATCACGCCGGGGTGCTGTACCAGGTAGCGCGCCGGCCAGCGCGCGGCGCCCAGCAATCGCAGCAGCCGCTCGTGCACTTGAGGGCGCTCGAGCAGCAGGGCCAGGTAGCTCTCGCGGCGCAGCAGCGGCTCGATCCAGTCGGCCAGCCGCACGGCACCGTCTTCGTTCACACGAGCCTGCGCCAGCCACTGCGTGGTGCGCTCGAGCAGGCGCAGCAGGCGCGCGCGCGACTCTTCGCGCAGGGCCAGCACGCGCGGGTGCTCCTGCCATTGCTGGATGCGCTCGCGAAAGCGCTCGGGCATCTGTGCCAGCAGATCCTCCAGCTCGGGCGTGGCAGTGCTGCGGCCGCAACTGCGGCAGGTCTTTTCGCCGGCGCCGCCCAGCAGCGTGTCGAACTCCTGCGCCACGAGTTCGCGATGTGTATTGAGGTCGCTCAGGAACGGGCACACGTCGGCATAGCCCAGTGTGCGGGCGATCCAGGCCAGGTCGTCGTCGCGCGTTGGCAGCACATGGGTCTGCTGGTCGTCCAGGTACTGGATGCGGTGCTCCACGCGGCGCAGGAATTCATAGGCACGACACAACGCGTCGGCGGTGGCCTGCGGCATCAAGCCGGCATGCGCCACGCGCTGCAGCGCGTCCAGCGTGGAGCGCGTGCGCAGTTCGGGGAACTGGCCGCCGCGCACCACCTGCAGCAGTTGCACGGTGAACTCGATCTCGCGGATGCCGCCGCGCGACAGCTTCACATCGTTCGCGCGCTCCGGGTGGCCGGCGCTGCGTTTGGCCGCGTGCTCGCGAATCTGCCGGTGCAGGATGCGCAGTGCGTCGAACACGACGTAGTCCAGGTAGCGGCGGAACACGAAGGGCAGCACCACGCCGCGCAGCGCCTGCGCCGAGCGATTCTCAATGGCGGACCGGGGCGCCACCACGCGGCTCTTGAGCCAGGCAAAGCGCTCCCACTCGCGGCCCTGCGCCTGCAGGTAGTCCTCCAGCGCGCCGAGGGAAATCGCGGCCGGGCCCGAATTGCCATGTGGGCGCAGTGCCAGATCGACCCGGAACACAAACCCGTGCTCGGTGGTTTCGCCGATCAGGCCGTAGATGCGTTTGACCGCCTTGGCGAAATATTCGTGGTTGGACACGCGATTGCGGCCCTGCTCCAGGCCGGCGCTTTCACCGTCATGGTCATACACGTAGATCAGGTCGATGTCGCTCGACACATTGAGTTCACGCGCCCCGAGCTTGCCCATGCCCATGACCCACAGCTGGGCACGCTGGCCGCTTGGCGCGAGCGGCGCGCCGTGGCGCTCATCGAGCTCGGCGAAGGCCTGGGTGCACGCGGCGTCGAGCGCCAGCTCCGCCAGTTCGGTCACGGCCCGGGTCACCAGACTCAAGGGCGCCTGCTGGTCGCAGTCGAGGGTGATCAGCCGCTCCAGCACCAGCTGACGCAGCACGCGCAGCGCCGCGCCGCACTCCAGACCTTGGGCGCGCAGGGCTGCCAGCGCCGCGCGCATTCCGTCGCGCACGGGTGCGCCAGCCCGCAGTAACTGCAACTGGTCCCGATAGCGCCGGTGCAGCCGCTGCTGGAAGCGCGAGTACAGCGACAGTGGCGCTGCCTTATCGGCCGGGGCTCCCGACAAAACTTCACACTGCGGCTGTGAACCCGTGGCGGCGCTGCGGGTCATAATTCCTGCCACATCCCGATGCCTGATGAACGAACCGACCCCCTCCCCCTCGCGACTGCTACGAGCCTTCTCTGTGGTGGTGCAGTGGGTGCTGTGGTTGTTGCTGGTTGCATGGCTGTTGCTGGGGCTGGCCTGGGGCGGACTGCACTGGTGGATTGTGCCGCGAATCGATCAGTTTCGCCCGCTGCTGGAAACACAGGCCAGCCGGGTGCTGGGTGTGCCGGTGCGCATCGGCGGCATCAGCGCAGAGTCCACCGGCATGATCCCCTCGTTCGAGCTGCGCGACGTTACCCTGCTCGACCCCGCCGGCCGCGTGGCGCTTCGGTTGCCACGCGTGCTGGCCGCGCTGTCGCCACGCTCGCTGATGCAGCTCGGTTTCGAGCAGTTGTACATCGACCAGCCCGTGCTGGACATGCGCCGCACCGCGGACGGGCGGATCCTGATCGGCGGGCTCGATTTCTCCAGTGCAACCCGCCACGACACGCAAGCGCTCGACTGGTTTTTTTCGCAGACCGAGTTCGTCATTCACGACGGCCTGCTCCGCTGGAGCGATGATCAGCGCACTGCGCCGCCACTGGCACTCACCCAGGTCGACCTTGTCCTGCGCAACAAGGTGCGCAGCCATGCGCTGCGCATCGATGCCACGCCGCCGCCG
>SCRR01000407.1 GCA_004322085.1 Burkholderiaceae bacterium
ACCAGCGATTCAACGTCCATCTGGCGATTCGGGCCACCCCGCAAAGGCGTCGGGATGTCCAGCAGAACGGCGAACCTGTCTCCCTCCCGGTTCAATGACAGCGCCTTGAATTTGTAGCTGCCGGAAAGGACTTCCGACAGCAGCATCGCGTCACGCACGATCTTCACAACCAGTTCCCGATTTGCACGCATCCTCGCGCGCGCGGCCGCCTTTTGCACCGGCTCCAACGGACGGGACCTTGCGCCTCGCGCGGCGCTGGAGCGTTCCGACTTTTTGTCGACTTTGGTCGAGAGCTTGAAAAACAGATTGAACAAAGAAAGCAAGGAAAGCTCCGCAAGCACGGGGCACGGTCCCTGGTCGCGATCGTCCAGGTTGCGCCCCGGTTATTCTGGTTTGGAAAAGTGTACCAACACGATCGCAGCCAACAGCGTTTCACTGGCAATCAGAACGAAATTTAGGCCGCAACGTTGTACGGGCGCACCGGCATGTCGGTCCCGTTAGCACCTTGGGGCTAATTTCAGCGGCGGCGCATTTCAATCGACGTGAGCGCGGACATGGATAAGCTGCCCAGGTCGGAGCTCAGACCACAATGGGGGTGAGCGCACCGTCCATGGACACAATCGCGCCGGAGATATAGCTGGCCCGGGGTGAACACAGGAACAGCACTGCGTTGGCAATCTCCCCGGCCGTGGCCACGCGGCCAAGCGGCATGCGCGCACTGGCCCGGGTCAGCGCTTCCTCCTTGGTGATGCCGCTGAGTCTGGCGTCGGCCTCCAGGCCTTCTTCCATGCGCTCGGTCAACGTCAGTGACGGGTTGACCGCGTTCACGCGCACGCCCCTGGGTCCATAGGCGGCAGCGAGCCCCGCAGTGATCAGCATCAGTGCGGCATTGGCGGCACCGCCCGCCATGTGCGTGAGCGTCGCCACCTTGCCACCCGTGCCCACCACATTGAGCACCACGCCCGAGCCACGCGAGGCCATGCGTTTGATGAGGGGGTCGATCACGTTGACGTAGGTGAAGTACTTGGCATCCATGGCGTCGCGCCAGTGCTGCGGGGTCAACTCGTCGGGCGGTGTGCGGCGCGCCGCGCCGGCCGAATTCACAAGGATGTGTACAGGCCCAAAATCCTGTTCGGCGTGGTCGATAGCCGTCACCGCTGCCGCCGGATCCTTGAGATCCGCGCTGACGACGCCGATGCGCGCCGCTGCCGACGGAATTGACGCAATCAAGCTGACTCTGGCGGCTTCCAGTGTGGAGGCATTGCGCGCAACCAGAGTGACGCTGGCGCCTTCTTCCAGAAACCCGCGGGCGCAGGCCAGGCCAATGCCCTTGCTGCCGCCGGTAATGAGCGCGTGCTTGCCTTGCAGTTGCAAGTCCATGCGAATCTCCTTCGTTTTTGATCAGCCTGACGAATACGATTGTCCGGAGGGGATCGAACACCAGGCTGTAACCCGCATGGATGCTAGGTATTACCGATGTGATTTCAAAAAGTACCGCCAAAAGTACCGTCAAAAAGAAAAGTGACCCCGGAAAATCCGCCAGTGATTAAAAATCAAATTAATCAAATATCAGCCCCTGCCCGCCAAGCAGGGCCACCCATGGCCTGCGCCGATCAGGCCACCGCCTTGCGCCGCTTCGGTTTGACAGCCTGCGCCGGCAGCAGACTGGTGTATTGCTCGTACAGGCCAAACAGGTAAGCCACGCGCGCGGCGTCATCCTTGCCGCCCTTGTACCCGTAGGCAGCGTCTACGGCCTTATCTACGGCTTGATGCGCGCGGCGCAACTCAGTGGGCATCGTGAGCGGGTCGTACAGGTCGGCCAGCGTGGCATCGGGGTACAGCGCGCGGGCGTCGAGTACCACTTGCCCGGCGGCTTCGATGGCCTCGCGTTGCTTATCGGTCGGTTCGGGCCAGGGGAAGTTGTTGTAAACAGCGGGGGAATAGCGATAGTCGCTTTTCAGCCGCCCGCACACGGCGCGCATCCATGCGTTGTGCATGGTGCTGGTGAGCATTGCGAAATGGTAGGGGCTGGCATCCGGGACCGTCAGTACCAGATTGCTCGCAATCACATCGGCTGGCATGAAGCCAATCGGAACGAACTTACGGCGCTCGGATGACACCATCGGCACCAGTAGATAAGCATTGGACGGTTGACGGTCCTGGGTAAACAGCGTGGGTTGCTCGGCGAATTCCTGTACGCTCTTTGTCGGGCTTTTTAGACGTGTCTCGGCGACAGCTCGAATACGCTTCATAACCAGCGGCATTGTCCGAAGCTCAGACGGGGAAATACCCTTAAGCCATAAACACCATCGGTTTGTGCAATCAATAAATTCCTCCGCACCAACATAGGGGCGCAGCCATTTTTCCGCCTGCGGTTCGGCACTCAGCAGGTCCATTTTCTCTTTGTCGGTGAGAATAAGGTGTCCACCATCTGTTGGCTGGCTGCCCTTGCTAAGTTGGGGAAGCCCATAGGGGGGATCGTTGCGCGACGGCAGAATAATGTCCGGCGCATCCACCAAGTACGGATTAATGCGCAGGGCATGAATGCGCTGGCCGATGCCCTTGGGATCGTCCCCATAGTCGAATAGCGTGCAAGCTTGCGGCTCGCGCAGCCCAAAGCCGATGATGATGCAATGCACAGCGGCGTTGCCCTTGCCTTCATTGCTCCACTTGAAGGTGCGATGCGCAAACCGAATCTTTACCCCTTCTTGCAACAGCGCGGGCCACAGCGTCCCCACTTGCTCGCCTTGGCAAATACTGTTCGTCGATACAAATGAGGTGCAAATGTTGACGTTCAACTGCATGTAGTCGACAGCCTTGCGATGCCAGCATGTCACATAGTCCAAGCGCCCGAAACGTCCATCGTTTCCCCAAATAATCAGCATATCAGCCATCTGTTCCTTGTTTCG
Organism: Burkholderiaceae bacterium; assembly: GCA_004322085.1. Taxonomy (GTDB): domain Bacteria; phylum Pseudomonadota; class Gammaproteobacteria; order Burkholderiales; family Burkholderiaceae_C; genus Rhodoferax_A. Next base: position 2,910 of record SCRR01000407.1, read on the forward strand.
GTATTGGTGCCCCACAAATGGCGGATTCCCCAGCACAAAGCTGCATCGCGCAGGTGGCAGCACCGCCGCCCAATCAATGCGCAGCGCATTGCCGCAAATAATGGTCGGGCTGTCCACCAGCGGCACCGTGGGGCGCGTGTTGCCGAATCGTGTGGCCGCTTCAAGATTCAGTTGATGGTCGGTAATCCACATGGCCACGCGCGAAATATGCGCGGCAGCTTCGTCAATCTCAATCCCGTAGAACTGACTCACGCGCACGCGGCACAGCGTGGACACGTCCAGCAGCCCCCGGCCCCGGTCGAAGTCGAATAGCTCGGCAATCACTTCGTTTTCCAAGCGGCGCAGTTCGCGGTAGGCAATCACCAGGAAGTTGCCGCAACCGCAGGCCGGGTCTAGAAACGTGAGGGTGGGCAGCTTGTCGTACAGCGCCTTCAAGCGTGGCTTGCTGCGCCGGGCGGTTTCCAGTTCCGCGCGCAGGCCATTCATGCACAGCGGATCAATCACGCGCAGGATGTTGCGCTCGCTGGTGTAGTGCGCGCCCAGCTCGCGCCGGCTGGCCTGTCGGCTCTCCGTCGGTGTGTGGGCTTCCAGCACGCCCTGAAACATCGCGCCGAAGATGGCGGGCGAGATACCGCTCCAATCGAGCTGCGCGCAGGCCACCAAGAGTGCGCGCAGGTCGGTGTCGAAAGCCGGGATGTGGGTGCGCTCGGCAAACAGGTTGCCGTTGATGTAGGCGAACGCAGCCAGCGCTTCGTCAAGGTGCGTTTGCCGGTCAAGCTCTGGCGTGTTCAGAATGTCGAACAGTTCGGACAGGCGCGAGCCGGTGTCTCGCCCGTCAGGGCGGGTGGCTTCGATCACATGGAGAAACTGGCCGTCCGCGCCAAAGATGCCGGTATCGTCGGCAAACAGGCAAAACAGCAGCCGGGTCAAAAATACTTCCAGATCGCGGCCCTTGAAGTTCGCGCGCAGCAAGGCTTCGTGCAGGCGCGACACGGCATAGGCGGCCTGCCGGTTGATGGGCGATTCCTCGATGATCGCGGAGGCATCATCGTTCACCAGAAAGCTGAACCAGCCCGCCCGCTTGGGCAGGTCGGCCAGGGTGCATTCGCTCTGTAGGTTTTCCTGCAGGTCGTACAGGCGCAGGCGGGCGAAGTCCGAAGTAATGATGTAGCGCGGTCGCTCGGCCTCGCTCAGCGCCAGAAAGTAGTCGCTGGCTTGGTCGAAAGCCTTGTCTAGGTCTTTGCCAGCGCTTTTGTGCTCCACGATCAGCTTGCCCGGAATGAAGCTGTCGATGAAGCCGTGCGCGCCGTCGAGTTTGCGCACGGCCTGTTCGTAGATCGTGGCGGACTCGGCCCGGATGCCGAAGCATTCGTAAAAGCGCAGCCAAAAGGTTTGCGCCTGCGACTTTTCCGAAGCGGCCCCCTTCCATTGCTTGACAAAGGCGGTGAGGCGCCGGCGTATCTCGTTCGTGCTGATATCGGGCATGGGGGCTATTGTGACCAAAAGATACCGCTGGCTTTATGCCAGAGATTCAGCCCCCTACAGCCCCAGCCGATCCAAGCCCTCATTGATGCTATCGAGCCGCCCCAGTGTCAGCCCCAACTTTGCCGCCATCCCGGCCACCGCCCGCGTGACGTGGGCATTGTGTGTAGCTGTCAGCCGTTCAAAAGTTTTCCAGTGCATCCCTTTGGGCTTGCCGCCCTCGCCGTGCAGGATGCCAGCCTCCCAGCCCAGGCGCTCGCGTAGCTTGTCCGCCCGCCGCGTTGACCGGTCATCCGGGGCTTCGCGCTGGCATTGATAGGCCAGCCGGTGACAGTACCGACAAGCAGAGGGTCCAGAGCTGCCCAGGTAAAGCAGTGCTGCACGCCGCCCGCAGCACGGACACAGCCACCAAGCACGATCCCCGCCGTAGTGGCAGGCGGTGCGCGCCAGGCGCACGGAGTAATCCAGATCCTGCCATTCACCGCCGCTGCGTCGCTGTCGGTAGATCAGCCGCACCCGGTCGGTATCCACCGGCCATATCTGGATTGATGCCACCTCTTTGCCGCCACGCCTCCAGCTCCACATAAAGGCAGGCCCCGGCTTCAATAGCCCGTCACGCGCCAGCCTGCGCACGTCCAACAGCCGCAGTTCATTGGTGCAGGTCTTGCCGCCGCGCCTGCCACTGTTGTATCCGCCCATGCCGCCCGTCCTTTCAAGGATTTACCGAAATCATTAGGCAAGTTGCATCTTTTTTTTCGCACGTTTTGGAGCGTTAATCCTCGCCAGGGCGCGCCGTTGCTGGATTTGGCACGGTTTCCACGGGTTTGATTTTTTCCACCAATTCCGATGCAATTCGAGACCGGATGCCGTCCGCCCAATCATCATTTTGATGAAGGCTGGGGAATTGCTGCCGATCTATGAGCGGCTTGGCCAATCTGTTCACCACGGGATCAGCGCCATTCAATTGCTGCACCACCACGGTCAAGGGTGTCGGGGCTTTGCCTTCCGGTTTGCCGATCAGGTATTGCGCCAGCCAGTTGCGCGCCTGTGCATCGCCGCCCTTTGCGTCCTCTAGTGCGCCTTGCACCACCTCGCGCCAGTCAGCCAGACTCACCGCGTCGAGTAGCGCGCCCATGTAGTCGCCTTCGGTGCGCCGGTGTGTGGCTTGGCCCCGGATCAGTTCAGGCGTGCGTCGTTTCGGCATCATGTTCCCCTTCATTGAACAGCAGCAGATGGCATATCTAGGGCTTCGATGATTAAGGTCCACGCACTGAGGGGCTGAAACGTTCAGAACAGATGAAGCAACAAACCCTGGCCATGGCCGCAGACCAAACCTTTGAGAGTTATCGCAAGCCTACGCG
>SCRR01000408.1 GCA_004322085.1 Burkholderiaceae bacterium
GCTTAATCCCTCCAGCGAAAACAACTATTGCGTGCGGGATTTCGCAACATGACGGCACCTACCCTGTAAAGGAGCAAACACTTCTCTGAGCGGAGTGTCACGTCCCGTTGACAGCCCTTTTTGCACACGCAGGTGCCGATGCCGCAGCCGCGCTTGGGAAAGGCATGGCAGACGTTCTTCGCGACCCCGAACAGGGTCACGAAAACTGTATCGCCCCCGTGACGCCTCGAATTGCATGGAGTCGTGCTGCTTCAGCAAAGAGTGCGCGGAACCCTTGCCACAGGCCGTGCGCGCTGCTTTTATCTGGGTTTTGGGTCACCCGAAAAACCCGTATCAATCCTGTGACAGCACATCGAGTGCCCCCGGCTGTGATGACCCAAAACGCCGCCCATCAGGGCATCGGGAGGAGCCGATGCGATCAAGGAGAGGCGAATTTACGTTTCGACGCAAATTTCCGATTCACTTACATACAAAGAAATTTGACGAAAACTCACGCCATGATCCATGACGGCTCGGCACCAGACTGATTCACGTGCTTGAACATGCCCATGCCATCGTGCGCATCGACGCTCCCAAATGACAAATCGCGCTGAAATGAGGTGAGAAGTTCTATTGACTTGCGCTGTGGGCCATGCTGGCGGCCGGACGCCTTGCGGGTACGGTGCCGGTTCGACCCGGCTGCGCTAGTTGAACCAGTTCGCAGGCACAGTGGGACCGAGTTGGAACCTCTCTCGCACCATCCCCAGTTCAGGGGATGGCGCAACGCGCAAGGCCCGATAGGCTGCACACTGGAGGTCCGATATGAACAACAAAACTCGGCAGCACAGGCCCATCGCCCTGCTCGCATGTTCAGCCCTGGCACTGTCAAGTGCCATGGCACAGGCGCAAAGTGCTCCGCCGGCAGGTTCCGACGCGCAGATCGACTCACTCCAGCAGCAATTGATCGAGCAGGGTCGGCAGATCGAGGCTTTAAAACGGGCGACAGCCGAGCAGGAGAAGAAGTACCAGGCCTTGCGCCGCGCTCTGAGCCAGCAGGCCAGGGACGCTCAGCCCGGCGAGACCGCGCAGGGTGCCAACACGGAACCGGGGGCCAGTGCGCAAACCGAGCAGAACCCGCAGGACACGCAGCAGCACCCGGTACAGGTCGGCGTCGCACCCAGCCGCGAGTCGCAAGTGCCGATCGAGGTTCCGCGGCTGTTCGAACAGCCCGGCATTCTGACGCCCAAGGGAAAGTTTGTGCTGGAGCCGTCACTGGAGTACAGCTATTCATCCAACAACCGCGTTGCGCTGATTGGCTACACCATCATTCCTGCGCTGGTGATCGGGCTAATCGATGTGCAGCAGGTGAAGGACAGCATCCTGACCGGCGCGCTGACCGGCCGCTATGGCCTGACCAACCGCATGGAGGTAGAGGCCAAGATCCCCTACGTGTATCGCTCCGATTCGTCGGTGGGCCGGGAACTCAACACGGGTTCGGCCACCGACAGCGTTTTCAACAGCAGCGGCAAGGCAATTGGCGATATCGAGATGACCGCTCGCTATCAACTGAACGAAGGCGGCAACAACAAACCGTACCTTATCGGCTCTTTGCGCTTCAAATCCCGAACCGGCAAGGATCCATTTGAGGTCGTGACCGACTGTCTGACCAGTTGCGTTGGCAATCCCGGCGGAACCGGCTTGCCGACCACGCAGCCGACGGGCTCGGGGTTCTATCTTTTGCAGCCGGCACTGACCTGGCTGTTCCAGTCAGACCCCGCGGTATTCTTCGGGACCGTCAGCTATGCACACAACTTCGCGCGCCACAATGTGAGCCTGACGGTGCTCGGCGGCCAGCAGGAATTCCTCGGCACCGTGAAGGCCGGCGACATCATTGGCGCCAATTTCGGCATGGGTCTGGCACTCAATGAAAAATCGGCTTTCAGCGTCGGCGTTGATCTGAACTCCGTCGGCCGCACGCTGCAAAACGGGGTGCCGGTCACAGGGTCGGTCCGGGTTGTGCTGGCCAAGCTGCTGTTCGGCTTCTCTTACCGCTACAACGAAAAGACCACGCTTAATCTCACAGTCGGAGCAGGCTTGACGCGCGACACCCCTGACCTGACGTTGAACCTGCGAATCCCCTTTTCGCTTTAGAAACTGAGCTATGCAATCACGTAAGGTATTGTGCTTGACATTGGGCGGTGGGCCGTCCACGGTGGAAGACCACCTGCGCTCGCAGGATTGGGAGGTCGTGTCCGCCACCGATCTGGCTGCGGCCCGCCAGATCTTGGGGAGCCATCACTTTCTGGTCTGCGTCCTGGTACTCAACCAGGCCAGCCCTGAGCTCATTCCCAGGATCGATGCCTGTCTGACGGCCTCCCGGTCTTCCGAATGGGTGGGTGTTTTCCCGACGCGAGCGCTGGAGTGGCCTGCCTTTCGTGACCTGACTCTCGACTGCTTCTTCGACTATCACACGCATCCCGTGGATCTGCGCCATCTGGCCCAGCAGCTGGGGCACGCTTACGGGCGGGCCACCCTGCGTGAAGGTCACAATCTGCAACAGCGCTGCATCGAGCATTTGGGCATGCTCGGGCAAAGTGCTGTTATCGAGTTGCTACGCTCACAGATCAAGAAAGTGGCAGCGACCAACGCGCCCGTGTTGATTGGCGGGGAAAGTGGCAGCGGCAAGGAACTCGCGGCACAGGCCATACATCGATGCTCGCCGCGCGCAAGCGGGCCGTTCATCGCCGTCAATTGCGGCGCCATCTCGCCGAGCCTGATCCACTCCGAACTGTTCGGACACGAGCGCGGCTCGTTCACCGGGGCGTCTGCGGAAAAGCGTGGACTGATTGAAATGGCGAACGGTGGCACCATTTTTCTGGACGAGATCGGTGATTTGCCGCGCGAACTCCAGACCAACCTGCTGCGCTTTCTGCAGGAGAAAACCATTAACCGCGTCGGCGCGACGCATACGCTTGCGGTGGACGCGCGGGTTGTGGCGGCGTCCCATGTGGATCTGGCCGAGGCCGTGTCGTCGGGTCAATTCCGCGAAGACCTGTTTTACCGACTGAACGTGCTGACCCTTGCGGTGCCCCCGCTGCGCGCGCGCAAGGGCGACGTGCCAATACTGGCCCAGCATTTCTACCGGCGCTGCATTGTCGACAAGAAAACCCGGGTTGAGGGATTCAGCAAGCAGGCCATCGCGGCCATGGTGGCCTATGACTGGCCCGGCAACGTGCGCGAGCTGTTCAATTGTGTACAGCGCGCCGTGGTGATGACGGACCGGCGCATGATTACGCCGGTCGACCTTGGTCTGGCCGTTGAAGAAGGTCAGATCAGCATCGGCCTCGAGACGGCCCGCACGCTAGCGGAACGTGACGCCATCTCCATCACTTTCAACCGCGTGGGCCGCAACGTCACGCGCGCAGCGCGGGAACTGGGCATCTCACGCATGACGCTATACCGCCTCATGGAAAAACATGGCATTGCCTCAGGGGCAGGATAGAGCGCGAGTCGGCGCAACGAAAATCTGGTAGGGCGTGAAGGACTTGAACCTTCGACCAAAGGATTATGAGTCCTCTGCTCTGACCAACTGAGCTAACGCCCCGACACAGCGCCCATTGTAAGAGGCTACTTGTGATGGCTCAGAGCGTTGCTGACCAGTTTGGAGGTGATGTCCACGATCTGGATCATGCGGTCGTAGGGCATGCGTGTCGGACCGATCACGCCCAGCGTGCCAACGATTTGCCCGTTCACCTCGTAGGGGGCACTGACAATGGACAGCTCCTCGAAAGGCACGACCTGGCTCTCACCGCCGATGTAAATCCGCACACCCTCGGCCCGGCTGGAGATGTCGAGCAGCCGCATCAACTGGGTTTTCTGCTCGAACAGCTCGAAGGCCCGGCGCAGCTGACCCATATCGCTGGAGAAATCGCTCACTGCCAGCAGGTTCCGCTCGCCAGAGATCACGACTTCGTCTTGCGACTCTGTCAAGGCCTCTGAACTGATGGTGACAGCCGCCTGCATCAGCGCGGCGATCTCGCCGCGAAGTGTCTCCACCTCCTGCTGAAGCCGCTCGCGCACCTGCTCGATGGCCAGTCCCGCGCAATGGGAGTTGAGGTAATTGGTGGCTTCGAGCAGTTGAGACTGCGTGTAGTCCACTTCGGTAAAGATCACACGGTTTTGCACGTCGCCATCAGGCGACACGATGATGACAAGCAGGCGCCGGTCGGAAAGTCTCAAGAATTCAATGTGACGGAACACGGAGGTGCGACGCGGCGCCAACACCACCCCCACAAAGTGCGACAGGCTGGACAGCAACTGGGCCGCGTTGGTAATCACCTTCTGCGGCTGATCTTGCGCCAGGCTCGGCGCAGCAAGGTGCCCGTGCTGGGTCGTCAGCATGGTGTCGACGAACAGGCGGTAACCGCGGGCAGTCGGGACACGGCCCGCGGAGGTATGGGGGCTCGCAATCAGCCCCAGTTCCTCCAGGTCCGACATCACGTTGCGGATGGTTGCAGGCGACAAATCCACCCCCGAGGCCCTGGACAAGGTGCGCGAGCCAACAGGCTGCCCATCGGCTATGTAGCGCTCCACCAGCGCCTTCAACAACAACTTGGCGCGATCGTCGAGCATGTGGTCATTTTAATGTTGTAATTTACAAATGAAGTCAAAATTCCGCCGCGTGGCGCTGATCGGCAAATACCAGGGCTCGGGTCCCGGCGCCTTGTCGGAGTCTTCGCGCCAGGTGCTGGACGATATTGCGCATTTCCTGATCAAGCAGGGCTGCGAGGTGGTGCTGGAGCGCGACACGGCGACCAATACCGGCCTGAGCCGGTATCCGGCGCTCGATGCGGCGACCATAGGCGCCGATTGCGATCTGGGTCTGGTGGTGGGGGGCGACGGCACCATGCTGGGCATCGGCAGGCAATTGGCTTGCTACGGCGTACCCTTGATTGGCATCAACCAGGGGCGCCTGGGCTTCATCACCGACATCCCGTTGGAGGACTACCAAAGCGCGCTCACTCCGATGCTGCGCGGCGAATATGAAGAGGATCACCGCAGCCTGATTAATGCCCGGGTCATGCGGGACGGACACTGCTTCTTCGATGCCCTGGCCATGAATGACGTGGTGGTGAATCGGGGGAGCAGCTCGGGCATGATGGAGCTGCGGGTCGAGGTGGACGGCCATTTCGTGGCGAACCATCGGGCGGACGGCCTGATCATTGCCACTCCCACCGGCTCCACGGCCTACGCGCTGTCGGCGGGCGGCCCCCTGCTGCATCCGTCGATCCCTGGCTGGCTGCTGGTTCCGATAGCTCCGCATAACTTGTCAAATCGACCTGTAGTCCTTTCTGATCAAACGGAGGTTGCTATTGAAATAGTAGCCTCACGTGAGGCCAGCGCCAACTTCGACATGCAGTCGCTGGCCTCCTTGCTGCGCGGTGACCGCATCATCGTGCAGCGCTCGCAGCATCGTGTGCGCTTCCTGCACCCCAAGGGGTGGAGCTACTTCGACACCCTGCGCAAAAAACTTCACTGGAACGCGGGAGGTTCCTGAAAGTGGCACTCAAACGCCTGACCCTGCGCGACTTCGTCATCGTGCATGAAATGGAGCTCGATCTGGACGCCGGCTTTACGGTCCTCACCGGCGAGACCGGGGCCGGCAAATCCATTCTGATCGGCGCTCTGCAACTGGCGCTGGGGGCGCGAGCCGACGCCGGCGTGGTACGCGAAGGCGCCAGCCGCACCGATGTATGCGCTGAGTTCGAAAGCCGGCCGAATCTGGAACACTGGCTGAACCAGGCGGGCTTCGACCTGTCGGACACGTTGCTCTTGCGCCGCACGGTCGATGCACAAGGCAAGAGCCGCGGCTGGATCAATGGCAGCCCTGCAACCGCCGCCCAGTTGCGGGACATTGGCGAGCAGTTGCTCGACATTCATGGCCAGCACGCCTGGCAAAGCCTGACGCGGCCAGATTCGGTGCGCGGCTTGCTCGATGCCTACGCGGGCATTGGCAGCGACCCGCTCGGCGAATGCTGGGACAACTGGCGCGATGCCCAAAAGGCGCTGACAGAGGCTCGCACGGCGCAGGAAAGCCTGCAGCGCGAGACCGAACGGCTGACCTGGCAGATCGCAGAAGTGGACAAGCTCGCCCCCGCAAGCGATGAATGGGACGAGCTGAACACAAGCCACACCCGCCTGTCACATGCGCAAGCCTTGCTGGATGCGGCGCAGACGGCGCTGGACGCACTGGAGGGCGACAACACGGGCGCGCTTGCAATGCTGGCGCGCTCGCACGCTGCACTGCAAAACCAGGAGCACCTCGAGGACGAATTTCGTGGGCTGGCCGAGGTTTTGACATCCAGCCTGGCGCAAGCGCAGGATGCTGCCCATTCGCTGCACATGTACCTGCGCAAGACGGATCTGGATCCGGAGCGCCTGGCAGAGCTCGATGAACGCATGTCCTTGTGGCTGTCGCTGTCGCGGCGCTACAGGCGCATGCCAGAGCATCTCCCCGGCTTGCTGGCGTCCTGGAAAGACGAGCTGGCCAGGCTGAATGCGGCCGGCGATCTGCCGGTACTGGAGGCGGCCGAGCAGAAGGCGCAGGCCGCCTACATGACCGAGGCCCGCAATCTGTCCAAGGCCCGCGGCAAGGCGGCGCCCCGACTGGCGAAGGCCATCACCCAGGCCATGCAGGGTCTGGGCATGCAGGGCGGCGTCTTTGAGGTGGCTCTGCAAAAGGCCGAGCGACCGATGCGAAGCGGCCTGGAAGAGGTAGGATTCCTTGTGGCCGGCCATGCCGGCAGCACACCGCGCCCGGTGGGCAAGGTGGCCTCCGGCGGCGAACTGTCACGGATTGCGCTGTCGATTGCCGTGACCACCAGCCAGTTGGGATCCGCCCAGACCCTGATTTTCGACGAGGTCGATGCCGGCGTCGGCGGTGCGGTGGCCGAAACAGTGGGACGCCTCATGAAGCAGCTCGGGCGTGACCGCCAGGTGCTGGCCGTCACGCATTTGCCGCAAGTCGCAGCGTGCGCAGACCATCACCTGGTGGTTGCCAAGCAGCAGGACGCGAACGGCACGCTCAGTACCGTGGCACCCGCCACCGGCGAGCAGCGCGTGGCCGAGGTGGCGCGCATGCTGGGCGGCGAGCGCCTGTCCAACACCACGCTGGCGCACGCCAAGGAAATGCTGCAGGCCAGCGTGACTCAAGCCGGGGCCAGACCATGAGCCGCAAGGCTGATCCCACCACAAGCGCTGCGCCGCGTAACGCGCAGCCGGTCTGGAGGCTGGCCTGATGAGCACGGAGGTCGTTCTCATCACCGGGATGTCCGGCTCTGGCAAGTCCGTCGCACTGCATGCGCTGGAAGATGCAGGCTACTACTGTGTGGACAACCTTCCGCCGGAACTGCTGCAGGCCTTTGTCGCACTGGAGCAGCAGCACCGCGCGGGCCGGGTGGCCATCGCCATGGACGTGCGCAGCGCAACCTCCCTGCCGCAGGTGCCCACGCAGCTGGCCGAACTGCGCCAGCAAGGCGTGCAGATCAATCCGCTGTTTCTGGACGCCACCACGGAGACGCTGGTGCGGCGTTTCTCCGAGACCCGGCGCATGCACCCGCTGACGCGCCAGACCGCAGGCAGCAACGTGGAAGAGCGCAAGCGCGCGCTGGTGGAAGCCATCGAGCTCGAGCGTGAACTTCTGTCAGATCTGCGTGAGCAAGCGCACGTCATCGACACCAGCATGATCCGGTCTTCCCAACTGCAGGGCTATGTCAAATCACTGATTTCGGCACCCGCCAGCCAGCTGACTCTGGTGTTCGAGTCGTTTGCATTCAAACGCGGCATCCCCGTGGACGCCGACTATGTGTTCGATGTGCGCATGTTGCCCAATCCGCATTACGAGCCCACCCTGCGCGATCTGACGGGACGCGATGAACCGGTCGCCGCCTACCTGCGCGAGCAAGCCGAGGTGACCCAGATGCTGGGCGACATCCAGCGCTTTCTCGAGGCCTGGCTGGGCGCCCTGGCGCGCGATCACCGCAGCTACGTCACGGTAGCGATCGGCTGCACCGGTGGCCAGCATCGTTCGGTCTATCTGGTGGAGCAACTGGCTGGCCTTTTCACGGGCCAATGGGTCACTCTCAAGCGTCATCGCGAACTCGACTTAGGCTGAGTCCTGCCAGGGGCTGATTCAGGCTTGACTCAAAAGCTCGCGGACCGGCGCCGGCAAACCCAAATCGGGCCATTGATCTGCGGCAAACCACGCCCCGTCAAGACCTGACAGCGCGCTGGCAGGCAATTGCGCGGTGACGGGATGCAGGCGCAGATCCTTGTGCGTCAGGACGTGGGTAAATGCCGGCGCATCGCGCAGCCGCCCGTGAAACCGCTGCGGCAACCGGGCTTGCAACGCCTCGCGGCTTTCAAATACCGGCAGGCAGTACAGCCCGGCCCAGACCCCCGGCGTGGGCCGCCTGGCCAACCAGACGGCGCCGCTCACAGCCTGCGCCTGCAGCAGCCACAACGATTGCGCGCTGCGCTTGAGTTTGCGGGTCTTGACCGGATAATTCTCCGGCTCGCCTCGTTGCCGTGCAACACAAAGTGCGCTCAGTGGACAGGTCAGACAGGCCGGGCGACGCGCGAGGCACACGGTGGCGCCCAAATCCATCAAACCCTGTGTATAGCGCGGCATGGCTTGCGCCAGGGCGCGCCGCGGCAGCAAGGCAGTGGCACGGTCCCACAGCGCGCACTCGTTGGCGGCTGCGGACAGGTCTGCATCAAACCCGAGCACCCGGGTCAGGACCCGCTTGACGTTACCGTCGAGGATGGCGGACCGCTCACCGAAACAAAATGCCGCGATGGCGCCCGCGGTGGAGCGGCCGATGCCCGGCAGCGTTTGCAGCTGCTGCGAGCTGGACGGAAACCTCCCGCCATATTGCACCGCCACCACCACGGCACAGCGATGCAGGTTGCGCGCCCGGCTGTAGTAACCCAGTCCGCTCCACAGTCCGAGCACGTCGTCCAGGCTGGCCATCGCCAGCGCCTCCACGTCAGGGAAACGCTGCAGGAATCGCGGGAAATAATCGAGTACGGTGGCGACCTGCGTCTGCTGCAGCATGATCTCGGAGAGCCAGACCCGATAGGGATCTCGCGTGTTTTGCCATGGCAGGCCGCGGCGGCCATGTGTCTTTTGCCAGCGCATCACGCACGCAGCGAACTCCTGCGGCGGCCCGTTCATGCGGTTTTGAGTGCGGGAGCAACCACCGGTTCGCCGCGCGTCGGCGCAACCAGCAAGCGCTCCGTCAAAACCAGCAACTTCGCATCGAGCTGGTTGAGCGCCGCCTCCTGCGCGGCAAGATCTGCAATGCGTTCATCCAGCCCCGTGGCTGCGTGCTGGATGCGCTCGATGGCTTCGAGGCGGCGGCTGAAATTGCGACGTCGCTCACGCAGCTGCACATCGAGCTGTGCCGCCGCCGACTTGTTCCACAGCTCGACTTCACTCAGCGCGGACTCATAGACCGACCGCAACCGCGTTGCCAGGGCTCGAACCAGCCGATCCGCAAACTCGGGCGTTGCCAGCTTGAGTGCGTTCGACACACCCAGATACTGCAGGTGGCTGCGCTCGATCGATTCCAGTTCGCGCCCGAAGTGCAGCAGGCTCAACTCCGTGGGGGCTTGCAGCGAGAACCCATGCTCCGCATTCAACCTGCGAAAGATCGCGACGAACATGACCTGGATCTCGACGCCGGTCGCCTGAGCGGTGTCCAGACCCTGGCGCAGGCGCTGAAAAGTCTGGTTGTAAGCCTTTTTGACACCCAGCTTGATGCCCCGCTGGCGCAGCACCCGGTTCAAATCACCCATTTCGGCCTTGAGCGTGGAGGCTCCGAGAATCCGGAACAACTCTCGTAGCAGCTTGAGGTGCACCGACCGGATCGCGTGAATCTTGGCCCCGCTCACATCAAACTCGAACTGCTCATGCTGGATCCGCGCCTTCATGTGGTTGATCACCGCCGCATTCTTGCCGCGCAGACTCTTGAGCTCCAGCGCCTGCTCCGCAAGATCACGGCGGCGGATCTGCAGCACCTGGCCGGCCTGGGCGCGCAGTGCAGCAATGCTCAGGGATACCTCCGAGCGCAGAATGTCCTGGCGCCGACCCAGCAGTCCCGCACCCAGCGCGGCTTCCAGGACCGGCAGGCGGCTCTGCTGCAGCAAACCCCCGTCGTCATTGACCTTGGCCAGAAGCCCCTTTTGTGCGGACACGGGGAAGACCTGTTCCGCGGGAATGCCCAGGGTCTTGGCCGTCGCGATGCGCTGACGCTCAATTTGCTCCCACACTTGCGCCGTCGTGCTGAGCTCGTCCCACAAGGTGTCTATCTTGTTGAGCACGACCAGTCGCGCTTCCGCATCGCCCTTGCCGACGATCAAATGCTCTCGCCAGATCGTCATGTCGGACTTGGTCACGCCGGCATCGGCGGCCAGGATGAAAACGACGGCCTGCGCCTGCGGTATCAGGCTCACCGTCAGCTCGGGTTCGGCGCCAATGGCATTGAGGCCCGGCGTGTCGAGAATCACGAGACCCTGCTTGAGCAAAGGATGCGCCAGATTGACAATGGCGTGGCGCCAGCGCGGCACTTCCACCAGGCCGTAGGCATCTACCGGCGGATTGTCCTGGGGCATTGTGTCGTGCCAAAACCCCAATGCACGGGCTTCATCGCGACTGACGATGCGCACCTCCGCCACCTTCTCCAGCGCCCGCGCCAGCTCGGCGGAGTTGAGAGCATCGAGATCGACGCGCGTCCAGGTCTCCAGCACGGCCCGCCACTCGGTCAACGCTCTCGGTTGAAGCCGCGTCTCGATGGGCAGCAAACGCAGACAGGGCGGTACGTCGGGGTCGTAGCCCAGCTCAGTCGGGCACATCGTGGTGCGTCCCGCGCTGGCGGGCATGATGCGCCGCTTGTAGCCGGCAAAAAAGATTGCATTGATCAGTTCTGACTTGCCGCGCGAAAACTCACCGACAAACGCGACCATGACCCGGTCCGTGCGCAGCCGGTTCTCGATCTGGTGCAGGCGCTCTTCGACGGCCGCGTCGAGCAGCTCGTGGTCTTTCATCCATCCGGCCAGCATCTTCAGGCGCAGGGCGAAATCACGCCGCCACGTACCATCTTGATCGAGTTGCTCACCGAAGGAATTGCGCACGTTGTCTCCCGCCTCGCCCCGAGTTATAGCATCGACAGGGCCGGCGCCCTCAACGCGTCTGGCAT
>SCRR01000409.1 GCA_004322085.1 Burkholderiaceae bacterium
TCGGGCAGCACGGTGAACGCGTTCGCGTGGTCGCCCTCGTGCAGGATCAGCTTGGCGGGGAAGAAGTCGTAAATAATATTTGCGCGCGTACCGGACCGGGTCCAGATAGCGCCCGACCGGATTCACGACAGCGAGCTGCGCCGGTACCCCGTGCGCGCGCAGCCTCAGGACGGGTCGCCGCGCAGCTCGCCGCCGTGATCCGATCGGCCGGGCTCGGTGCGCTCACAGCGCACGCCAACCCAGAAGGCCGCCTGCCCCAGCGCCGCGGCCACGGTCAATATGATGGCCGACGCCAATGCCGCGCTGTGGCCGATCCCGACCAGCGAGGTGCACAGCGCGCCCACGGCCATCTGGGTAAAGCCATACAGGCCGGCGGCCGATCCCACCAGCCTGGAGTCGACACCCAATGCCTTCGTCAAGGCCGCCGGGCTGGCCGCGCCCGCGCCGAGCGTAAACACGAACAGCAGGCCGACCAGATCCACCACCGTCAGGTCCCCAAGGAGAACGACCACAAACAGCGCCAGCGCACTCGCCACGCTCAGCGCGTTGGCGGCGATCAGGATCCGCTCCAGGGCCACCCTGCGTACAAGATAGCGTGTGACGGCATTGCCGAGCGCCATGCCCAGCATCAGCAGGCCGAGATAAAGCCCGACTTCCTGCAACGGGCGATGCAACTGCCCGGAGATGATGAATGGCGCGGCGGCAATGAACGCGTAGGCCGAGGTCGTCGCGCAGCCACCGCCCAGTGCAAAGCCCACGAAAGTCGGCGAGCGCAGCAATGTCCGGTAGTCATGCAGCAGCGATGCCGCCCTCACGCTCCCTGTCGGCCGCCCGGTTTCGGGTAGCAGACGCCAGCTGAACGCAAAGGTGCCCGCGCCCAGGACCGCCAGCACCACGAAGATGGAACGCCAGCCAAAGCTCACAGTCAGCACCGACCCGATCAACGGCGCGAAACCCGGGCCGATCATCATCACCAGGTTGAGCAGGGCGAGGTCGCGGACCGCCTCGCCGGCCGACGCCGTGTCACGTACGATGGCGCGACCGAGCACCAGGCCGGCGCAGCCGCCCAGCGCCTGGAACAGGCGGGCCACGATCAGCGTATGCACGTTGATCGACAGCGCTGCCGCGAGTCCGGCCACGACGTAAAGCGCCAGTCCCGCGATCAGCAGCGGGCGGCGCCCGAAGCTGTCGGACAGCGGGCCGTACACCAGCTGCCCGCCCGCCAGCCCCAGGATGTACACGCTGATGGTCATCTGCATCGCGGCAATGCTGGCGCCAAAGTCATGCGCCACCGAAGGCAATGCCGGAATGAACATGTGCATGGCGAGCGTGCCACTGATGGTGATCAGAACCAGCAGCCACAACGGCGCCTTGGCGGCGGTGCGCGACAACGGCATCACCCGCGCCACCGCGGTGGCGTAATCGGCCCCCGGCTTCATGTGGCGCTTTCCTCCTGCACGCCCGCGAGTGTCCGCGCGATTTCCTCCAGCACACGGAACGCCTCCTCCAGTTCGGGCGCTGGCACGCAGGCAAAAATGCCATCGCGGCTTTCGCGGACGATTTCCTCGACGCGTTTCACCGTGCTTTGCCCCAGCGGGGTCAGGTGGATCGTTTTTGCGCGCCGGTCCGTGTCCTCGCACCGCTCGACCAGGCCGCCGGACTCGAGCCCGTCGAGCAGGCGCACCACCGAGGAGCCGTCGAGCGAAAGCGAAGCTGCCAGATCCTTCTGGCGCATCGGCTGCGCCGCACGCGCGAGGTGCAGCAACGGCAACCAGGTGGCCTCCGTCAAGCCCAGAGGCTGGAGCTGCCGATCGATGACACGCCGCCATTGCCGGTTGATCTGGGCCATCAGGGGCATGAAACGCCTGTGGACATGGTCGATGCGTGGAGGCGTCGGGGTATTTGCAGACATGGCATATCAATAGATGACATACCAATTGTACGCACTGCAATCAATGACGACAACGGGCCCGACCCCACGGGATCGCGGGCACTGCGCAGCACGGTGGTGCATACAGCGGCGAAGAACTTGAAGCTCTTTCAGAAGTAGAAACACGAATACGGCCAGCAAGCCAGTTGGGCCCGCCGATCTGGGTTAATCGTGCTCGCCAAGGCAACGCCAATGGTATTTCGGATGAAGCGCAACCACTCTATTCATGGGGCGATTTGCCTCAAATATTGACGGATGTTCAGGATTTCTGACTGATGTCTTGTTTATTTGGTTTTTTATGATATGGTAGTAATCAATTACTATCTTATAAAACCTGACAGTGAACACCTATCCGAAGCATCTTCCGGCAGAGGAACGTCGTGCCGTGATTGTCGAGTCCGTCGTGGAGCTTGCCGGTCTGCAAAATCCAGGCGAGATCACCACTGCGGCCATAGCCCACCACATGAAGCTGACTCAGGGGGCGCTGTTCCGACACTTCCCGACCAAAGAAGCCATCTGGCAGGCCGTCATGCAGTGGGTGGCGGAGCAACTCCTGTCGCGAATCGATCGTTCCATACGGGGGATCGACTCGCCCATGACAGCCCTGGAGGCGATGTTCATGAGCCATATCGAATTCGTGGCCGAGCACCCTGGCGTCCCCAGAATGATATTTGGCGAACTTCAGTGTGCCGAATCGAGCCCTGGCAAGCGCATGGTGCAGACCCTGATTCAGCGCTACAGCGAACGCTCGCGTCATCTCATCGAGAAAGGCAAAGTGTGCGGTGAGTTGTCTCCTTCACTGGACACCGAGGCGGCGGCGGCACTGTTCATCGGCACGGTCCAGGGATTGGTCATGCAGTCACTACTGGCCGGGGACGTTCAGCGCATGCGCCGCGATGCGCCACGGGTGTTCGCAATCTATCGGCGTGGAGTCGGGAGTACGCAATGAAAAAATTACCAGTGAAAGGCCGCACCCTGGCTCTGCTGGCTGTCATCGCCCCGTTGCTGGCGCTCTTCATCTATGTCGGCCTGCGATCAGGTCCGCTCGCGCCGGTCGCAGTGACGGTCGCAACCGTGGAATCACGGGCAATCACGCCGGCGCTGTTCGGCATCGGTACCGTGGAGGCGCGCTACACGTACAAGATCGGGCCGACGTTTGCCGGGCGCGTGAAGCGCCTGGACGTGCATGTGGGAGACCAGGTGAAGGCTGGGCAGGTGCTTGGTGAAATGGAGCCAATCGATCTCGATGATCGGGTGCGCTCACAGGACTCGGCATTCAAACGGGCACAGGCCGCTTTGCGCGAGGCGCAAGCGCGGCAAGCCTACGCGCAAACCCAGGCGCGCCGCTATGAGCAATTGTTTGCGGTACGCTCGACCAGCGAGGAAATCGTCACCACGAAGCAGCAGGAACTACAGATCGCCGATGCCGCCCTCTCTGCCGCCCGCGAAGACGTTGCCCGGACAGGCTCCGACCGCGAAGGACTCGTCGCGCAACGGAGCAATCTGCGCCTGACCGCGCCGGTTGACGGCTTGGTCGCAGTGCGTGATGCCGATCCCGGCACGACCGTCGTCGCAGGCCAGGCCGTGGTGGAAGTGATCGATCCCA
>SCRR01000410.1 GCA_004322085.1 Burkholderiaceae bacterium
CATGTGCTGCGTCCGTTAAAACTGCTACCGTTCCCCGTATGACAATAGCAAGGCAGGATATGCCTCACTTTGCAAGATGACCGCAAGCACCCTGGCACGCGAGCGCAAACAGGCACCCGGATCCGACCTCGCCCCGCCCAGCGCCTGGCTTTTGGCGCTGGAATTTCGCGCCTTCTGGGAATTCGGCGCCGTGCTGCCCGCATGGCCCGCGCTGCAACGCGCGCCCGGCGGCGACGGCCACCCAGTGATCGTGTTTCCGGGCCTGAGCGCCAACGATGGCTCCACCGTGCCGCTGCGCCGCTATCTGGGCAGCCTGGGCTATGACACGGCCGGCTGGAACCAGGGCTTCAACTTCGGCCCGAGAGCCGGCGTGCTGGGAGCGGCGCGCCAGCAAGTGGAAGAAACCTTCAAAAGCACCGGCAGAAAGGTCAGCCTGATCGGCTGGAGCTTGGGCGGGGTTTACGCGCGCGAACTGGCCAAGCTGCTGCCCGACATGGTGCGCGGCGTGATCACGCTGGGCACGCCATTTGCCGGCCCACCCAAGAGCACCCACGCGTGGCGCATCTACGTGCTGACGAGCGGACACGCCATCGATCAGGACTCGCAACATTACGATCTGCCCGGCGCGCCCCCGGTGCCCACCACTTCGGTGTACTCGCGCAGCGACGGCATCGTGGCCTGGCAGGGCAGCATCCAGGCACCCAGTCGCGCCAACCCGAACACCGAAAATGTCGAAGTCATCGCCAGTCACGTCGGCCTGGGCCTGAACCCCAGCACCTGGTGGGCCGTAGCCGACCGGCTGTCGCAGGCCGAAGGAAAGTGGAAGCCTTTTGAGCGCAAGCGCGGTCTGCATGGACTGATCTTTCCCGATCCGCAGCGCTGACGCTCGCCGCGCCAAAATGGCAGCGCCCGCTGGCATCGAGTCCGCAGGCGCTTTTTTTTTGATAGCTGACTATGCCCAATCAATATGGGCCAAGGTTCGATTTCCTTGATTATTCAGGCTTGTGTGCGCACCTTCGCCTGATAGTTCGCGATGCCGTCCACGATTTCCTTCTTGGCCGAATCGACCCCTTCCCAACCGACGACCTTGACCCACTTGCCAACCTCCAGGTCCTTGTAGTGCTCGAAGAAGTGGGCGATCGTGTTAAGGCGCGCCGGATTCAGGTCCTCGGGCTTTTGCCATTGCGAATAGATTGACAGGATCTTGTCGATCGGCACCGCCAGCACCTTGCCGTCTTCGCCGGCCTCGTCCTGCATTTTCAGGATACCGATCGCGCGGCAGGTCACCACCACGCCGGAGATCAGGGGCACCGGCGTGATCACCAGCACATCCACCGGGTCGCCGTCGCCGCTGAGGGTGCGCGGCACGTAGCCATAGTTGGTGGGGTAATGCATGGAGGTGCTCATGAAACGATCGACGAAGATCGCGTCCGACTCCTTGTCCACTTCGTATTTAACTGGATCGGCGTTCATCGGGATCTCGATGATCACGTTGAAGGAATCAGGGGCGTTTTTTCCGGGGGTTACTCTGTCTGTGGCCATGGCGGTCTCTCGGGTTGGAAATCGATCGGAAATTGCTCGGGATTAACCCTGATTCTAATGACGGGTCCACTGCCTTAGCCCCGCTGTCGCGATCGTGACACCCATTTGGCCTTATATTTCCACAGTTGGCCAATCGTCTCCGGCGCGGGTTTGCTGGACTGGGGCATCGAGGAAGCAACGCAGCGGGGGCACCGCTAGCGTGCTGCCCCCTCCCAGCGACAACCAGTAGGAGAAACTATGACAGGCAATTCAGCGCTAATCTTGGCGCTTGTCTGCGGGTTCATTGCCGTGGCTTACGGCTTTTGGGCGCGCAGTTGGATTCTTTCCCAGGACGCAGGCAATGCGCGGATGCAGGACATTGCAGCCGCCATCCAGACCGGTGCCGCCGCCTATCTGGCGCGGCAATATCGCACCATCGCCATCGTCGGCATCGTGCTGGCCATTCTGATCGGCTTCTTTCTCGACGGCAAAACGGCGATCGGCTTCGTGGCCGGTGCGGTGCTGTCCGGGGCTTGCGGCTTCATCGGCATGAATGTGTCGGTGCGCGCCAACGTACGCACCGCGCAAGCCGCCACTCGCGGCATCGGCCCGGCGCTGGACGTTGCCTTCCGCGGCGGCGCGATCACCGGCATGCTGGTGGTGGGCCTGGGTCTGCTCGGAGTGACGGCGTTCTACTGGTTCCTGGCCGGCAACGGCAACCTGACGCCGGACCGCCAGTTGTCCACCCTGCTGAACCCGCTGATCGGCTTCGCGTTCGGCGCCTCGCTGATCTCCATCTTCGCCCGACTCGGCGGCGGCATCTTCACCAAGGGTGCCGACGTCGGCGCCGACCTGGTGGGCAAGGTCGAGGCCGGCATCCCGGAAGACGATCCGCGCAACCCCGCCGTGATTGCCGACAACGTGGGCGACAACGTGGGTGACTGCGCCGGCATGGCGGCCGACCTGTTCGAGACCTACGCGGTGACGCTGATCGCCACCATGGTGCTGGGCTCGCTGCTGATCGCGGGGGGCGGCACGCACGCGGCGGAGTATCCGCTGGCGCTCGGTGCCGTCTCCATCGTGGCCTCCATCATCGGCTGTTTCTTCGTCAAGGCCTCGCCCGGCATGAAGAACGTGATGCCGGCCCTTTACAAGGGCCTGGCCGTCGCCGGCGTGCTGTCGCTGATCGCGTTCTACTTCGTCACGAGCTGGCTCATGCCCGACAACGCCATTACCGCGACCGGCAGCCAGCTCAGGCTGTTCGGCTCCTGTGCCGTTGGTCTGGTGCTGACCGCCGCACTGGTCTGGATCACCGAGTACTACACCGGCACTCAATACGCGCCAGTGCGCCACATCGCGCAGGCCTCCACCACCGGCCACGGCACCAACATCATCGCCGGGTTAGGCGTTTCCATGCGTTCAACCGCCTGGCCCGTGCTGTGCGTGTGTATCGCCATCGGCGTGTCCTATCAACTGGCCGGCCTGTACGGCATCGCCGTCGCCGCAACTTCCATGCTGAGCATGGCCGGCATCGTGGTGGCGCTGGACGCGTACGGCCCGATCACCGACAACGCCGGCGGCATTGCCGAAA
Source organism: Burkholderiaceae bacterium (assembly GCA_004322085.1). GTDB lineage: Bacteria > Pseudomonadota > Gammaproteobacteria > Burkholderiales > Burkholderiaceae_C > Rhodoferax_A. Next base: position 3,113 of record SCRR01000410.1, read on the forward strand.
TGTCCGAGATGCCCGCCAGCGTGCGCGACATCACC
>SCRR01000411.1 GCA_004322085.1 Burkholderiaceae bacterium
CCGGCCGTCGGAGACCTGCCCTTCACGCCCCGCCAGCGTGAGCTGCTGACGCTGGCGCATGAGCTCGGGCGCGACAAGTTTGCGCAACGCGCGGCGCAATGGGACGAATCGGCAAGTTTTCCGTTTGCCAATTACGACGACCTGCGCGAGGCGGGCCTGCTCGGCCTGTGCATTCCGCAGGCGCACGGCGGTCTGGGCGCGGACTACGCCAGCTACATGATGGTGGCGGCCGAGATTGGCCGCTTTTGCGGCGCCACCGCGCTGACCTACAACATGCACATCTGCTCGACGCTGTGGACCGGCGTGCTGGCCGATGGCATCGAGATGACGCCCGCGCAGCGCCTGGAACACGCGCGCCGACGCGACCTGCACTTTGCGCGCATCGTGAACGATGGTGCGATCTACGCGCAGCCGTTCTCCGAGGGCTCGGCCGCCGCGGCCGGGCGCGCGCCGTTCGGTACCACGGCGCGCAAGGTCGAGGGCGGCTGGCGCATCAACGGCAAAAAGATCTTCGCGAGCCTGTCGGGCGCGGCCAATTACTACGGCGTGCTGTGCACGGAAGACAAAGGCGACCGGCACCCGGACGCGCACGACACGCTCTACATCTCGGTGCCGGCCACGGCCGAGGGTTTTTCCATCAGCGGCGACTGGAATCCGCTGGGCATGCGCGGCACGGTCAGCCGCAACCTCACGTTCAAGGAGGTTTTCGTTGGCGACGACGAGCAGCTCATGCCACGCGGCATTTACTTCAAAGGCGCGCAGACCTGGCCTGCCATGTTCTTCACGCTGTCGCCCACCTACCTGGGCATCGCCAACGCGGCCTACGACTTCACGGTGCGCTACCTGCGCGGCGAAGTGGCGGGCGAGCCGCCCGTGAAGCGCCGCCAGTACCCGACCAAGCAGATCGCGGTGGCGCAGATGCGCATCCAGCTGGAATCCATGCGCAGCCTGTTCACGCGCGCCATTGCCGAGGCCAGGCCGGATCCGAGCAAGGACGAAAAGCTGCGACTGTACGCCGCGCATTACAGCGTGATGGAAGGCGCCAACGACATCGCGCGCCTGGCGCTGCGCACCTGCGGCGGCCAGAGCATGATGAAGCACTTGCCGCTGGAGCGCCTGTACCGCGACAGCCGCTGCGGCGCGCTGATGCTGCCCTGGACGGCCGAGCTGATCCTCGACCGCATGGGGCGCGAGACTCTTTACGAGGCGGGCGAGCGCGACGACTGAAAACATCCGGGCTGCGCCAGCACGCTTTGCAGAACGTGCGTCGCCAGCTCCGGGACGAGGTGCTGCGCGCCTGTGACGGGTGTCTGTTCCCGTCGCTCCCACAATGTAACGACATGTAAAGTCCCGGAAATTCAAGGGTTATTGCTCGTTTGTCACAAGACGTTAATGCTAAGAATGCGTACTTTGAGCGTAACCATAACGAAGGAGACAGGTATGTCGTCAGTAATGATGGGAACGGACTCCGAGGGGCGCGCGCCCGGGCTTCTGGACAAGGGGCGGACCGTGGCGGGCCCGAATTTCAATCGATGGTTGGTGCCGCCGGCGGCGTTGTGCGTGCACTTGTGCATCGGCCAGGCCTATGCATTGAGCGTGTTCAACCTGCCGATGACCAAACTGATCGGCATCACCCAGTCCGCGCCTGACGACTGGAAGCTGACTCAGCTCGGCTGGATCTTCTCGCTTGCGATCTTCTTTCTCGGCGTGTCGTCGGCAGTGTTCGGCCGCTGGGTCGAGGAGGGCGGCCCGCGCAAGGCCATGTTCACGGCCGCGCTGTGCTGGGCCGCCGGCTTCTTCATCTCAGCGATCGGCGTGCAGGTGCACAACATCTGGATCATCTATCTGGGCTACGGTGTGATCGGTGGCATCGCGCTCGGCATCGGCTACATCTCGCCGGTGTCGACGCTGATGAAGTGGTTTCCGGATCGTCCCGGCATGGCGACCGGCATGGCGATCATGGGCTTCGGTGGCGGCGCGTTCATCGCTGCGCCGCTGTCGGTCTGGCTGATGAAGATGTTCGACACGCCGACCCACGTCGGGGTGCTGCAGACCTTCGTTGTGCTCGGCGTCGTCTACCTGATCTTCATGATGGTCGGTGCGGTCATCGTGCGCGTGCCACCGCCGGGATGGAAACCCGAGGGGTACGTTGCCCCGAAGGAGAACAAGCTGATCACGAAGAACGACGTCTTCGTATACGACGCGCTGAAGACGCCGCAGTTCTGGCTGATCTGGTGGGTGCTGTGCCTGAACGTGACCGCCGGCATCGGCGTGCTGGGGCAGGCTTCGGCGATGAGCCAGGAGATGTTCCCCGGCCGCATCACGGCGATTGCGGCGGCCGGCTTCGTCGGGCTGATGAGCCTGTTCAACATGGGTGGGCGCTTTTGCTGGGCCACCGTTTCCGACTTCCTGGGTCGCCGCAACACCTACCTCGTGTTCATGGTGCTCGGCTTCGTACTTTATGTGACCGTGCCGCACGCCGGTCTGACCGGCAATGTGCCGCTGTTCGTCGGGTGCTTCCTGATCATCATCAGCATGTACGGTGGCGGCTTCTCCACGGTGCCGGCCTACCTGAAGGACATGTACGGCACCCGCTACGTCGGTGCGATCCATGGCTTGCTGCTGACGGCCTGGTCGGCAGCAGGTATTTTCGGCCCGGTGCTGGTCAACTACATCCGGCAGTACAACGTCGCCCACGGCGTGCCGAAGGCGCAGGCCTACAACACCACGATGTACATCATGGCCGGGCTGCTGGTGATCGGCTTCATCTGCAATCTGCTGGTGAAGGCGGTTGATGGGCGCTTCCACATGAAGGAGGCCGCCGCCGACCCCGGCGCGGCCGGGCTTGCAGCGAACGGACGAGCCGCCGGCGCGGTCGGAGGATAGAACATGAGCAACTCATCCAAAAGCAATTCCACAACGATCAAGCTGATCCTCGCCTGGGGCTTCGTCGGCGTTCCGTTGGTCTGGGGCGTGCTGCAGACGCTCGCGAATGCGATGAAGCTGTTCCATTAGCTGCAGCACGAAGATCTCGTGGCGAGTCACGCCAAAACTGTCGCACGGCAGCTGTGGCGCCGTCGGCGTAGTGGTTCGGCACGCTGTCGGGATTCCGTTCCTGATCGGGTCGTAGTATGAGGCGGGCGGGTGCGACGACTGATCGCGTTACGTTGCCTGTCGCGCCAATTGCCGGACCCACGATTCATAGCCACCCGTGAGCGGGCGCACCGAGGTGTAGCCCAACTCGCGCAGGGCATATGCCGCCTTCACGGCGGTGGCATCCTGCGGGCACGCACAGAAGGTTACGATGGCGTCGTCCTTTGCCCAATGGCGAACGCTCTGGGGTAAATCGCCCAGACTGGCCTGGGTGGCGCCGGCCACGAGTCCCGTTTGGGCGATCATGGCGGCGCCGCGAAAATCGAGCATCAGCGGCGGCGTGTTCGACGCCAGCGCCGCTGCCAACTCCGGGGGGCTGATGAACGGGATGATCCGCATTTGCTCGAAACGATACTTCTGCCAGAGCTTCCAGATCAGCCAGGCGCCGAGCGCGAGCGCCAGCGCGGTAATGACACCGGTGCCGTGGTTGCTCATGGCGTCGATGGCCACGCCGACCTGCGCCCGCCACCACCACCCGACCAGAATCGCGGCGCCCGCCCAGAGCGCCGCGCCCAGCGCTGCGGCCACGATAAAACTTGATGGGCGCATGCGCAGCGAGCCGGCAATCGGTGGCGCCACCGTGGAAAACCCGGGAATGAACTTGGCGATGATGAGTGACCACACGCCCCAGCGAACGAAACGCGACTCGGTCTCCGACACGCACGAGCCCGGATTGATGGACAGCCGGCACAGACCCGACAGGACGCGGTAGCCGAATGCGCGCCCCGTAAGGTACCACAGGCTGTCTGCAATGACCGAGGCCAGCACGGCCGCTGTGAGCATCTCGCCAGCCTGCCCCGAGGACGCCGCAAGGCTGCCGGCAACCAGCAGGGTCGGCACGGCCGGAATGGGCAGGCCCAGTTGCTGCGTCAGCACGCTGACGAACACCACCCAATCGGCGTGCTGCTGAATGGCTGTGATGACGGGAGTGATGTCCATGATTTGCATTTGCGCTTCGCGCCGACCCTCTGAATTATGAAGCGGTTGCCGGCAGCGCGCAGGCGGCCGCACTCAATGCAACGTCTCGGCCGCGGCGACCCCGTCTGAACTGATCGGACCCGCCGCGTCGAATTCACCCTTGTGGCCTCGAACAAGCAAGCCGTCGAGAGCAATTGAACAAAATTGACTGCAGTCAAGAATCGAGAAAAGATTTCTTGAAAACTAGACCTAGGTCAATCTTTTTAATTGCGATGTCAGAGTACCGTCAGCACCCAGTCACACAGATGACATCCTGACGCAAAGCCGGGAAAAGAAATGGTGAGGATTACCTTATTAAATAAAGGAGACAACGAATGAAGAGCTATATACAAACGCTCGTCGCAGGTTTGGTTGCCAGTGGTTGCATGGTCGGGTTCGGCCAGGCTCGGGCAGATGGATTGTTCCCCCCCTGACGCCGGTCCGGCCCATTCTTGGCAACAGGCGGCCCCTTGGGCACCAGCCAATCCAAACGGCACACCGGACTACCAGGAAGATCTGGGCCCACTTGGGCAGTGGACCGTAGGCGGCGGCGTCAGTGCCCTTGCCTCGACGTGGAACAACAGCGCGGACGCGCCCGGCAGCTCCCACTATGGCGTGACCATTCCGAACGCCATCTTCATGCTCAATGGAACGCAGGGGAAGTTCCGTCTCAGGTTGTGGGCGGGGTTGCCGCCGCTCACACCGATCGTTGGCTGGACCGGCCCAGGCCTGAACCCGAACCTCCACACGGCCGGGTCCAACGAAAATCCATACGGGCACGCGTCTACGCTGTTCAAGGGGTATGTCACGTACTCTCCAACGGACTGGTTCAGCGTCGATGTAGGTCGTATCGACTCTGTCGATGGCACCGAGATCGGTGTTGGCTGGTTCAATCCGACGCCAATGCTCTCCCCCCTCAACAATATGCAGTCGACGACGGCGGACGGCATCCAGTTCGATTTCAACCATGGACCTGCATCGCTGTCGGTCCAGCTTGGCGATGGCTATAACACTGGCCAGGTCTCCCAGTTGGGCGCCCTCGGGCAATACAACCTGAACGCTGATGGCAGCGACTACGTTATCGCGTTCGGCCATCACCGCCTGCGTACCGCAGGTAATTTGACCTATGCGGGCCACGTCGCTTCCTTTGGTATCGTCAATTCCAACCTCATCGGTTTTGGCGGCATGTGGAACATCGATCACAAGTACGCCATCAGTCCCGAAATCGAGTACCAGTGGTTGCCTAAAGGCATCACCGGCGGTGGCATCACGCCGGCGACTGCTCCGCAGACGACCTACTCCAACGTGGCGGCCATGATCAACCTGACCGACCAGGTCAACAGCTATTGGCAGACGGCCCTGCAGGTCTCGTACGTTCATCAGCGCGGTAATACGGCCCAAGGCGCCACGACGGTCAACGGCGTGGAGCTCAACAACATCTACGGTAACTACCTCGGCCTCGGTGCCCCCAACGGACCCGGGAATCTTGGGCAGGGAGCCAGCATGCTCGGGGTTCAGATTGGTGGAACCTGGATGTACAAGAACGTGTTCGTTCGCCCATTCCTTGCCTTCACTCATCTGACGAACTTCGAGCCCGGTAATGGCTGGGGTCAGGACGGAAGCAAGTCCAGTCAGGCGGTCGCCATGATCGAGGTCGGTTGGTTGCTCGGCGATGTCAAGCGTAATTGATGGTCGACCGGGTGCGTCTCGCGCAGTATGAGCAGCGCACGGTGCCATTGGAAACCCCGTGACACCGGGCTCCCTGGCAAACCGTGAATCCCTGCTCTGTGACCACGGCGCAACCAGAAACGCGACCTGATGTCCTGGGACCGGTAGCCACAAGAGCACGGCATTTTTTAAGTTGTTTTTAAGTTGTGAAGTTAACTAACCATAGAAATCGGAGACTGTTATGAAGATGAAAAGCAAAGCCATCGCTGGCGCGATCGCCATTGGTTTGACCGGGTTGCTGTCGACGCCAACGTTTGCAGCCACCAATTACAAGTTCGAGAAAATCGCGACGATCAAATTGGGAGGGCCGGCCGGTCATGGCGACCTTCTGAGTCTTGATCCGGCGAACCACCGCATGTTCATCGCCATGCATGATCACGGCGTGAGTGTGGTCGATACCCAGACGAACAAGCTTATCAAGTACATCCCCGATGTCCCCAACCCCAATGGCAGTGCCATCGATGGCCATGACCTCTATGTCGCCGCCGCCGATGGCGCCGGCGCCGGGAAGGTGAACGCCATCGTTGTCATCGATACGAATACCCTGAAGGAAGTCGCGCGCATCAACACCAAGGGCACGTCGCCAGACTGGGTGGGGGTCAACCCCGCGACCCATACTCTCTACGTTGCTTCGGACGACAGCAACTGGGACGAGATCTACGACGTCAGCGATCCGACGAAACCGGTTTACAAGGCGGGAATCAACCTCTATCCCTCGAAACCAGTGTCTGGTCCGGACGTTGCAACGCTCGTTCCGAACGCGAACACCATCTACCAGGCCGATGATGCTGACGTCCTCAAGATCAACACAACGACGGGGGAGGTCGAGAAGCACTTCGACACCAGCGTCAAGATAGGAAAACATGGTGGCACCAAGGCGTCGTACTTCGACGCCAAGAACAAACGGCTGTGGGTGGCCACTACAAACCACCCGGATCCGGGCGTTCTCGTGTTGACTCCGGATCTGGGGCTTATCAAGACGCTGCCGGAATCAGGTGGTGTCGATGATGCACAAGCGGATCCGGGGCTGGGCCTGCTCTATCTGTATTCGACCTCGTCCAAGGGCTTCGACGTTTACGACACGAACTCCATGACGCACCTGACCCATGTCTCAACCGGTGAGGGGAACACGCACACCGGAATGGTCGATCCCGCAACCCATCTGGTTTATGCATTCAATGGGGGAGGAAAAGGTATCGACCCCACGCTCCTGGTTTACAAGCCTGTCAAAGAGTAAACCGACCGACCGAACCGTCGAGAACGCGATTCCGGCCCGACAGGATCTGCCGGGCCGGGTCGCGTCGCTGCCTGTCGGAAGGCTGAATTCGAGTGCATCACAATGATGCGGGCAATTAGAGCCGCACGACGGTGCTTCCTGAAAAGCTCCTAAAACCACCTTAACCTGATGAGCCCACACACCCTATTTGCAATTCGATCGAGGCCCCGGGGGCGGACAGCCCTACCATTACGGGGCATTGGTTGGCAGCCCGGAAGGACGTTGGCAATGAGGTCATCCGGACTATTCCGAGCGAGCGCGGCCGGACTCGTTCTTTCGCTGGCCGGATGCGCCACCTATCATGCTTTGCCGCCACCGGACCACGCCAATCTCAAACCCGGACTTGCTCAGCTGAACCTCACCGTGCCATCAGACGGATCAGGCGCGGCGCCGAAAACATTCAACCCGGAAAATCCGCTGACGCCTGGCGAGATCGGCCTCATCGCGGTTCTCAACAACCCGGATCTCGCGTCGGAGCCCGGACAACTCGATGCCGCCAGGGCGGACCTGCTTTCGGAGACGCTTTTGCCGAATCCATCGGTAGGCTTGGCCTATGCGTTCCTTCTGGGTGGGGTGGCAACCAGCAACTCCCTCGCCGCTTCCATCTCGCAGGACATCCGGTCGATCATCACCTACAGCTCGCGGGTCAAGGCGGCGAAAGTCCGCTTGGGTCAGGTCAGTGCGAACCTATTGTGGCAGGAGTGGCAAGTGGCACAGAAGGCGCGGCTGCTCGCCGTGGATATCTACGCCGACCAACGTGAACTTGAGGTGCGCAGCAAGGAACTCGACCTGCTGAACGAGGAAGTAGGCCAGGTGAGTGCGGCGACAGCTGCCGGCAACCTTGATGTCACCGCGGAGGCTCCGTTGCTCGCTGCCAAAGCCGGTGCCGAGAGCGCCATCGCGACCGCCCGCATGACGCTTCTAAAGGACTGGCAAAGTCTCGACGCATTGGTGGGCCTTGAACCATCGGTGCGCTTCACCATCGCTACACCGACGCCGGTCGAACTTCCGGATGATATTGATTCCCTGGTTAAATCATTGCCGGCACGTCGCCCGGACCTGGTTGCGTTGCGACTCGGGTACGAGGCCTCGGAGCTGGATGTGCGCAAGGCGATTGTTGGCCAGTTCCCGGCTTTCAGCTTGGGGGTGGCGGGCGGTTGGGACACTTCGCACGTGTCCTCGGCCGGACCAACCATCAATATGGATCTGCCGATTTTCAATCGCAACCAGGGAGTGATCGCGTCAGCCAGCGCGACTCGTCTTCAGTTGCGCGCCGACTATCAGGCGCGGCTTGACGAGGCAGAAGGGACGAGCAAGGCCTTGGTCGCACGCCAACAGGTAACCAAGGTTAACCTCGAGAAGTCACGCACCGCATCGCAGCAAGCATCCTCGCTGGCAGACTCCGCGCTGCGCGCCTACCGGGAAAACAACCTCGGGCAGCGCGACTTGACGGACTTTCAGACGACTGCACTCGAGAGGCAATTGGATGTGCTTGGTTACCAGCGCACGCTCGATGAGACCACCCTTGCGCTATCGATCGAACTCGGTACCGGCTTCCCCAAGACAATGCTCGTTTCTCCAGGCAAAGTGAAAAACCCATGAAAACCCCCTTCGTCTTTGTCCTCGGTATTTGTGCCGCCATCTGCACGACGGCCGCGCTTGCCGATGACACCCCTGATGCAGCCAATGCCAGCGTGCTGGTGAACCTGGTTCCCTTGAAGAAAGGCAGCCTGCCTGTCTCCATTACCACTTACGGCAGGGTGATGCCTGCGGAAAAAGCGCGAGAAAGCATCTCTGCACCGATCGCCGCCCGGGTGAGCAACATCAATGTTCATGTCGGGGATGCGGTTGACCGAGGTACGCCGATGATCACGCTGACCCCGAGTCCGGAGTCCAGAGCCGCGTATAAGCAGGCCAAACAGGCCGTCCTCACAGCCGACCATCTGCTGGAGCGCAGCCGCTCGTTGGCCAATGCGCATCTCGAGACCGCAGCCCAGCTGGCGCAGGACGAGAAGACGGCCGCGGATGCGAACTCGACGCTTGAAGCGCTGCAGGAGGAAGGGGCGAACGGGGCGGCCACGTTGAAGGCGCCTTTCAAAGCCATCGTCATGAGCGTCAGCGTGAGTTCTGGTGCGGTCGTCGCACCGGGCACCCCTCTCATCGAACTTGCCAACCCCAAGGGGCTCGTTTTCAAGACCGGCGTCGTGCCTGCGCAGGCGGCTCAGATCAAAAAGGGTGATGCGGTGGCCATGACCCCGTTCAGCGGCAGTGGAACCTTCCATGGCAGGGTCGTACTGCGCGGATCGGTCGTCAGTGTGCAGAACGGCCTGATTCCGGTCGATGTCAGCATCGCAGACGGTGACCCTCTGGCGGGTGAGATGGCCAAGGCAGTCATCAGTACAGGCGAGCAGCACGGATACGTCGTTCCTCACGCAGCGATCCTGCTCAACGATAGCGGCCAGACCTACGTTGTGCAGTCAGTGAAGATGGCGGCCAAGAAAGTGCCGGTCACCGTGATCGGCTCACAAGGCGATATGGACGTGGTCAGTGGCAAGCTCATTGCGGGCGCACCGGTTGTTGGTGCAGGAAGTTATCAGCTTGATGATGGCGACAAGATGCGGCTCACCAATTCGACCGCCGGTGATTCGGACGGGAAGGGTGGCAAATGAACTTCATCGACTGGGTTGAGCGCCATGCACGTTCCCTGATTTTCATTGGTTTCGCGCTAACGCTGGCGGGAGTTTTTGCTGCAGTCACTCTTCCGATCCAGCTCTTCCCCACCGTCAGCTTTCCCCGCGTCCGGATCGAGATCGACAGCGGTGACATGCCGGCGAAACAGATGTTGATCGATGTAACGGAACCCCTGGAGAAGGTATCACGCGCCGTTCCGGGTGCGGTCAACGTTACATCGACGACCATTCGCGGTTCGGCTGAAATTTTCGTCGATTTTCCGTGGGGCTCGGACATGAGCCGAGCCGTCCTGAACGTCGATGCGGCGCTCGCGCAGACGCTGCCCGATCTGCCTCAGGGCACGGGTTACGACGTCCTGCAGATGAGCCCGAACGCGATCATGCCGTTTGTTTCCTATGCGTTGATCTCCGACAAGATCTCTCCAGCAGACCTGAAGACCCTCGCCACGTACCAGATAGCACCGTTGCTCACGGGGATTCCGGGGATCCGGCAAGTTTCTACTCTCGGTGGTGAATCCAGGGAGGTGCAGGTCTACGTCAGCCCCGAGAAACTCCAGACCTACGGTCTTGCCCCAACGGATGTTTCGGATGCCATCTCGGGCACGAATACGCTGGAAGCGGTGGGTCGTATTCAGGACAACGGCCTGCTCTATCTGACGATCGCGAACAACCAGTTCAAGTCCATCGAAGCGGTTCGTGATGTAACGCTGCACACTTCGACCGGTGGGATTGTCCGTTTGGGCGATATTGCCAAGGTGGAGATGGGGTCGGAACCACAGTGGCTGCTGGTGAACGACAACGGACAGCCGTCAGTCAATATCAACGTTTTTCAGCAAAATACCGCAGATACGCTGGCGCTGGAAAAAGAGGTTCAGGCGAGGCTTGACGCTTTTATGAAGACGCAGCCGAAGTCTATCCAGATTCATAAATGGTACGACCAGGCCGACCTCGTCAGGTCGTCGATAGGGGCAGTAGAGGAAGCGATTGTCATCGGCCTTATCCTGGCTGCCTGCGTGATTCTTGGCTTCTTGCGCAACTGGCGGGCGGCGTTTGTCGCGATGATCACCGTACCGATGTCGGTGATGACCACCTGCTTGCTCATGTCTGCCCTCGGAATGAGTTTCAACATCATGACTCTCGGCGGGATTGCGGCCGCGATCGGGCTGCTGATCGACGACGCCATCGTCATGGTCGAGCAAATCGCCCGCCGTGCGGGGGTTCCCGGGCTGGAACAGCCGCACCGCACGGTGCTGGCTTCCGCGAGGGAATTCCTGTCGCCGCTGACAGGGTCCAGCAGTGCCACCATCATCATGTTCATCCCGCTCGCGTTTCTTTCAGGTGTGACGGGCGCATTTTTTAAGTCCCTGTCATTGACGATGGCGGCGTCTCTGATCATCTCCTACGGATTCACCGCCCTGCTGGTGCCGCTGATGGCTCGCGGAGTCATCGACTTCAAGAAGTGGCATGACCCTTCGCATGGCCGCGAGACGTGGTCACGACGCACTCACGGACGCGCCTTGAAGGGGCTGTTCGCGGCGCCGTGGTTAGCTGCCGTCATCCTCATCGTCCTGGGCGGCATCGGCTACCTCGGCTATACCCGCGTCGGTACCGGCTTCCTGCCAAAGATGGATGAAGGAGGCTTCGTCCTCGACTATCAGACCAAGCCCGGTACCTCGCTCATCGAGACCAACCGGGAGCTCGCGCAGGTCGAAGCGATCATCGGCAAGAATTCATATGTTGACACCTACACGCGCCGAACCGGAGCTGGCCTGGGTGGCGATCTCAGCCTCCCGTATCAGGGCGATTTTTTCGTTCAGTTGGTTCCGCCATCCAAGCGGCCACCGATCTGGGAGGTGATGAGTTCCCTTTCAGACCAGATCAACAGTCAGGTCCCGGGAATTAGCTACGATACCCACCAGCTGTTGTCCGACATGATTGGGGATATGGTCGGCCGTCGCCAGCCGGTGGTTGTCAGTCTAAGCGCCAAGGACCCGGATGTTCTTTCTGACGTGGCCGGCAAGGTCGCGGATGCTATCAAGAATATTAATGGCATCGAACCGTCATCGGTGGACCCGGGCACGTTGCCGACGGGCGACGCCCTGGAAATCACCGTCGATCAGGCGCAGGCGGGGATGTACCAGCTGACGGCGTCCGATGTCAAGAGCCAGGTCCACCGTTATCTACGTGGTTCTGTCATTACCAAATACATGGGGCGCGTACAGGACGTGGGTGTGCGATTTTGGGTGCAATCACAGAACACCGGTGGCCGGGAGAACGCCAAACTTTATCGCGACGACCTGAAGAACCTCCTGATTCAGGCGCCAAACGAGCATGCCGTGCCGCTCGGAACAATTGCCAAAATCAAGTTCGTCAATGGTCAGCCAGCGCTTTTCCGGAACAATCTGGCGCAAATTGTCGCATTGACGGCCCAGACCAACGGCAAGCGTGACCTGGGGTCGACCATCGCGGCAGTGAAGCAGGTTCTGGACAAACCCGGCATGCTTCCTGGCGGCGTCTATTACACGCTGGGGGGTGCCTACAAGCAGCAGCAGGAAGCCGCCCACGGAATGGTCATAACGTTCAGTGCCGTGGTGCTGGCTGAAATCATCCTGTTGCTCTTTATGTACGAGCGCTTTTCGCTGCCGCTGATCATCCTTGTCACGTCGTTGGTTTCTACGGGGGCGGTTTTCACCGGCCTGTGGCTCACTGGCACTGAACTCAACATCACCGCCATGATGGGGATGGTGATGATCCTCGGCATTGCGACGGAAATGGCGATCTTCCTGGTATCCGAATACCAGATGCTCGAGAAAGAAATGCCGCCGCGAGAGGCGATCTATCAGGCAGCCCTGAATCGATTCCGCCCCATCATGATGAGTACGCTGGCCATGATCCTTGCCTTGCTGCCGCTGGGCGCTGCGATCAGTGGTTCGGGCGACCAGATGCTGCAGCCGCTTGCGATTGCCATCATTGCCGGAATCGTGGTGCAGTTACCTCTGGTTCTCCTGATCATGCCGGTATTGATCAGGTTGACTATTAGACGGGAGGCGCAAGCCCAACCGAGCCTGGCAGTCGAATAGAGCCGGCTGGTTTGGATAGGTGCAAGCGGAGTGGATCGGATTCCGCATTTGCATCGGCCCTGCAATAGCGAGGAGTGCCCGCCATCGGCAACTGCCGCGCTCAATGCAGGGCTTCGGCCGCGGCGGCGGTCTCGTCCGGATCGATCGTGTCCGCGGCAGCCTTGCGGTGCGCGCTGCTCATGATCAGCAGCAGCGGAATGACCGCCAGCGTGAGGACCGTCATGATGGTGAAGTCGTTGATGTAGCCGATCAGTACGCCCTGGCGCGTGGCTTCGGCGTTCAGCATGGCCAGTCCTGTGGCACTGGCAGGGTTGAGCATCGGGGGCAGGCTCGCCAGGCCCGGGCTGCCAAAGGTGACGGTGGCCGCCAGTTGCGCGTGCGCGGCAGTCGAGCCGCGTGTCAGGAGTGCCTGCACGATCGAGATACCCACGCTTGAGCCGATGTTGCGCAGCAGGCTGTAGATCGGCGTGCCGGGGTGTCGCAACACCGGCGCGAGTGTGGCGAACGTCGCGGTGGACAGTGGCACGAAGGTGAAGCCGATGCCCACCCCCTGGATAAAGCCGGAGAGGATGAACAGGTTGGCGTCCATCTGCAGGGTCAGCTGCGTCATTTGCCACAGCGCGAAGGCTGTCAACCCAAAACCGACCGCCATGATCGCGCGCACGTCGATGCGGTGCACCACCCGTCCCACCACGAGCATGGCCAGCATGGTGCCGACGCCGCGTGGTGCCGTCACTTCGCCGGTATAGATCACCGGGTAATTCATCAGGTCCTGCAACAAATTGGGCAGCAGTGCCATGGTGCCGTACAGGATCATGCCGACGATGAACGAGAACAGCAGGCCCGTGACGAAGTTGCGGTCCCGGAGCAGGGCCCGGTCGAAGAATGAAACGCCCTGCGCGGTCCAGGTGTGGACCACGAAGAAGGCAAATGCGACCAGTGCCGTCGCCGCCTCCAGTTTGATCTCCCACGAATCGAACCAGTCGAGCTGCTGGCCCCGGTCGAGGAACAGTTGCAGCATGCCGATGGCCAGCGAGAGCGTGGCGAAGCCGAAGATGTCGAGCCGCTCGCGCCCGGGCCGGCTCTCGGGCAGGTAGCGTGCAATACCCCACAGCGCGAACAGGCCGACCGGCAGGTTGATGAAAAAGACCCAGCGCCAGTTGTAGTTCTCGGTCAGCCAGCCGCCGAGTAGCGGCCCCAGGATCGGGCCCACCATGATGCCCGCGCCCCAGATCGCCATCGCCTGGCCGATCTTCTCGCGCGGGTTGATGTCGAGCAGCACGGCCTGCGACAGCGGCACCAGCGCCGCGCCGAACACGCCCTGCAGCAAGCGCGCCAGCACGATCTCGATGAGCGAGCTCGACAGGCCGCACAGCGCCGACGCTATCGTGAATCCGACGACCGAGACGATGAACACCTTGCGCCGGCCCCACGTGCCGCACAGCCAGCCGGTCAGCGGCAGGGTAATGGCGGCCGCCACGATATAGGAGGTCAGCACCCACATGATCTGATCCTGCGAGGCCTGCAGGCTGCCCTGCATATGCGGCAGCGCCACGTTGGCGATCGTGGTGTCGAGCGCCTGCATGATGGTGGCCAGCATGATCGAGATCGTGATCTTGCGCCGGTGCGGCACCGCGTGAAAAGGCTCAGCGGCCACGCTGCCGCCAGCGAGGGTGGCAGCACTCATTGACGCCCCCGAGCATGCTTGGGGCGGCCCAGCGCGGCGCTCATACCGGTACCTGCGCGTCGGCCGGCAGATTCACCAGGCCGCTGCGGGCTTTCGCAAGCAGGGCCAGCAGTTGGGTACGCTCGGCCTGCGAGAACGCGGCGAGCGCCCGCGCATGCAGCGCATCGCCAATGGTGAGCGCTGCATCGAGCGCTTCCTCGGCCTGGGGTTCCAGGTGAACTTCGTTGACGCGGCGGTCGGTTGCACTGGCCTGGCGCCGGATCCAGCCGGCCGCGGCCATGCGGTCGCAAAGCCCGGCAACGCCCATCGCGCTCAAGCCGAGCTTATGGGCCAACTCGATTTGCGACATCGGGACCTCATCGCCGTGCATTGCCAGCGCGCCGAGCAGTCGGCACTGGGCGCGCGACAGGCCGATGTGCTCGCGCGCCAGCCGATCAAACTGTTCGCCGTATAGCTTGGCCACGTCGTTGACCAGGAAGCCAAAGCGTTGGGTGAAATCCCTTTTCATAAGGACATTGATTATAAATGTGCTTATGAAATAGTGCAGACGGCGAACAGGGCGATTCCGCCGTGCCCGCACGACGGCTGCGATGTGATTCTTCGGGGCGTCGGCTTTCGTGCCACCGGGTTTGTCGTACCTCTGGGGATTTACGGCGGGCAGGGCCAAGAACGCGCGACACGCTGGCGCGCAGGAAAAGCACCGAGGTCGGCCGCATCGCCGCGTTGGAGTTTCACAAGCTTACCAATAGCGCAGGATTCCGTTCGGTGCCTTGACGTGGCCGCTGCGCAACGGCCGCGTGGGTGTCCCCAGCGCAATCCAGCCGACAAGAGTTTCACCGGGAGCGCAAAACGCCTGTGCGATGGCGGGTGCCCGTGCTTTCCTGCCGCTGAGCATTTTTCCGGCAAAGCCCAGGGTATGGGCTGCGTTCAGAAGGTTGGAGACGGCCCCGCCTACGCACATCCATTGCTCGTGCGCCGGAACCAGCGGATGACCAAGGTCAATGTTGGCCAGCACCGCCAATGTGAGGGGCGCCTTGAGTGCGCGTTCGCGCTCGATGGCGACGCTGGTCTCGTCCTTGCCACATGTCCTCGCGTATTGCCCGAACAGGTCAGCCATGCGCTGGCGGGCTTCGCCGCGTACCACGACAAAGCGAAAGGGTATCAATTCGCCATGGTCCGGTGCGCGCAGCGCCACCTCCACCAACGCCTGCAGTTGCGTGTCGTCGGGGCCAGGTTCGGCCAGATGCTTGATGCCCAGCGAATAGCGTGATCGCAGGATTTGGAGTGGGGAATGTATCGGGTTCATTTTGGTCAATGGAGGCGCCTTTCCTACGCGCGCTTTCTCTTGCGTACAGTAGCCCTCAGGGCGTGGAACGCCGCGTCCAGTCCAGTCACTGTGCCCGACTCGCTGGTTTGATAACCAGGCAATTGATTGACGGCGGCCTGGTACTCTTCGCTGCGCAGGATGGCGAGCGTTGTTTGCATGCTAGGCGACGCCAGCGCCTTTTTCTGGCACATCAGGCAGTAGCGTTCGGTTTGGCCCGGAATGAAGTCCAGCTTGAATTGGCGCGCAGGAGTTTCCACCCCGTAACCTGCATCCGCCATACCACTGGCAACGAATGCCGCGACGGCTGCATGCGTGTACTCGCACTGTTCGTAGCCCTTGATCAGGGTCGGCTCGATACCTTCCTTTTCCAATTGGAGGTCCAGCAACAGGCGTGTGCCGGAGTTCGCCTGACGGTTGATGAAATGGACGTCAGGCCGGGCGAGATCCTTGATTTGATAAATTTCCTTGGGATTCCCGCGTGCCACGATCAATCCCTGACGGCGTGTCACGATGTTGATGATTGTCTGAGACTGCAGTGTCAGCCATGGACGGTAGTGCGCGAGAGCCGGCGCTTCGAATTCGCCGACCGGTATGTGGAACCCGGCCACATCACATTCGTCGTTATGCAATGCCACAACGGCTTCCAGGCTGCCCCGGTATTTGAGCTCGTTCGGCACGCCTGCTGCACCCAGAAAATTGTGCAACGCCTGGATTGAATATCCGTGGCTCGCGTGAATTCTCAGCAGCGCGGGCACGGGGGAGAGCACTTTCTCAATCTCAGCCCCGAGTTCCGAGGCGAGCGAATCGAGCATGGGCGACAACCGTGCCCCGACGCGGCGATCCGCCCAGACCAGTTTTTCACCGAGTGCCGTGAGACTGGAGCCCTTGCCGCGGTTCATGACAATCAAAGCGTCGCCGAACAACTGCTCCGCCTCACGCAGTAGCTCCCAGGCGTGCCGGTAGGACGTGCCTGAAGCCTTGCAGGCGCTGGACAGGCTGCCAAACTCATGCACCTTGGCAAGCAATTCGATGACACGCAGTGACAACGCGGGCCCCCCCGGGCGACGAATGATCCACTGCGGCTTGATCGTGATTTCGTGCATGGCAATCTCCGTGGTTTGATGTGATTTGCGGCGCCAGCGCCCAGTGCTTTGAGGGGGTGGGTTCCGCCGGTCCGCGCCGCCACCGCAGCGTATGGCGAGGCTTATAGTTTATGCGCCGAGTTTCCTATTTTAAAAACCCATATCCCCGCAATTGAAGCCGAGGTTGCCAAAGAAGCAAGGGTTTTTGCTTAGGCCTTGGAGGGCATATTTATCCTGCCATAGTTGTCATATTGCGAAGCAATGTTCGCATCGATATAGTGCCGGTCAGCCGAACGCTAACAGGAAGCTACCGCCTTGTTCCAACTGCTCTTCGCAGTGCCTCGCAGTGCCTCCAGGGGCGTTCGCTTAACCAGCTATCGGAATAAGCAATGATTGTCGATTCTTCTTCCTCCGCTACTGCGGAGACGTTAGCCACCGTGCGCGGCGTGCTGGAGCGCCGCGCCGGCATGCCGGGCGCGTTATTGCCCATCCTGCATGATGTGCAGGACGCTCTCGGCTACATCCCGGCCCGTGTCGTGCCCGAGATAGCTGCAGCGCTTGGCTTGTCGAGGGCCGAGGTGCACGGGGTGGTCACGTATTACCACCACTTTCGCGCCGAGCCCGCCGGGCGGCACGTGGTGCAGATCTGCGGTGCCGAGTCGTGCCAGGCGATGGGCGCCGACCAACTGCTGGCCCACGCGGAGCAGCGCCTTGGCTGCGAGTTGCACGGCACCACGCCGGACGGCGCGTTCACACTGGAGACCGTCTACTGCCTCGGACTGTGTGCAAACTCGCCGGCCATGATGCTCGGGGACGAGCCGCATGCACGCGTCACGCCCCAGGTCTTCGATGCACTGGTGGCGCAGGCCCGGAGCGATTCATGAGCATTACCGTTTATGTGCCGCGCGATTCCGCGGCGCTGGCCGTCGGCGCCGACCACGTGGCGCGGCGTATCACCGAGGAAGCGGCAGCACGTGGCTGCGACACCCGTCTGGTGCGCAACGGTTCGCGCGGCCTGTTCTGGCTCGAGCCGCTGGTCGAAGTAGCCACCCCCGATGGGCGCATCGCCTACGGCCCGGTGACGCCAGGAGACGTCGCCAGCCTGTTCGACGCGGACTTTCTGAGTGGCGCTGCGCACGCGCTGCACCTCGGCCCGACCGAGCAGATCACCTACCTGAAGCATCAGGAGAGGTTGACCTGCGCGCGCATGGGCCTCACCGACCCCCTGTCGCTGGCCGACTACCAGGCGCATGAGGGCTACGCGGGCCTGCAGCGTGCGCTGGCGCTGGAGCCGGGCGCCATCGTGCAGCAGGTACTCGACGCCGGCCTGCGCGGGCGCGGCGGCGCGGCCTTCCCGACCGGTATCAAGTGGAAGACCGTGCTGGCCATGCCGGCGGCACGGAAGTACGTCGTGTGCAACGCCGATGAGGGGGACTCGGGTACCTTTTCCGACCGCATGACGATGGAAGGCGACCCGTTCATGTTGATCGAAGGCATGACCATCGCTGCACTGGCCGTTGGCGCGACCCAGGGCTATGTGTACGTGCGCTCCGAGTACCCACATGCCATCGCGACGCTGACCGAGGCCATCCATCTTGCCGAAGCGGCCGGGTTCCTCGGCGACGACATCCTGGGCTCCGGCCGGCGTTTGCGGCTGGAGGTGCGCAAGGGCGCAGGCTCCTACGTGTGCGGCGAGGAAACTGCCATGCTCGACAGCCTTGAGGGCAAGCGCGGCATTGTGCGTGCCAAGCCGCCGCTACCGGCCATCCGGGGCCTGTTCGGCCAGCCCAGCGTGATCAACAACGTCGTCACCTTTGCCAGCGTGCCCCTTATTCTGGCGCGCGGTGCGGCGTTCTACCGCGACTATGGGATGGGCCGTTCGACGGGCACGCTGCCGCTGCAGCTCGCGGGCAACATCCGGCGCGGCGGCTTGGTGGAGAAGGCGTTTGGCGTCACGTTGCGCGAGCTGCTGTACGACTACGGTGGTGGTTCGGCGTCGGGCCGGCCAATCAAGGCGGTCCAGGTCGGCGGGCCGCTGGGCGCCTACGTGCCCGAGTCGCAGTGGGATGTACCGCTGGACTATGAGGCGTACGCGGCTATCGGCGCATCGATCGGGCACGGCGGCATCGTGGTGCACGACGATACGGCCGATATGGTCCGGCTGGCACGCTACGCAATGGAGTTCTGCGTCATCGAGTCGTGTGGCAAATGCACGCCGTGTCGGATCGGTTCGGTGCGTGGCGTGGAGATCGTCGATCGTATCAAGGCGGCCGCGGACGGTACGGCTGGCATCGACCTGCCGCAGCAGGTTCAGTTGCTGCGCGACCTGTGCGACACCATGGTGAATGGCTCGCTCTGCGCGATGGGCGGCATGACCCCCTACCCGGTGCTGTCGGCGCTCAATCATTTTCCACAGGATTTTGGCCTGTCTGCCAACGTGCCCGAAGCGGCACGAACCAATACCAGGAGTTGAACGTGCTTGATCCGTTGAACGAAATTGACTACGGCACGCCCGAGCGTGTGGCCCAACGTGAAGTCACGCTTGAAATCGACGGCGTCGAAGTGACGGTGCCCGAAGGCACGTCGCTGATGCGCGCTGCGGCGCTGGCCGAGATCAACGTGCCCAAGCTGTGCGCCACTGACAGCCTCGAGCCGTTCGGCTCGTGCCGCCTTTGCCTGGTTGAAATCGATGGCCGTAAAGGCTACCCGGCTTCATGCACCACGCCGGCCGAAGCTGGCATGAAGGTACGCACGCAGACCCCGAAACTGGGGGAACTGCGCAAGGGCGTGATGGAGTTGTACCTGTCCGATCTGCCCAGCGACTGTGGCATTGCGCAGGGGCCGGGCAACGAGTTCCAGGACATGGTGGTCGCGACCGGCTTGCAGGGCGTACGCTATGGATTCAAGGGCGCCAACCATGCACAGGCAACGAAGGACGAATCCAACCCGTACTTCACGTACGATCCCGCCCAATGCATTGTCTGTAATCGCTGCGTGCGAGCCTGCGAAGAAACCCAGGGCACCTTTGCACTGACGATTAGCGGGCGTGGATTCGAGTCGCGCGTGTCGGCGGGGCAGAACGAATCCTTCATGGACTCGGAGTGCGTGAGCTGCGGTGCCTGCGTCGCGGCCTGTCCGACCGACTCCCTGCTCGAAAAATCCTTGATCGAGCTTGGCGCACCCGAGCACAGCGTCATCACGACTTGCGGTTACTGCGGCGTGGGCTGCGCATTCAAGGCGGAGATGAAGGGCAGCGAGGTCGTGCGCATGGTGCCGTGGAAAGACGGCAAGGCAAATGAAGGGCACGCTTGCGTGAAAGGCCGCTTTGCCTGGGGCTACACGTCCCATAAGGACCGCATCACAACCCCGATGATCCGCAAGCGCATTACCGATCCGTGGCAGGTCGTGAGCTGGGACGAGGCCATCGCTTATGCAGCGAGCGAGTTCAAGCGTCTGCAGGCCAAGTATGGGCGTGACTCGATCGGAGGTCTGACGTCGTCGCGCTGTACCAATGAGGAGGCGTACCTGGTGCAAAAAATGGTGCGCGCCGCGTTCGGCAACAACAATGTCGATACCTGTGCGCGCGTCTGCCACTCCCCCACCGGCTACGGACTCGGCGCGACGCTGGGCGAATCAGCCGGAACGCAGACCTTTAAATCGGTGGAGCAGGCCGATGTGATCATGATCATTGGCGCCAACCCGACCGATGCGCACCCCGTGTTCGCCTCGCGCATGAAAAGGCGCCTGCGCGAAGGCGCCAAGCTCATCGTGGTGGACCCGCGGCGCATCGACATCATCAAGTCACCCCATGTCCAGACGTCGCACTACCTGCAACTCAAGCCCGGCACCAATGTGGCGGTGGTTACGGCGCTGGCGCATGTGATCGTGACGGAAGGGCTGGTTGACGAGGCCTTTGTCGCGCAGCGCTGCGAAGAAAAATCCTTCACGGATTGGCGTGAGTTCGTGGCGCGCGAGGCGAACTCCCCCGAAGCCACGCAGGCCGAGACCGGCGTCCCTGCGGCACAGGTGCGCAGCGCGGCAAGATTGTTCGCTACTGGGGGCAATGGCGCCATTTACTACGGACTCGGTGTTACCGAACACAGCCAGGGTTCGACGGCAGTGATTGCGCTCGCCAACCTGGCAATGGCCACGGGAAATCTGGGACGAGAAGGGGTGGGCCTGAATCCGTTGCG
>SCRR01000412.1 GCA_004322085.1 Burkholderiaceae bacterium
GGCGGAGGACATCGCCTACCTGCGCAAGACCTGGGCCCGCATCAAGGCCGCGTCGCTCCAGTTGCCGCCGCCGTCACTGCTGCACCAGGATCTCAATCTGCTGCAGCGCGTGCTGCGCGATCTGGCAGGCGCGCAGACGCAGACCATCCGGATCGATTCGGTCGAGCAGTTTGGCATGCTGCAGGCGTTCAGCCACGACTTCATGCCGGCTGCTGCCGAAAAACTGCAACTCTACAAGGGCGAGCGCCCGATCTTCGACCTGTTTTCGATCGACGAGGAAATCGCCAAGGCGCTGGGGCGCCGGGTCGATTTGAAGTCAGGCGGCTATCTGATCGTGGACCAGACCGAGGCGCTCACCACGGTGGATGTCAACACCGGGGGTTTCGTCGGTGCCCGCAATTTCGACGACACGATTTTCAAGACCAACCTGGAAGCCACCTGGGCCATCGCGCGCCAGTTGCGACTGCGCAATCTGGGCGGCATCATCATTGTCGACTTCATCGACATGGTGCGCCAGGAGCATCGGGACGCTGTGCTGGCCGAGCTGCACAAGCAGCTCGCGCGCGATCGCGTCAAAACCATGTCGGGCGGCTTTTCGCAACTGGGCCTGGTGGAGATGACGCGCAAGCGCACGCGCGAATCGCTCGCCCACATGCTGTGCGAGCCGTGCGAGGCCTGTGGCGGCAAGGGCAGCGTGAAGACCGCGCGCAGCGTGACCTATGACATTCTGCGCGAAATTCTGCGCGAGGCGCGCCAGTTCAATCCGCGCGAGTTCCGCGTCGTGGCGTCACCCAGGGTGATCGAGCTGTTTCTGGACGAAGAAAGCCAGCATCTGGCAGGCCTGTCCGACTTCATCGGCAAGCCGATTTCGCTGCAAAGCGAAAACGCCATGGGGCAGGAACAGTACGATATCGTGCTGCTGTGAGGGTCCGCAGGCTCATCCCGCTTTAACGACTGCAGGTCAACGCCGTGCCCCGAGTCCGCTGCACGAGAGCGCAGGCGCGGTTTTGTCGTCATGCTTCGGCCTCCGCGATAAATCCGGCGATGATCGGCGCGGGCAAACCGATGGCCTGTGTCGATTTATCCTCCGGCCCCCGGCTGTGCGAACGCATTCACCGGCACTTCGATGACTCTCTCGTGCACGACTGCCAAGCCGGCTCCACGGCTTCGCACGAATTTCTGGATCCGGCTCACGCCGTTCATCTTCCTGGCTCCAAGCCCGTCATGCACATGCCGTTCGATCGGATTCTCAAGCGCAACAAAGACTGGGGTCCAGAAGAGACCGCCCGCAGGCTTGCACAGGCCCAGACCGATCTTGCTCGTCCACGTGCGGAAATCACCTGCTGCGTGCGCAGACCGCACCTCCCTGCGGCGGCCAATCCGAGGGATGATCGCGGGTAGGCTAATCCGCTTGAACCCGTGACCACCATGTACCGCCCGCCGCCCGACTTTCAGCAGTGCATCTACACCCCGCATCGCGTTTCGGCGGTGGTGGCCGAGTTGGTCGCGCAGGGGGCTCCTGCCGCACTCGCGCTGGCTGGCACGGGGCTCGATGCGTCGCAACTGGAGTCGCCGGCCACGCGGGTTTCATATCGCCAGATCGAAACCGTGTTCCGCAATGGCTTGCGGCTGTCGAACGATCCAATGTTCGTGATCCGCGCCGCTCAGCGCATGCATGTCACCGCGTACGGGATGTACGGCTACGCGATCCTGAGCAGCCGCACATCGCTGGAGGCGATTGACTTTGGCGCCAAGTACCACCGCGTCGTCGGTCCGGTGGCGGACATTGCGTACGAACGCGATGGCGAAACGGTCGTCTATGTATACGAACCGTCGCTCTGGCTTGACCCGACCGATGAGCTGTACCGGGTCGCTGTCGAGTTCGTGATGGCCTCCCACCTGACCGTGCTGCAGGACTTGCACGGCAAGACCTTCGAGACCGTGCGCGCGCGGCTCGCGTACGCCGCGCCGCCGCACGGTCGTCGGTACCGCGCGATGCTGGGCTGTCCCGTAACGTTTGGTCAGGGCCGCAACGAACTGCATTTCGACGCGGTCTGGCTCGATCGGCCGATGCCGCTCGCCGATCCGGTCACGCATGCGTTCGCGCACGAACTGTGCGACCAACTGCTCGGTGAGCTCGATCGCGGCGCCGGCGTCGCATCACAGGTGCGGCGCGCGCTGTTTCACAACCCGGGCAGGTTCCCCACCATTGAAGCCATGGCGGGGGAGCTATCGATGCCGGCCTGGGCGCTGCGTCGCAGGCTGGCAGGCGAGGGGACGTCCTATCGTCAGTTGCTCGAAGAGATTCGCAAGCGGCTGGCGCTCGAGTATCTGCGCAAGACGCAATTGACGAACGAAGAGATCAGCAGCCGGCTTGGCTACAGCGATGGCGCCAACTTCCGGCACGCGTTCGTGCGCTGGACCGGCAAGAGCCCGTCGGAATTTCGCGGCGCATGAAATCGCCCGCTCCGGCCGCATCTGTCGCTTCGGGGACGCAGCGTCCGTAAATCACCCGCCAGTCGCATCGTTTGAACCTTCCGCGCCTGAATCACCGTCACTACGCTTGATGCATCTGTCGACGCGGTGTTGTGTTGTCCCTCGAGTCATGAGCCAACGGGTATGACCGCCATGCCGCACGACTTGAAGTGAACGCATTGCTGTCCATGATCGTTTTGACGAACTGAAACATGACCGATACCGATTCATCCGTCCCACCATCCCGTGAGCTGCTGATGCTCGAGGTGCGAGCCATCGCCGAGTTGGGCGCATTCTTCTCAATGGCCCCGTTGCTGCGGCTTGCGCCGAGGGGCGACGGCCATCCGGTGCTGGTCTTGCCGGGGCTGGTGGCGAGCGACGTCTCGACGCGGCCGCTGCGTGCTTTCCTGATCGATCGCGGCTACCGCGCGCATGGCTGGAAGCTGGGTCGCAACCTCGGCCCGCGCCCCGGCGTCGAGGATGCGATGCGGGCGCGGCTGGCCGAGTTGCACGAGCGTTACCAGCGCAAGGTGAGTGTGATCGGCTGGAGCCTCGGCGGCGTGTATGCGCGGGAACTCGCGCGGCTGGCACCGGCGCAGGTGCGCAGCGTCATCACGCTCGGCAGCCCGTTCGCCGGCGATCCACGCGCCAGCAATGCGAGGCAGATCTACGAGTCCGTCAGTCAGCGCGGCTCAGACGATCCCCATCCGTGGCGGGCGCACATGAAGGAGCCGCCACCGGTGCCGGCGACAGCGATCTACAGCCGAAGCGACGGCATCGTCGCATGGCAGGGCTGTCTGGAACGCGAAGGACCGCAGACGGAAAACATCGAAGTCGAGGGCAGCCACAGCGGCCTCGGCCACAACCCCGTGGTGTTGTACGCCATCGCCGACAGGCTGGCCCAGCCCGAGGGCGGCTGGCGGCCGTTCGAGCGAGTCGGCCTGCGCCGGCTGATTTACCCCGACCCTCACCGGGACGCGCGCGCAGCCGCATAAGTCGTTTTGGATGACACGGAGACGAGCAATGAGTGCAAAGAACGAGCAACCCTGGCTGAAGTCCTATCCGAAGGGAATGGATTGGGACGCGAGCATCGATCTGACGCCGGTGCAGCAAATCCTGGACGACGCCGTGGCGCGCTGGCCTGGCCAGCCGGCGATCAACTTCATGGGCAGGCAGATCAGCTACCTCGAACTCGGTGAGCTCACCGATCGCGGCGCCAAAGGCTTGCAGCAGCTCGGCGTGGGCCCCGGCGTGCATGTCGGCATCTATCTGCCCAACAGCCCGCACACCATCATCGCCTTCTTCAGCATCCTCAAGGCCGGCGGCACGGTGGTGAACTACTCGCCGCTGGACGCCGCCAAGGTGCTCGAGCACAAGATCGACGACAGCCGCACCGATCTTCTATTCACGCTCGACCTGGCGGCCCTGTACCCGAACATGGTCGCCATGCTGGGCAAGACAAGGCTGAAGCAACTGATCGTCGGCAACGTGGGTGAGATGGCCTCCAACGCCGATGCGGTCAATGCCGGACTGCAGGGCGCCAAGCAGTTGGCCGAGGCGAAGTGGGACGACCAGCACGTGCGCTTCGCCGACCTGCTGGGCAACGACGGCAAGTACCAGCGCCATCCGGTCGCCGACCCGAAGAAGGTGATCGCCGTGCTGCAATACACCGGCGGAACCACGGGGCTGCCCAAGGGTGCGATGCTCACCCACGCCAACCTGACGGCGGCGTGCTCGCAGTTTCTCCTGTCAACCCAATACGATCCACCGATCATCGAAGAGGGCAAGGAGCGCTACCTCGGCGTGCTGCCGCCATTCCACATCTTCGCGCTGACGGTCAACATGCTGTTTGCCCTGAAGATGGGAGCGGAAATATTCCAGCACATGCGCTTCGATCCGAAGGCCGCACTGGAGGAAATCTCAGGCAAGAAGATCAGCGTGTTCTGCGGTGTGCCAACGATGTTCACCGCGCTGATCGACCACCCCGACACACCCAAGCACGACCTGCGATCGCTCAAATACTGCGGCTCGGGCGGTGCGCCGCTGCCGGTGGAAGTCGCAGAGCGCTACACGCGCATCACCGGCTGCCCGGTCACCGAAGGCTGGGGCATGACGGAAACCTCGCCTTCGGGCACCTTCACGCCGATGAGCAAGATCAAGCCCGGCTCCTGCGGCATCCCGCTGGCTGGCGTCACGATCAAGCTTCTCGATCTCACGGACCCGACGAAATATGTGCCGCAGGGCGAAAAAGGCGAGATGTGCATCCGGGGTCCGAACGTGATGAAGGGCTACTGGAACAACGAGAAGGCGACCGCCGAATCGATGACCTTCGACGGGTTCTTTCGCACCGGCGACGTCGCCACCATGGACGAGGACGGCTACATCTTCATCGTCGACCGCTGCAAGGACATGCTGCTGTGCAGCGGCTACAACGTCTATCCGCGCGTGCTCGAGGAAGCCATCTACCAGCACCCGTCTGTGGGCGAGGCGTGCGTGATTGGCATCCCGGACGAATACCGCGGCCAGTCGCCCAAGGCCTTCGTTGCGCTCAAGTCCGGCGCCAGGCCGTTCGACTTGAAGGAACTGCAGGCGTTCCTGAAAGACAAGCTCGGCAAGCACGAAATGGTGCAGGCAATGGAGATCCGTGACTCTTTACCGAAAACGGCGGTCGGCAAGCTCTCGAAGAAGGACCTGGTCGATGAAGAGGCGAGAAAGCGCACGGCCAAGGCCTGAAGCCATGCGGCCGGACCAATTTACAGGAGACGTGTGATGGAAGCCAGGATTGACGTGGACAGTGTCCGAAAACTGCGCGAGCGCGCCGACGCGCTGTTGCCCAAGATGGTGGCGTGGCGACGCGACATTCATCGGAACCCCGAACTGTCTGAGCAGGAGGAGCGCACCGCCGGCCTCGTGGCTGCGCACCTGCGCACGCTTGGGCTCGAGGTTCGCACCGGCGTTGGCGGGCATGGCGTGGTGGGGCTGCTTGAGGGCGGCAAGTCCGGCGGAGTCGTAGGCCTTCGTGCAGACATGGACGCGCTGCCGGTGAAAGAGACCACCGGTTTGCCGTTCGCGTCCGGCGTGCTCGCGCGCAACTTCGGCAAGATGACCCCCGTGGCGCACGCCTGCGGGCATGACGGTCACACGGCCATCCTGATGGGCGTGGCGGAAATGTTGAGCGGCATGCGCGATCAAATCGCCGGCAGCGTCAAATTCATCTTTCAACCGGCGGAGGAAGGGCGCTCGTCGGAGCCAGCCGACCCGAAGACGCCCTATGGCGCCAAGGCCATGGTCGCGCAAGGCGCGCTCGACAACCCGAAGGTCGACGCGATCTTCGGCCTGCACATCACATCCGCGGGGCCGACCGGCACGATCGGCTATCGCAGCGGCCCGACCATGGCGGGCGCCGACGGATTCCGCATCCGCGTGACTGGGCGCCAGACGCACGGCGCGCAGCCCTGGAGCGGCGTCGATCCGATCTTTGCCGCCGCGCAGATCGTGATGGGTCTGCAGGCCATCGTCAGCCGCCAGATCGATATCTCGAAGGCGCCGGCGGTACTGTCGATCGGCGCCATCCATGGCGGCAACCGCGAGAACATCATTCCGGACGAGGTGGAGATGCTCGGCACCTTGCGCACCTTCGACCACGACGTGCGCGCCGATGCGAAGCGACGACTGGTTGCGACGGTCGAAACGATTGCCGCGGCCAGCGGTGCCAAGGCGGAAGTGAGTTTCACCTCCGTGGCCTATGCGCCGACGATCAATCCGGAGGGCCTGACGGCGCAGGCGGCGCCGGTGCTGCGCGCCGTCGCGGGCGAGAAGGCGATCGTGATCCATCATGTCAGCGGCTCCGAGGATTTCTCCGATTTCCAGGCGGTGGTGCCCGGCTTCTTCTTCTTCCTCGGTGCGACGCCCAAGGGCAAGTCGCCGCAGGAAGCGGCGCCAAACCACTCGCCGCTGTTCGATTTTGACGAGGACGCAATGGCCGTCGGCGCGCAGGCATTGGCTGCGCTTGCGCTGGATCAGCTTGCACGGACGGCGTAGTGCCACGTTGGTTCGCCTCGCGCATGCCCAGTTTCAACCCAGAGGAACAATGAAATGGACCACCTGAGCAGCATGGATGCAGCGTTCCTGCACCTGGAGACACCGGAGACGCCGATGCACGTCGGCAGCTTGATGCTGTTGGAACTACCCGACGGCTACAAGGGCGATTTCTACGAAGACGTGAAGGCGATGATCGGCAAGCGGCTGCACCTGGCCACCGTGCTGACGCGCAAGCTGGCGCAGATGCCGTTCGAACTGGCCGAACCGGTATGGATCGAGGACGACGACATCGACCTCGACTTCCATGTGCGTAGCGTCACGCTGCGCCGGCCCGGCACCATGGAGCAACTGGACGCACTCATTGCACGGCTGCACTCGGCTCTGCTCGACCGCAGCCGACCGCTGTGGGAGATGTATGTGATCGAAGGGCTCAAGAACGGCCAGGTCGCCTTCTACTCCAAGGCGCACCACAGCGGCGTTGACGGCAAGGCCGGGGTAGAACTCGCCAAGGTGCTCTACGACACCTCGCCGCAAATCCGCGAGGTGCCGCCGCCAAGGCGCAGGTACGGCGGCGGCGCCCAGTATCAGCTCGGCGTGGCCGAGCTGTTGCAGGCGGCAGTTGCCAACACGGCCCAGCAATATCGCAAGCTCGCCGAATTGCTGCCGACGGCGGCCAAAGCGCTGAGCGCCGCGGGCAACGTGCTGGCCAGCCAGCGAACGGGCAAAGGCGAGCGGCCGCTGAACCTGGGCCTGGCGCCAAAGACCATCTTCAACGACTCGATCACGAACCAGCGCTCGTACAGCACGCTGTCGGTGCCGCTCGATGAGCTCAAGGCCGCCGGCAAACGCGTCGGCGGCACGGTCAATACCGTCGTGATGGCGATGTGCAGCAGTGCGCTGCGCCGTTTCCTGAAGGAGCGCAACCAGTTGCCCAAAGAGGCACTGATTGCGGGCGTGCCGGTCAGCCTGCGCGCGGCGGGAGACGATTCGATGAACAACCAGGTGTCGATGGTGCGCGTCGATCTGGCGACCGACATCGACGATCCCGTGGAGCGTTTCAAGGCGATTCACGCCTCGTCCGAGGCGGGCAAGGCGGTGGTGCGAGAACTCAGGCCCGTGCTGGGCGTGGACATGCCGATCACGGGATCCCCCTGGATCGTGTCCAGCCTGGCCTCGTTGTTGGGCCGCTCCAAGTTGGCGCGGCGGTTGCCGGCCATGGCCAGTGTCGCGATCTCGAACGTGCCGGGGCCGCCGGTCCCACTCTACATGGCGGGCGCGCGCATGGCGCACTTCTACCCGGTATCGATTGCCTCGCACGGCGTGGCGTTGAACATCACGGTGCAAAGCTACGCCGGGCTGCTCGAATTCGGCCTGACCGCCTGCCGGCGCGTCCTCTCACAGGATGAGTCGTACGAGTTGATCGGCTATCTGCAGGATGCGCTGAAGCAAATCGAGCGCCTGCCCGGCGTGGATGACGCCAAGCCGGGCCTGGTGTCGTCGCAAGACACTCCGGCGATGTTGGACGCTGTTGCAAAGAAACCTGCACGAAAGATGCGCGACGCCGTGGCGAAGTCAGCGAAGGGGAGCTCGTCGGCCCGCAAGCGACCTGCAGCGAAGAAGCGCGCAGCGACCAAACGGGTCGCTTGACCCTAAGCATCCCAAAGCCAAGAAGGAGACATCACTATGACGACCCCGATCGCTGCCGCAGACCATGCGGCCAAGTCCACGCCCGAGGACGAGGCGCTGTTCTCGAAGGTCAGCTGGCACCTGCTGCCGCTGTTGACCGTCTGTTACCTCGTCGCCTTTCTCGATCGCATCAACATCAGCTTCGCGCAGTTGCAGATGAAGCAGTCTCTGTCGTTCAGCGACGAGGCCTACGCTGTCGGCGCGAGCATTTTCTTCGTCGGTTACCTGATTTTCGAGATCCCGAGCAACCTGATCCTGGAGAGAATCGGCGCGCGCAAGACGCTGCTGCGCATCCTGTTCTGCTGGGGCATCGTGGCGTCGGCCATGATGTACGTCCATACGGAATGGCAGTTCTATCTGCTGCGCTTCCTTCTCGGCGCCTTCGAGGCGGGCTTCTTCCCAGGCGTCATCCTCTATTTGACGTACTGGTACCCCTCGAGCCGGCGCGGCCGGGCGATTGCCATCTTCATGGCCGGGTCCACCATCGCCTACATCATCGCGGGACCCATGTCCGGGGCGATCATGAAGTTCATGGACGGGATGCTCGACCACCGCGGCTGGCAATGGCTGTTCCTGATTCAGGGCATTCCGGCGTCGTTCCTCGGTCTGCTCTGCTATTTCTACCTGAAGGACAAACCCGAGCAGGCCGAATGGCTGACGGATGAAGAGAAGGAGCGACTGCGCAGCCACGTCGACAGCGACGCCCCTGGCGTTGCCCAGAGCGGTTCGCACGGGTCGTTCTGGACTCTGCTGCGCGATCCCAAGATCTACTCGCTGGTGATCGTGTACATGCTGTTGCTCGGCCTGGTTTACGCCATGATCTTCTGGGCGCCCGTACTGATCAAGAGCTGGGGTGTCAAGGACCTGTTCATGATTGGCATCCTGGCTGCGTTGCCATCGGTGGTAGGCATCATCGGCATGATTCTTCTAGGCCGCAGTTCTGACAAGTTTCATGAGCGTCGCTGGCATTTTGCGATTGCCGTCGCGTGCTGCACCGTGGGTTTGCTGGGCACCATCTTCATGAAGGGCGCCTTGGTGCCTTCGTTGATCGCGCTCGCCGTTTTCTCGATCGGCAGCTCGGCTGCGACCCCGATTTTCTTTACCGCTGTCAGTGAGTACCTGCCCAAGAGCATGGCTGCCGGCGGGATCGCATTGGTCAGCTGTCTGGGCAATTTCGGCCCGGCGATCATGCCGCCGATCGTGGTCAAGATAAACACCCTGACCGCAGGACAGGAGACGAGTCTGTATTTGGTGGCAGCCCTGTACGTGGTCGCAGGGGCACTCATGCTGTATGTGATGCGTCCGGCTCGTGCCATCGATTCGCGGCTCGCGGCAGCCTGAGCCTCCCCATTTCCCAACCCCGAACCCTGAAGGAGAAACCATGGCAAGCAACAAGAAACCGGCTGGCGCAGCCTCGAGTCCGACGTTTGATCTGCCCTCGCTCGACGACCTGAACAAGCTGATCGAGCGGTTCAAGCTGCCCGGGGTCGATGTCGATGCGCTGGTCGAGTGGCAGCGCAAGGACATGGAAGCATTGGCCCAGGTGCAGCAGCAGGCCTATGAGGGTATCAAGGCCCTCGTCGAGAAGCGCAGCGAGATCCTGCAGGAGACGCTGGCGCAGTGGCAGGGGGCGCTGAAGAGCGCGGCCGGGAAGGATGCGCAGGCGAAGCAGTCCGAGGCCATCAAGCAGGGCGTGCAGCAGGCGATCGACCACTTCCGTGATCTGTCCGAGATGGAAGCGCAGGCGCGCAACAACGCCTGGAAGGTGGTGCAGGACCGCATGCAGGAGAACATGGCGAACCTGCAGAAGCTATTGCAGCCGAAGTAGCCACGTTCGACGGCAACGCGGGCGTGAGGCGCAGAAGGCCGAGCGAGCTCTGCTTGTTGAGCCCGCGTTGGCGTGTACTGTGAACGCCGCCACGATCCGGGCTGCACCCACGCTGGAACTGCGTGCCGACGAGCGCGCGCGGCTGCTGGACTGTGTGCTTGTCCGATGACTTCGATCAGGAGAATCGTCCATGAACCACGGCGCTCCCCCGCCATTGCTGTTCGCACGCGCGAACGGCATCAAGTTGGCCTACGACAGTTTCGGCGACTCCGCGGCACAGCCGCTGCTGCTGATCATGGGGCTCGGCACGCAGATGATCGCGTGGGACGAGGCCTTCTGCGGACAGCTCGCGGCGCGCGGCTACCGCGTGATCCGCTTCGACAACCGGGACATTGGCCTCTCGATCAGACTCAGCGACGCCGGCGTTCCCGACGTCCGCAAGCTCTTGATGCAGGCGCTGGCGGGGCAAGCGTTCGATTCGACGGGCGTTCCTTACACGCTTGCCGACATGGCGGCCGACACGGTCGGCCTGCTCGATGCGCTGGGCATCGCGAGCGCGCATATCGTCGGGGCCTCGATGGGCGGCGCG
Organism: Burkholderiaceae bacterium; assembly: GCA_004322085.1. GTDB lineage: Bacteria > Pseudomonadota > Gammaproteobacteria > Burkholderiales > Burkholderiaceae_C > Rhodoferax_A. Next base: position 10,620 of record SCRR01000412.1, read on the forward strand.
ATCGCGCAGGAAGTCGCGCTGCGCTACCCGAAGCGCGTACGCACGCTGGTGTCGATCATGGCAACCAGCGGCGCGCCGGGGCTGCCGCCACCCGAGCCCGCGGCGATGCAGGTGCTGCTGACGCCGACGCCGATCGATCGCGCCGCCTACATCGAACGCTACCGCAATGTGATGAAGGTGTTGCGCGCCGGCGACTTTCCCAACGAAGAGGCGCTAGATGCGGCACGCGCAGAGCGCGCGTTCGAGCGCGGCGTCAACCCGCCCGGCGTTGCGCGGCAGCTCGCCGCGATCATCGCGTCGGGCAGCCGCAAGGAGCGACTGGCCTTGCTGCGCACACCGACGCTCGTAATCCATGGCGAGCGCGATCCGCTGGTGCCGATCGCCTGCGGCCGCGATGTCGCGCAGACCGTGCTTGGCGCAAGGATGGTGACGGTTGCCGGCATGGGGCACGCGCTGCCGCGCGCGGCCTGGCCGCAAGTGATTGATGCGATCGCCGAGCACGCCGTCTGGACCGAATGACGGGGAACCGCCCCGACCGACGCTCCGAGCTTTGCCCGCGGCGTCTCAGGCGACCAGTTCCGCGACAGGGGCGTCGTCGAAACCCATGCGGTGCAGCCGTGCATACAGGCCGCGTTTGGCGACCAGCTCCAGGTGCGTTCCCTGTTCCACCACCTGGCCTGCCGCCATCACCGCAATACGGTCCGCGTGCTCGATGGTTGTCAGGCGGTGCGCGATGATCAACGTGGTGCGCCCGTTCATCAAGCGCTGCAGGGCCTCCTGCACCAGCCGCTCCGACTCGGTGTCCAGTGCCGAGGTCGCTTCATCGAGGATCAGGATGGGGGCGTCCTTGTACAGGGCCCGCGCAATCGCCAGGCGCTGGCGCTGCCCGCCGGAGAGCTGCGTCGCGTTGTGCCCCACCAGCGTGTCGATGCCGGCCGGCAGCGTGGCAATGTGGTCGGCCAGGTTGGCCGCCCGCAGGCACTGCATGACCCGGTCGCGATCCACCGTCTGGCCGAGCGCCACATTGCTCGCCAGCGTGTCGTTGAGCATGACGACGTCCTGGCTGACCATCGCAATCTGGCGGCGCAAGGCCGACAGCTCCCAGCCGGCGATGTCGCGGCCATCGAGCAGCACACGGCCGCTCTGAGGCAGCACGAAGCGCGGCAGCAGGTTGATCAGCGTGGTCTTGCCCGCGCCCGACGGCCCCACCAGCGCCACGATCTCGCCGGGCGCGATGCTCAGGGTCACGTTGCTCAGGGCCGGCTCGGCCTCGTCGTTGTACTTGACGCTGACCGAGTCGAAGGTGATTTGCCCGCGCGCGTGGCTGACCTGGTAGCTGCCCGCGTGTTCGGGCGGCGTGTGCTCGACCAGATCGAGCCCGCGCTCGAGAGCGGCCAGACCGCGCGTGATCGGGTTGGCCACTTCGGACAGGTGCTTGATCGGTGCGACCAGCATCAGCATGGCCGAGACGAACGCCACGAAGCTGCCCACGCTGATGCCACTGGTGTTGTTCTGCCACAGCGCAATGGTGATAACCGCCGACAGCGCGGCGGCCGCCAGCATCTGCGTCAGCGGCGTCATCGCTGCCTGCGCGGCGACCGATTTCATGGCGAGCCGGCGTATCACCTGGCTCAGCGTGTCGAAGCGCCTGGCCTGCGAATCCTGTGCATCGTGCAGGCGCACGACCCGGTGCGCCAGCACGTTTTCTTCCACCACATACGCCAGACTGTCGGTCGCGTTCTGGCTCGCCTTGGTAATGCGGTAGAGCCGGCGTGAGAGCGTTTGCATGACGAACGCGACGGCGGGAAACAGGACGCCGACGATCAAGGTCAGCTTCCAGTTGAGGTAGAGCAGATAACCCAAAAGAGCCAGCAGAGTCATGGAGTCGCGTGCCAGCCCGGACAGGGAATTGACCAGCATGGTGGCGCCGGTTTGCACCTCATAAACCACGGTATTGGACAGTGCACTGGCCGACTGGCGCGTGAACAGCGACATGTCGGCATCGAGCAGGCGCGCAAACAGGTTCCGGCGCAGCGCCAGCATGCCGTCGTTTGTCACTTTGGCAAGCGCCAGTTGCGCCAGGTAGCCGCTGAAGCCGCGCACCGCGAACAGCAGCAGCAGCGCGGCCGGCACCATCCAAAGCGCCAGCGAACCGCGCTGGAAACCACGGTCCAGCAGCGGCTTGAGCAGCGCCGGAATCATGGGTTCCGTCGACGCCCCGACGATGGTCGCCACCACCGCTGTAAACCAGGCCAGGCGGGCCTGGCCGAAATACGGCAGCAGGCGTTTGAGGCCTCGCAGCGGGGGGGAAGACGATACTGGCACGTCGGTCTCCGCGTCACACCGGCGTTGCCGGGGTTTCAAGTCGCGGCGCCAGGTTCAGATTGAAGGCTCGATACAAAAGATGACTCCGGTTAACAACGGTATGACAAAGTGCCATTGTCGTAATGGGCATAATGACGTCTGGCCCGATGATTATCAGACACAGCAGTTTGTGAGTATTGACCAGACAAGATGAATCGAAAAATAGTCAAATCTCGCCGGCTCGTGCTGGCCGGTTTGTTGGTTGTTCCTCTGGCACCCGCCTTCGCACAATTCCGGGTTGAAGTTTCAGGCGTCGGCCTGACCCAATTACCCATCGCGATCGCCTCTTTCCGCGGCGAAGACCTGTCTCCACAGAAAATCAGCGCCATCGTGCGTGCCGACCTGGAGCGCAGCGGCCAGTTCCGCGGCGTCGATGCTGGCGGCGTCGCGCTGGATGAAACCTCGCGCCCCGACGTTTCCGTGTGGCGACAAAAGGGCGCCGATTCGCTGGCCACGGGCAGCGTCACCCGGCTCGCCGATGGCCGCTTCGACGTGCGGTTCCGGCTGTGGGACGTGGTGCGCGGACAGGATCTCGGTGGCCAGAGCTATGCCGTCGTCGCCGGTGACTTGCGCCTGGCGGCACACCGGATCGCCGATTTCATTTACGAAAAACTGACCGGTGACAAAGGTATTTTTTCCACCCGCATCGCCTACATCACTAAAAACGGGGGGCGCTACACCCTGTGGGTGGCCGATTCCGACGGAGAAAATGCCCAGGCTGCGCTGGCCAGCCCCGAGCCCATTATTTCGCCCGCCTGGGCACCGAACGGCAGGGAACTGGCCTACGTTTCGTTCGAGTCGCGCAAGCCGGTCGTCTACGTGCATGACGTCGCCACCGGCAAGCGCCGCCTGATCGCGAACTTCCGGGGCTCCAATAGCGCGCCGGCCTGGGCACCTGACGGGCGCACGCTGGCGGTCACGCTGAGCCGGGATGGCGGCTCGCAGCTCTACACCATCTCGTCGAACGGCGGCGTGCCGCGTCAACTGACCAAGAACGCCAGCATCGACACGGAACCTGCCTATTCGGCGGATGGCCAGAACATCTATTTCGTCAGCGATCGCGGCGGCGCTCCGCAGATTTACCGGATGGCGAACACGGGAGGCCCCGCGACCCGCGTGACTTTCGTCGGCGACTACAACGTCTCGCCCGCAATCAGCCCCGATGGACGCTGGCTGGCCTACATATCCCGGATCAGTGGCGCATTTAAATTGCAAGTCATGGAACTTACAAGTGGAAACGTGAACTCAATCACTGACACGACCGCTGATGAGCACCCGAGTTTTGCGCCGAACAGCCGACTGATCATCTATGCTACGAAAGAGCAGGGCCGCGAGGCGCTCATGACCACGACGCTGGACGGCAAGATCAAGGCACGGCTGGCCGGTCAAGGTGGCGATATTCGGGAACCGAGTTGGGGCCCGTTCCAGAAGCAATGAATTTTTTAACAGGAGTTTGATGATGAAACGTATCTTGCTGGCTTTTGCGGTGGTTGCACTCATGGCGGGTTGCAGCTCGGGTGTCAATCTGCACAAGGCGCCGGTGGAAGACCAATCCGGCAGCATGTCGACGCAGGGCGCCAATACGGCCGCCAGTGCCGTCGCGCCGGTCAGTGCGACCAGTTCGGATCAAAACGCTGCGGGCCCAGCCGGTTCGCACGTGGTGTACTTCGATTTCGACAAGTACATCGTCAAGCCCGAATTCCAGGGTGTGATCGAGTCGAATGCCGGTTTCCTCAAGACTGACCGGGCCCGCCATGCCGTGATCGAAGGCAACACCGACGATGTGGGCAGCGCCGAATACAACCTGGCACTGGGACAAAAGCGGGCCGAGGCGGTGCGCCGCGCTCTGGACTTGCTCGGTGTGAATGACAGCCAGCTCGAAGCAATCAGCTATGGCAAGGAAAAGCCGGTCGCCATGGGCACCGATGAGGCTTCCCGGGCCAAGAACCGCCGCGCGGTGATCGATTACCGATGAGATCGGCGGCGACCTTGAAGCTGCTGCGCGGCCTCATCCTCGCGACATCGGCCTTTGCGGCGTTGACCGCCGCCCATGCGGGCCTGTTTGATGATGACGACGCGCGCCGCGCCATTCTGGAGTTGCGCCAGCGCGTCGACGCCATCCAGGCGGCTCAGACCAAACAGGCAGGCGACAGTGCGCAGTCGAGCCGCAGCCTGCTCGATCTGCAAACGCAGATCGAGTCCTTGCGCTCCGACCTGGCCACCCTGCGTGGGCAAAATGAGCAGCTTACACAGGATGTGGCCAACCTCCAGCGTCAGCAAAAGACCATTTCGCAAAATGTGACCGCGCAACTGGCCGCGACCCAGCCCACCCAGGTGACCGTCGATGGCCAGACCTTCAACGCCACCCCGCAGGAAAAAACCGACTTCGAGTCCGCGCTGGCGACCTTCCGCCAGGGGAATTTCGCGGGGGCACAAACTGCGTTCTCGAGCTTTGTTCAACGTTATCCGCAGAGCGGCTACAACCCGTCCGCGCTGTTCTGGCTGGGCAACGCTCAGTACGCCACACGCGACTTCAAGGGTGCCATAGGCAACTTCCGCACGCTGGTGACGCAGAGCCCGAACCATGCCCGCGCACCGGAGTCCGTCCTGTCCATTGCCAATTGCCAGATCGAGTTGGGCGACGCCAAAGCCGCTCGCAAGACGCTGGGTGACTTGATCAAGGCCTACCCGCAGTCGGAGGCCGCGCAGGCCGGCAAGGAACGGCTGGCCAAGCTCAAATAGGCCGCCTCGCAGGGCTGGCTCGGGCTGGCGGCCGCGCGTCGCCCCTCCCATAAAATCTCGCCATGCAAATGTCTGATATCCAGGCGCTCACCACGCAAGTGCTGTGGGCCGCCTTTTTTCTCTCGGTCGTTTTTGGGGCGATCGCCCAGCGCACGCATTTTTGCGCCATGGGTGCGGTCAGCGATATCGTCAACATGGGCGACTGGACCCGCATGCGCCAATGGGGCATGGCGATCGGCGTGGCCATGATCGGGTTCGCCGTGCTGGTCTACAGCGGGCAGATCGACCCCTCCAAAACCCTGTATGCGTCCACTCGCTGGATCTGGCTCTCGGCCACCGTGGGTGGCGCACTGTTTGGTTTCGGCATGGTGCTGACCTCGGGTTGCGGCAGCAAGACCCTGATTCGCATTGGCGGCGGCAGCCTCAAGTCGCTCATGGTGTTTGTCGTGATGGGTGTGGCCGCCTTTGCCACCCTCAAGGGCATCACGGCCGTGGCGCGGGTCGATACGGTAGATCAGGTTGCTATTAACTTTAAAGCGGGCACTGCACTGCCTGATTGGGTTGCGGCAGCTTTCGGTATAAAAATCGCGCTGGCCGGACTGGTCCTGGGCGTGCTGCTGGGCGGTGGCCTCATCGTATGGGCCCTGGCCGGGCCGGACTTTCGCAGTGTCGACAATCTGCTGGCCGGTGTGGGCATTGGCGCCGTGATCGTTGGCATGTGGTGGGTCAGCGGCCATCTCGGCTACGTGGCCGAGCACCCGGACACCCTGCAGGAAACCTTTCTGGCTACCAACTCGGGGCGGGCCGAGGCGCTGAGCTTTGTTTCGCCTGCCGCCTACACCCTCGACTGGCTGATGTTTTTCAGTGACAAGAGCAAGGTTCTCACACTGGGCATCGTCTCGGTGTTCGGCATGGTGGTGGGGTCCGCCGCGTGCGCCATTGCCACGGGAAATTTTCGCTGGGAAGGATTCGGCAGCACCGAAGACGTGGCTAACCACATGTCGGGCGCCGTGCTGATGGGCGTGGGCGGCGTCACGGCGCTGGGTTGCACGGTGGGGCAGGGACTCAGCGGTCTCTCGACCCTGAGTGCGACCAGCTTCGTTGCCGTCGCCGCCATCCTGGTCGGCGCCGTGGCCGCGCTGCGCTATCAGATCTGGCGCATGGAGCGCGTGGCTTGAGCCATCCGGCCCTGCTACCCAGTGCGCCGGACGGCCTCGCAATGGACGCGAAGCGTCGCTTTGGCGGCCTCGCGCGCCTGTATGGCGTGGCGGGCGCGGAGCGGATTCGCGGCGCCCACTTGGCTGTCGTCGGCATCGGCGGCGTGGGTTCCTGGGCCGCCGAAGCCCTGGCGCGCAGCGGGGTCGGGCGCCTGACGCTGATCGACCTCGACCATGTGTCCGAATCCAACATCAACCGCCAGGTCCAGGCACTCGACGCCACGCTGGGGCAGGCCAAGGTGCTGGCCATGCGCGAGCGCATAGCCCAGATCAACCCGGCGTGCGATGTCACTACTGTTGAAGAGTTTGTCGAATCTGCCAACTGGCCAGGGCTGCTGCCCGCCGGCGTGGATGCCGTGATCGACGCCTGTGACCAGGTCCGGGCCAAGACTGCCATGGCGGCCTGGGCCCGGGCGAGCGGCGCCTTGTTCATCTGCGCCGGCGCGGCCGGTGGCAAGCGGCTCGCGCACAAGGTCGACATCGACGACCTGGCGCAGACCACACACGATCCGTTGCTGGCTCAGTTGCGCCAGCGCTTGCGCAAGGAGCACGGTGCGCCGCGCGAAGGAAAAAAAATCGGCGTTGCCTGTGTCTTCAGCCGTGAAGCCGTCATGCCACCCGATGCGAGCTGCGCCGTGGAAGGCGACGGCTCGCTCAACTGCCACGGCTATGGCTCGGTGGTCAGCACGACCGCCACCTTCGGCTTGTGCGCCGCGGGCTGGATTCTCGACCGGTTGGCGGCACGGCAGCAATAGCGCGTCTTGCCGACGCTATAATCCAAGGCTTTGCGGAAACGCAAAAAAAGGGCGAGAGCCCTCGGGGACCTTAGCTCAGTTGGTAGAGCAGCGGACTTTTAATCCGTTTGTCGTGGGTTCGACCCCCGCAGGTCCCACCATGAATTCAAGGGCTTGGCCGTGTGGCCAGGCCCTTTTTACTTTGGAACGCGACGTCAGCCTGACAAGACGGCGATGCTGCGCTTTCGCGGTGTCAACATTGCCCGCTATGGCCGTGGTGCCAGGCGCGGGCCGCGTTCGCCGGCCGATGCAGCGCTGTTGGGTTGATCGCCGCCAACCGTGCCGGCATTGGCGCGCACCGTCCAGGTGCGAATCGGCTCGGCCTTGCCCTTGACCAGGGTGGACGGCATCGGCGCGAGGTCGAAATCGTCGCCAAGCTTGTCGCGTATGACCTCGGTGATCAACAGATCCACCTGCATCGCGCTGGTCAGACCTTCGACCCGCGAAGCGACGTTGATTGGATCGCCGGTGACGCTGAACTTCGACAACGCGCCGGTGCCGATGACCGCGGCGATCACCTCGCCGCTGTGGATGCCGATACCGAAGCGCAGTTCGGGCAATTGCCGCGCGAGCAGTGTCTGGTTGTAGCGGGCCAACACGCTGCGCATCGCCAGCGCCGCCATCACCGCGTCCCGTGCCTGCCAGGGGTTCGGGTGCAGCGCACCGAACAACGCCAACAATCCGTCACCCACTAGTTCGGTGACATGCCCATGGTGCTGCGTGATGGTCTCGATCATGTGGCCGAAGTAGCCGTTGAGGACAGATACCGTGACAGCAGGATCGAGCCGGTCACACAGCGCCGTGAAACCGCGCAGGTCGGCGAACAGGATGGTCACGTGTCGGCGCGCGGGTTTGAGTCCATCCCCGACGTCAGTGAGCCGCTCGACCACGTCTGGTGGCACAAACCGTTCAAACTGACGCTGCAGCTGCTCCAGCTTGGCGTCGGCGGCGTTCAGCAAGCGCTCGAGCTGGCGGCGCTGCGCACGCTGCATCCAGGCATACACCGCTACAGCCAAACCGGGTAGCAATACGGTTGCGAGGAGTGCCCAGCTCAGCACTTCACTCCAGCAACATCGCCAGGCGCACAGTAGCATTCGCCAGTGCGGCCACGCCGATGGCTTCGAGCAGGACGGAGCGATTCAACTCGGCGCCAAGGCTGCGCGTCTGGCGCTGAATCGCAGCGGTCTCGTAGGACACGGTCTCGCGGGTCCATACCAGTATGGCAGTTTCTTCGGGGCGCAGCCGTGTCGAACCCAGCGTGTCCATCGCGCTATCGAACTCGGCTGCACCGAAGCCCTCGTCGGCCAGCAGGCGCGCGGCTTCGCCTTCGCAATACCCACAACCCAAGGCGCGCGCGACGACGGCGAACATCAGAACTTTGGCGGGGCGGGAGATCAGGGGTGAATCGAAGGCACCGTTGAGCGCCGCTTTCATGATAGCGGCAGCAGGCAATCCTGTCAGCGGCGCCAGAACCGAACCAAAGCGACCTTCCTCCTGCGGCGGCGCCTCCAGTGGCACGTTGGCATGCGCGCGCCTGGCGCCAGCGTGGGTCAACCTTTGCCACAGCGGCACCGCCAAGCCCAAAAGGCGCCCCACCGGACCGTTGGCCATGGCTTCGAAGCTGCGCTCCGGTGGGCAAGCGATCAATGTCGCCAGCCGGTTGTAGAAGCAGCCGAAGGCGATCAGGAACGCCATCTCGTTCACCTGAGGCCGCGTGAAGCCCAGGCTGACCAATTGGTCGACCGTATCGCGTGCCGGCCGCGGCCTGGAACGCGACAGGTTTCGGCAAAAGGCGATGAAGGCGCGCTCCTTTGCGTCCATCTCGGCCACGTGCACGTCGCGTTCGATGCGCTGGATGAAGGATTCCGAATAACCCAGCACTTTCATGTAAGCGCGGTTGGCGCCGTAGCAATAGCGGCAGGCGTTTTCCTGCGCGGTGATCATCGCGCCGATGCGAAGCAGGCGCTCGGATATTTCGCTGGGGACATAGCTGGTCACGCCGTAGGCCGCCTCCCGCAACCAATGACTGGCCGCGATCCGGCGATCAACCTCGAAGACGTGAGCACCGCGCCGCTTGAGCTCCACCGCCCAAACAGGATCGGAGTCGGCCGCCAGTAGCGGTTCGGACCAGGGAATTTCGTTCAACAACAATGCCACTTTGCGCTCCTCGCAATTGCGCTGTCCGTCGCGACACCCGCAGGCCGCCAATCGGGCAGGGGCATGTTAGCACCCGCGAGGCGCAGCCGCGCAGACTGATGGGTACCGCTTCGACCCGGGTCCGCCAGGGCTGGTTCAGCCGATACGCTTGCGTTTGCCGTTCTCCTGCTTCGGCACGAGCTGGCTCGTGTTGGGCAGGGTTGGTTTAGCGAGCTTTGCCATTTCCTCGTGCACGGCGGACAGCGCAGCCCGAGCATCGGGCAGCGCCGGGGCCGTGGCCTTCGGGGCGTCAAAGCGGAAAGCCGTGGTCAGGTCGCCAAAAGTCTGGCGCCGCCAAGTGCTGATATTGGTTTCGATCACACCAGTGAATTGCTCCAGGAGTCGCAGGACCGAGGTGTGGTCGAAAGGTTGACTGCAGACCCATCCGCCTGCCGTCCAGGACGAAACGATGATCGCCGGCACGCGGAAACCGGCGCCCACTGGCAACCCATTGACGAACTCATGCGGCGTGCCCGCTGGTGGCACAGGTGGCGCCACGTGGTCGAACAGGCCGTCGTTCTCGTCGTAGGTCAGAATAAACACGGTCTTGGCCCAGACCTCCGGGTTGGCAGCAATCGCTTCGATCTTGCTGGCAATGAAGGCAGCGCCGTCGGCTGGTGTGAATTTGGGGTGTTCCGACTGGAAGCTGGTTGGCATGATCCACGAGACGGCTGGCAAGCGGTCGTTCCGCGCGTCCTCCTCGAACTGGCCCTCGGGACCGCGCAGCAAACCCTTCTGATGGAGTGGGGAGTCCCTGGCTGCCTCACGGAACTGCCTGAAGTACTCCAGCACGTTGGTGGCGAAGTTGTCCTCCTGCTGGTAGACCTTCCAGCTCACGCCCGCCGCTTCCAGTCTCTCGGCGTAGGTGGTCCAGCTGAAGCCGCCGCGTGGCACCTTGTTGCGGATCATCGGGCCGCCATGCTCGCCGCCGGTATCGATGGTGCCGGTCATCCAGAACATGCGGTTCGGCCAGGTGGGGCCGAGCATGGAGCAGTAGTAGGCATCGCAGATCGTGAAGGCGTCGGCCAGCGCGAAATGGAACGGGATGTCCGCACGCTCGTAGTAGCCCATCGTATAGGGGCCGTTCTCGCCATCGGCTTTGCGATGTGCGGGAACCCAGTTGTCCATCCTGCCGCCGTTCCAGGCTTCGTGCTGCACCTTCCAGGTGTGGTTGGTGGAGGGAATCATCTGCGCGCTGGTCTTGCGGGTATCGAGATGGAAGGGCAGGAGATAGCCGTCGGGGTTTTGCGGATCGGGTTGCTGGAATACCGAGGTGCCAGCATGCTCGCCTTGCAGCTTCATTGCGCCAGGGTCGTCAAAACCGCGCACACCGGCCAGGGTGCCGAAGTAGTGATCAAAGGAGCGATTCTCCTGCATCAGCAGAACCACATGCTGGATGTCCCTCAGCGAGGCCGGCCGGGCCAGTGCAGTCGCCTGCGCCATCGCGCGCTGCACGCTCAGCGGCAGCAGGCTCAGGCCAGTGGCGCTCGCGGCTCGTTGGAGGAGGCGGCGTCGGGTGGGGTTCTGTGGGGTGTCTGGCACGGTGGCGATTCTCAGGTCCGCAATCGAGCCAGTCGCTCGTCGATGATCTGGTCTGCCTGCACCATGATCCGGTCGATCAGTTCCCGGCAGGTCGGCACGTCGCGCACCAGCCCGATCACCATTCCGCAGCTCCAGGCACCGGCGTCCATGTCGCCATCGGTCATCACACGCGGGTAGATGCCGGCAACCTCGCCGATGATGTCCTCGATCTTGAGCGCGTCGCCTTTCTCGCGCTCGATGGCCGCTATGCGCTCCACGCCAGCGTTGTTGATGACGCGTTCGGTATTGCGCAGCGAACGCATGATC
>SCRR01000423.1 GCA_004322085.1 Burkholderiaceae bacterium
TCCCAAGCCGTTCATCTGGACCGCACGCGCCTGCGACATCCTCGCCAAGGTCACGCGAGCCAGGGCCGCGCTCGTTACTACCGCGAGATAAGTACTGAACAGAGTGGCGCACTGCACTAGCGAAATATTCGTTGGACTTGGTGACCTCGATCAGCTTGGCGTTTATGGCCAATAGGTCACCGTCGGCCTTGCTTCGTTGTGCTTTCGTTTCGAGTGAGATGATGGCCTCTGTGTACAGAACCTTTCTGTCCAGGGACGAGGTGTAGATTGCGACCAACGAAAAGATCGAGCTGACGATCAATACGAGGCCAAACAAGCAATAAAACTTGTAGATATTGTCTGTAGGTACGGAAAGAGATGGTGTCATGTGCGCGATGAATAATATTTGACATGGGCATACCGTGTCCGCTCGATGGAAGGACTACCCTACTACCTCCCCACCCCAGGAGCCTCATGGCCATCGGCGGTCACGATGGCGATGCATAAGTCCAGCGCCAGCCACTGCAACGCGTTGTTTGCCAAAGCTCTTATTTGTCTGTCTTGATGACGGTACCGAGCGCCAGAGTTTTGACCTGATACTTGCCCTGATAGTCTTCCAGTTTGAAGATATTGTTCCGAGCCATGATGAAGCCCACTGTTGGCTCCTGCTGGATATAAATGATGTCGTTGGCCTTGGCCGAAACCAGCGTTTCTGCCCAGTTCTCGGCCTTGGAGTAAATCTTGTGCTCCCCAGGGGAGAGATTGAAGTAGATGTACTGGCTCGATCGTGTGTAGCCCATTTCCGATGGGGCCTCCTGATCGTCCACGAATACATTGAAGCGAATCAGGCCCCCAAGTCCTGAAGGGCGAACGACGTAGACGATGGCTTTGCCTGGCTCTGGTAGCTTTGGAAGCTGGTAAGACGCAGTCTCAGCTTTCATCACCTCTGGCGACGGCAGGCTTGCACAGCCAGTCAGGACAGCCAGCGCTCCGGCGACGAGCAGTGTGGCGATAGTTTTTCTTGTTTGCATTGAATGTTCCTACCCGGTGATTGACGAAATAATTGTGACAGGATATTTCGCGCTCCTGCTGCGTCAATGCTGTGACAAATTACCCAAGCGCCGATGGCCTTCAGGCGAGTACGGCCGACGGGTTGGGCGTGTACTTGGGTGAGGCCTGAAGAGTCAACGACCTTGCTGCACCGTCGTTTCGTGACATGGCCGCCCGTGATTACCCCGCTGCACACCTCACCGCCCACAAAAAAGCCGCCAGCCCATCGGGTCAAGCGGCTTCTTCGATTGCCAACACTTTTAGCAAGTGTTCTTTGCCGGCTGGCTCAGGGTTGGCCGGCACGGAAGGACTTGAATTGATTATTTGGCGGCAGCCTTTGCTGCCTTGCGAGCAGCGGCCTTGGGGTCAACGATGGCCTTGAACTTAGACCCGGCGGTGAACTTGGGCACCGTGCCCGCAGGGATTTTGAGCGCGGCGCCGGTGCTCGGGTTCTTGCCGGTACGGGCTGCGCGCTTCACGGACTTGAAAGTTCCGAAGCCGACCAGGGTCACTGAGTCGCCCTTTTTTACCGCAACCTGGATGGTTTCAATGAGGGTATCCAGGACGTTGCCAGCAAGTGCTTTGGAGAGTTCGTTCTTGGAAACAAGTTTTTCGATGAGTTCAGCGCGATTCATTTTTGATTGATTGCAACGGAGTTGATGAGATGGTGAGTTTACTGGGTGGGCGACCGGAGGCCTTTGGCGTCCCTCCGTTAGCTGGCCGGGAATCGGATTTCGTCGGGCTTGCGAGTGGTCGGCATTCGTCCCGGCTCGTCCATCCTGATGGACTCAATTGCTATTGATTTGCGCTATGCTCTGCCACTCTTCTCAAAAAACAGGAATTAACAATGGCAAAAACCCTCGCTCAATTGAATGCCCAGATCGCAGAACTGCAAAAGAAGGTCGACGCGGTAAAGGCCAAGGAGGCGGTCGGTGTCATTGAGCGCATCAAGGAGGCCATCGCGCACTACGGGTTGACGGCCGCCGATCTTGGCTTTTCGGGGCGCGCCGCCAAATCAGTCGAAACGGCAGGAAAGGTCGCTGCCAGGAAAACGCGCAAGAAGGCAGCGAAAAAGCCTGCCGGTGTGATTCGATACCGCGACGAAGTGGGCAACACCTGGACGGGCCACGGCAAGCGACCGAGGTGGTTCCTGATGGCGCTTGAGTCAGGGACGAAGCTGGAAGACCTGGAAGTCAAGTAAGGCGGAATCGAACAGTGGACAACAATGCCGCTCGCAGCCGCCCGACTATGTTGGTGTCCGGCTGCGGCGCCCGGGCATGGTTTACCTGGCAATGGACGCAAGGAACCTTATCGTGTCGGACGAGTATCAAATTGAGATTCCTCAGTCGTTCATGGCGTTGTACACCGCCCCTGGGAGTCACAAACCCAACGCCCCTCGGGACGTCGTCGCCGGCCGCTACGAACTGTGCGAAGACATGGCCAGCATGCTCACAGAGCCCGCCAAAAATATGTCATTCGGTCTGGACCTCACCGAGACGGACGTACTCTTGCGTTGCTTCCAAGGCTTGAAAGTAGATGCGGTGGCTGTGACCGCAGATGAGGCGCGGTGGGTGATCTGCCGGCTGGCGGAGCTGTTGGACTGGGCTCAGCCGAACTTTGCCGACGTCGAGTAAAGCTGTCGGGAATCAGTCGATGGCGGCTGTTTCAAGTCCCGAGTTTCCATCGCAGCACTGTGGGCGAAGACGAAGGTGCAGCCTGAGTATTAGGGCAACGTACTGCCGTCATTGCCTACCAGGCTGTTGCTGTCGTCTGCATCGCAGCGTTTGCAGCCGATCGCTGGTGTCGGCTAACCGGCAACCCAATTGATTTCCAGTCAACGGTTGCTCATGACAGTTGATTTCCACTGAATCTTGACCCCCGGTTTGGACTGCACCCCTCGGGTTGGACAGTGGGGCCGGTGAAATTTGACATCACCTTTGTCGGTCAAGGAGAATATCCATGGCCACATACAAGCGGCACAGCACCGCACTGAAGCTCCAATTGGTTCACGCTTACCTCAATGGCGAGGGCAGCTACAAGGAACTGGCTGCCAGGCACAACATCAACCACTCCTTGCTGGTCCTGCGGGTCCAGAAGTTTCAGCGCGGTGATATCACCGAGGAGCAGGACCAGGCAGAGACCATTGCCGACTACGAGGCTAAGATCGCGCCCCTGGAGCGAAAGATCGGTCAGTTCACCATGGAGGTGGATTTCCTCCTCAAAAAAACTGGCATGCGGACAACGTCGCGGATAAGGGAGCCGCCACTGATCACGGTCGGGCCAGCAACGGTCTACCCGTTGCGCGGGGATGCCAAATCATGAAACTGCCGCGCAGCACCTACTACTCAAAGCCGGGAGACCTGCCGGTTTCACGATTGAACCTGGCCATCGCCAACGAGATCGAGGCGATTTGCTGGGAGTACCCGTACTACTACGAGTACCACCGCGTCACCACGAGTTGCGTCACAGGGGTCTGGTGGTCAACCACAAAAAGGTCATGCGCATCATGCGAGCCAAAGGCCTGGCAGCGAAGAGGAGGCGGCGGTTCGTCACCACCGACAGCACACATGGATTGCCAGTGTTTCCCAATCTATACCGCAACCTCATACTGACCCAACCGGACAAGGTGTGGGTGATCGTTGTCAACGAGTCCAGTGAGACAAATCTCCTGTTTCCACTTTGGAGATTCAATCTCGCACGTGACGGCGACCTTAAGCCAACGTCAGACTATCCGAAACGGATGTTAGGCGACAAGCGCTGACAATTCCTGGAGCCATCGAACTCAGCGACGCAGTCAATGCAGAGAAGCGCCTCAACAAACTACTGGCGTCATTCGTGGCGCCGACCTGGGCGATCAACTTCTTCGAGTCGACGAAAGATTCCTTCATGTGGTCGAGGTATCAGAGCATCGCCTGGGTCGAGAACTCCGGGTGGAACTGCCCCCCATCGATAACTTCATACGGCGCGAGTAACCAGCGGTCGCAACTGTCATTTTGTCAACTTTGAAGTTACCTTACGTTTCGGCAAGCCGATTGCCGGTTGGCGGCTATCGCCATCCTTGACGAACTCCTGAACTACCTGCCGAATGCCATCAAGGGCCGCTTTAACAGCCACACGGCTGACTGAGTCTTCGCGCCAGTAAAGTGTCACCGATCCGAATACCGACAGTTGCAGCGGCACGATTGACAAAATATTCATGCGACTCCAGCGCAGCGCCGGTCGGTGGTAAGTGACGCCGATCATGTTGCTGTGGACCAGAAGCGTCGTCGTCAGGGTGGCAGAGTTCGACTCCACATAGGTGACAGGAGGTTTCTGTCCGGCATCAAGCAGTGCCTGGTCAAACGCCGCTCGTACCGGCGTTCCTTTGGCCCATAGCGCCCACGGATAGGAGAGCACGTCTGCCCAAGTGGGCTTCTTCTTTTCGAGAATGGGATGATCTTGCCTGACCACCAGATGTATCGGCTGGACATACAAAACCTCGGACCGGATGAGCGGATCTTGCGACTGCATATTCGAAGGTCCGACAACGACATCCAGAAGACCCGCACTGAGCCCTTCGATCAAAGATTCAATCTTGTTTTCCAGCAAGCGGATGTGCGCGGCGGGAACCTTCTCGAGAATTTTGAGCACAGCCATCGGCACGCTATCCACTGAGGACGCGCCGACAAAACCGATGGTTACCAGCCCATCGCCGCCGTCGCGCAGCACCATCATTTCATCTCTTGCCGTATCCAGATGCGCTTCGATGCGTCTGGCGTGGGCGATCAAGGCCTCGCCGTATGCGGTGGGGCGCAGGCCTCGTGCGAGACGTTCGAAAAGAGGCACGCCGACATCTTCTTCGAGCTCGCGCAACCACTTAGAAAGGCCTGGTTGCGTTGTATGCAGCGCCTCCGCAGATTGGCTCATGTTGCCTGTCTGTGCCAGGCTGATAAGCATTTGCAGATTCCGCAAACGAAGTCGATGAGTCCAATCCATTGATCCCTCCAGACATGCACTAAAGCGTATGGATCATACTAAACTTTTATTGTCATTTGCATAGCTGTTACGGCATAGTTCATCACCTCGGCATACCACGCCGAGCCTATTTATGAGTCCGAGCTTCGTGCGAGGACGGCAAAAATTACAAAGGAGACAAGCCTTGTGGAAAACCCTAGTGCGTCGGTGCGGGCGCGTAACAATGGTCCCGGCGACATGACGTCCGCTATGACTCAACAAAGCGAAAAACTGGCACCTGCCAGCGCCTCCGTCGGCACAACGGCGAAGGCGAAATGGTTCGCAGTTTCGATCTTTATCGCGCTGGCTTTGGCCGGCGCTGCTCTACCGAAACTGACAAGTTCCGCATTGTTGCTGACGCTCCTCACACAGGCAGTGATCAGTGCAATTCTCGCGACAAGCGTCGGCTTCCTCGTGCGGCAAAACGGGCTGGTCAGCTTTGGCCAGGCTGCGTTCTATGGCCTCGCCGGATATGTGGTGGCGCTTTCGCTCGGTCGCGGAATAGCGTCCGCGGAAATATCCATCATCGCCGCCATCGTGATTCCAACCGCGCTGGCTTTCGTGTTGGGCCTGCTGTTCCTGCGTCTGGTCGGAGTGGCGTTTTCGATGCTCACACTGGCCGTTGCGCAGGCGTTCTATGAGGTGTTCCTTCGCTGGCGCGAGCTTGCCAACGGCGAGGACGGCATGAAGGTTGCCCTGCCCGATACCATTTTCGGCATTCATGTGGAAATATTCCAGCGTCCGGAAACCATGTTCGTGATCTGCTGGTCCGCGCTGATGGTCGTCCTGCTCGCTCTCTGGCTGCTCACCCGTAGCCAT
>SCRR01000413.1 GCA_004322085.1 Burkholderiaceae bacterium
GTCTCACTTTGAAAAGTCCGGAGTTCGGGGGAGACGTCAACCATCGCCGACGGTACTTGGGAGCGCCTTAGCGCATCACTCCACCACCCAGCCCCACCGTATCAACGATGCAAAAAGACGGCGGTAGGTAGCCGCCATCCACGGAAACACCGGCTCCACGACCCAGCCTGCATAGTGCAAGCACAGCCAGGCGCTGAGCGCTGCCACCAGCGCAGCACCGACCATGTCCAGCGGAAAGTGCACCCCCAGGTAGATGCGCGCCCACGCCACGGGCAGTCCCAGCAGGGTCAACAGCGCGCCCGCCGCTCGTGTCTGCGCATGCAGCAGCAGGCTGAACCCGACGCTCCACATCAGGGTCAGGTGATCGCTCGGAAACGACGGGTCGGCCACGTGGGGAATGAGCTGGTGGCCGAGCCCGATCATGAAAGGCCGCGGATGCGGCCACAGCATGCCGATGATTTGTGCCATCAACAGTGCCAGCAGGGCGCAGGCCGCCGCTTCGAGCATCAGCTTGCGGGTGTGCTCGCTACCGCGCAGCCAGCCCGCCAGCAGCGTCAGGGGCATGAGCAGGATCAGGTATTGCGCAAACAGCCTGGCAAGCACCAGCACCGCCGCGGCGGGGTGCGCCGGCGCGTTGATGAGCAGGAACAGCGATTGATTGAATTCTTCCATACCAAGTCCAAAAAGCCGATCACCCGGATGCCGCGGCGGGGCTTGCGGCTGAAAAACAGAGTTTCATCTTGTAACGCCTGTTCCGACGGGTTCGATCGGGGGGCCGATGATAGGGCAGCGCCCAACCTGGGCGCTTTTGCTCGGTATCAGCAAGGTATCATGATGCTCTGTTCAGCGGCTGTTCGGGACGCAGGCATACAGCCCGTTCGCCAGTCAAACCAACAAGTCAGCATCAACCGCCCGTGCGTCTCAATTCCATCAAATTATCGGGGTTCAAGTCCTTCGCCGAGCCGACCAACTTTTTGCTGCCCGGGCAACTGGTGGGCGTGGTCGGGCCCAATGGCTGCGGCAAGTCCAACATCATGGACGCGGTGCGATGGGTCTTGGGCGAGAGTCGCGCGTCAGAATTACGTGGCGAGTCCATGCAGGACGTGATCTTCAACGGCACCAACCTGCGCAAGGCGGCGAGCCGCTCCAGCGTGGAGCTGATGTTTGACAACGCTGACCATCGCGCCGGCGGCCAGTGGAGCCAGTTCACCGAAATCGCGGTCAAGCGCGTGCTCACGCGCGACGGCACCTCCAGCTACTACATCAACAACCAGCCGGTGCGCCGGCGCGACGTGCAGGATGTGTTCCTGGGCACGGGCCTCGGGCCGCGCGCCTACGCGATCATCGGCCAGGGCACGATCAGCCGCATCATCGAATCCAAACCGGAAGAACTGCGCCTGTTCCTGGAGGAAGCGGCAGGGGTCTCGAAATACAAGGAGCGTCGCCGCGAGACTGAAAATCGCCTGTCCGACACCCGCGAAAACCTGACCCGCGTGGAAGACATCCTGCGCGAACTCAACGCCAACCTGGAAAAGCTGGAAAAGCAGGCCGAGGTGGCACAAAGGTACAACAGCTTGCAGGCGGATGCGACCCTCAAACAGCATCAGCAGTGGTTTTTGAAACGCGCCGACAGCGAAGCCGACCAGGTCCGGATCAAGGCCGACGCCGAAAAAGCGGTGAACGATCTGGACGCGCGACTGGCCGATCTGCGCCACGTTGAGGCTGACCTGGAAGCCATCCGCCAGGCGCATTACGCGGCCGGTGACCAGGTCAACCAGTCGCAAGGCCTGCTGTACGAGGCCAGCGCCGAAGTGGGGCGGCTGGAGGCCGAGATCCGCTTCGTGGTGGAGGGGCGCCAGCGTGTCGAGCGGCGCCTGGCCACCTTGAGCGAGCAAACTGCGCAGTGGGCCGCGCGTGGTGACGATGCGCGCACCGAGACCGAAGGGCTGGCGGCGCAGGCGCTCGCTGCCGAAGAAAAGGCGCAACTCCTGTCCGCACAGGTCGAAGAGCAATCCCAGGTGCTGCCCGAACTGGAAGAAGCCCTGCGCCTGGCGCAGGCCAAGGCCAGCGAGCAACGCGGCACTGTGGGACAGGTGCAGCAGCAAATCCAGGTGCTGGCGGCGGAGCAGCGCAGTATCGAGGAGCAATCGCGCCAGATCAACCAGCGCCGCGAGCGCTTGGCCGTCGACAAGAACGCGCTGGCGGCGCCTGATGAGGCGCGCCTGGTCGACCTGAACAGCCAGTTGGCGATCGCCCAGGAAGCCGCCAGCGTGGCCGACGCGCGGCTGCAGGAGCTGCAGGAGTCGGTGCCGCAAATCGACGAGGAGCGCCGCACGCGGCAGCAGGCGGTCAACAGCGAATCGGCCAAACAGGCCGATCTGTCGGCCCGCATGGAGGCGCTCAAGGCCCTGCAGGAAAGGGTCAGGACCGACGGCAAGCTCAAACCCTGGCTGGCGAAACACGGGCTGGACGGCTTGCAGGGCCTGTGGAGCCGGATTCACATCGAGCAGGGTTGGGAAAATGCCCTGGAGGGTGCGCTGCGTGAGCGCCTGGGCGCGCTCGAAGTCAGCCGCCTCGACATGGTGCGCGCCTTCGGCGGTGACGCGCCGCCGGCCAAACTTGCGTTCTACAGTCCGCCGCAAGCCTCGCTGCCTGAGAAAGCCGCGGGGCTACCCCGGCTGGCCGACTTGCTGCGGCTGGGCGATGCGGGCCAGAAGGCCGTTCTCGCCGACTGGCTGCACGGTTGCTATACGGCGCCGAGTTTCGAAGACGCACTTGCCAGCCGCGCCCGGTTGCAACCGGGTGAGGTGATTTACATCAAGGCCGGGCACGCGGTCAGCGCGCACAGCGTGAGTTTTTATGCGCCCGATTCGGAGCAGGCTGGCCTGCTGGCGCGCGCTCAGGAAATTGAAAACCTCGAGCGCCAGCTCAAGGCCCAGGCGCTGATCAGCGAAGAATCCGGCTCGGCGCTGGTGCGCGCCGAAGCCGCCTATTCGGACGCGTCACAGCGACTGATCTCGGTGCGGCGCGAGGCGGCGGAACGCCAGACCCGTGCGCACGAGCTGCAGGTGGAGGCACTGCGCCTGACCCAACTGGCGGAACAGACGCGTGCTCGCAGCGAGCAGATTGCCGCCGATCTCAGCGAGGTCGATGCTCAGCTCGGGGATCTGCAAGAACGCCGCATGACGGCGGAGGGCCGCTTTGAAGAACTCGATATGCGCCTGGCCGACACGCAGGAGCGCCAGGCGCAGCTCGACGAACGCGTGATTGACGCGGAGCGCGGGCTCGCGCAGTGCCGCGAGCAGCAGCGTGGCCTGGAGCGCGAGGCCCAGGAGGCCGTGTTCTCGCAGCGCAGCCTGGAATCGCGTAAAGCCGAACTGTCCCGCGCCATCGAGACAGCCGCCGAGCAGGCGCAGGCCATCGCACAGCAGCAGCAGCAGGCCCATGAGGAACTGTCACGACTGACCGCCGCGGCCGCGCAGGCCGGCTTGCAGAGTGCGCTCGCGCTCAAGCTCGAGCGCGAGGCTGCACTGGGCGCCAGGCGCAGTGAATACGACGACCTGACCGCCAGGCTGCGCGCCAGTGACGAGCGCCGCCTGCAGCTCGAGCGCGAGCTCGACCCGCTGCGCCAGCGCATCACCGACTTGCAGCTCAAGGAGCAGGCCGCGCGCCTGGGACTGGAGCAATACGCGCAGCTGCTGGCCGACGCCCAGACCGACATCGAAGTCGTCGCCAGGTCTGTGGTCGAGGGCAACGTACGGTTGAACGGTATGCAAGGCGAGATCGACCGGTTGCACGGCGAGATTGCGGCGCTGGGCGCCGTGAACCTGGCCGCGCTCGAGGAGCTGACCAGCTCGCGCGAGCGCAAGCAGTTCCTGGACGCCCAGACCGCTGACCTGGTGGAGGCCATGACCACGCTGGAAGACGCCATCAAGAAGATCGACGCTGAGACTCGTGAGCTGCTGGCCGGCACCTTCAATACCGTCAACGAGCACTTTGGCCGGATGTTCCCCGAGTTGTTCGGCGGCGGCAACGCTAGGCTGGTGATCACCGGCGACGAAATTCTCGACTCGGGCGTGCAGGTGCTGGCGCAGCCGCCAGGCAAGAAGAACCAGACCATTCACCTGCTCTCGGGCGGCGAGAAGGCGCTGACCGCGATTGCGCTGGTGTTTGCGATCTTCCAGCTCAATCCGGCGCCGTTCTGCTTGCTCGACGAGGTCGATGCACCGCTCGACGATGCGAACACCGAGCGCTATGCGAAACTCGTGCGCAGCATGAGCAAAGAGACGCAGTTCCTCTTCATCAGCCACAACAAGATCGCGATGGAAATGGCCGAGCAGTTGATTGGCGTGACCATGCAGGAACAGGGCGTCTCGCGCATCGTGGCGGTCGACATGGAATCCGCCGTGTCCATGGCCGAGGCGGCCTGATTAGCCTGGAGCCCCAGATGAGCACGTTGCAAATCAGTCTGGCCATCGCGGGAGGCCTGGTATTGGCCGGCGTGGTCGCACACAGCACCTGGAGCTCGCGCAAGAACGCGCCCCGGCAGGCGTCGCCCGAGGCGCGCGACGGCACGAGCCACGCTGCAGCCTCTGCGGGCGGCAACGAGCCGATACGCACCGAGCCCACCTTTGACGGCGACCTGGTGACGCCTGCGCCGCTGCCGATGCTGGAGAAGAGGCCGGGCATGGATGCCTTGATCGACGTCGTGGCGACCATCTCGCTGGAGGCGCCGGTCTCGGGGGACGCGGCGCTCGCCGCCATGCCGCCTACGCGCCGCGCCGGCAGCAAGCCGTTTGCCATCGAGGGCCTGAACGAAGCCGGCGCGCAATGGGAAACACCGGCTCCCGGCCAGCGCTACACCGCGTTCCAGGCGGGCGTGCAGCTCGCCAACCGCACAGGTGCTCTCAACGAGATTGAATACTCCGAGTACGTGGTGAAGGCACAGGCGTTTGCCGATGCGGTCAACGGCCTGGCCGAGTTCCCCGAAATGCTCGATGAAGTGACCCGTGCCCGCGAACTCGACCAGTTTGCCGGTGACCATGATGCCCAACTCGGTTTTTCGCTGCGCGCGCAAAGGGCCGCCTGGAGCCCCGGCTATGTACAGCAGAATGCGGCACGTCTGGGTTTCGTGCCAGGCGTGATCCCGGGTCGCATGGTGTTGCCCGCCGGCAGCGCCGGGCTGCCGCCCTTGCTCGGACTGGCGTTCGATACCCAGGCGGCCATGGCAGACGATCCGGCACAGTCTGCGATTCGCGAGGTCACGCTCAGCCTCGATGTGCCGCAAGTCGATCGCAGCGAGCGCCCTTTCGCGCGCATGCGCGAAACTGCCGCGGCACTGGCCAGCGCGATGGACGGCATCGTGACCGATGACAACGGCCAGCCGCTGCTGCCCGAGGCCATGGACGTGATCGGCACCGATCTGGAACAGTTGTATGACACGCTGGATGCGCGCGATCTGTCGGCGGGCTCTGCACTGGCACGCCGCCTGTTTTCGTAAGCGGTGCGCCAGGCTTCGCGTCATGCCATGACAGCCCCACATCTGAATGAACCGCCCGGGGCAGGCTCGGACGCATCCCGCATCGAAGCGTTGCGCCGCGCGTTGCACTACCACGCGCACCGCTACTACGTGCTCGACGAGCCTGAGATTCCTGACGCCGAATACGACCGCTTGTTTCGCGAATTGCAGGCGCTGGAGGCGGCACATCCCGAGCTTTTCAGCCCCGATTCACCGACCCAGCGTGTTGGCGGCAAGGCACTGGACCAGTTCGCGAGCGTGCGTCATGCCGTGCCGATGCTGAGCCTGCGCACCGAGACCGATACCGAACCCACGGGTGCCAGCAGCTTCGATGCGCGCGTGCGGCGGGAATTGGCGCTGGGCGAGGGCGATCCGCCCGTGGAATACGTAGCCGAGCTCAAGTTCGACGGCCTGGCGATGAACCTGCGTTACGAGCAGGGCAGCCTGGTGCAGGCGGCCACCCGCGGCGATGGCGAGGTGGGCGAAGACGTGACGCAGAATATCCGCACGGTGGGGCAAGTGCCGCTGCGGCTACCGGCCGGCGTGCCACCCGTGCTGGAAGTGCGCGGCGAGATCTTCATGCGCCGCGATAACTTCGAGACCCTCAACGCCAGACAGCGCGAGAAGGGCGGAAAGACCTTCGTCAACCCGCGCAACGCGGCGGCCGGCGCGGTGCGCCAGCTCGACCCCGCAATCGCCGCGCAGCGGCCGCTGAGTTTTTTTGCCTACGGCCTGGGCGAGGTCACGCCGGCTGAGCAGGGCGGCCCCGCGTTCCAGACCCACTACGAATTGCTGCAAACCCTGAAATCATGGGGTTTTCCGGTCGCAGACCAGGTAGGTATTGCGCGAGGAGCTACGGAATTAGTAGCGTATCACGAGTCCATCGCGAGCCAGCGCGACAGTCTGGCGTTCGATATCGACGGCGTCGTGTACAAGGTCAACAGCCTCGCGCTGCAGCGCCAGCTCGGCTTTGTCACACGCGAACCGCGCTGGGCGGTGGCGCACAAGTTCCCGGCGCAGGAACAGATGACCCGGGTGCTGGGCATCGACGTGCAGGTTGGCCGCACCGGCAAACTGACGCCCGTGGCGCGTCTGGCGCCCGTCTTCGTGGGCGGAACGACGGTGTCCAACGCCACGCTGCACAACCTGTTCGAACTGCGCCGCAAGGGCGTGCGCATGGGCGATAGGGTGATCGTGCGACGTGCCGGCGACGTCATCCCCGAAGTCGTGGGTGTCGTGCCCGGGGCGAGGCCACACTACGTACCGAACTTTCACATGCCGCGCCAGTGCCCGGTCTGCGCCAGCGCCGTGGTGCGCGAGCCCGGTGAGGTCAGCCATCGCTGCAGCGGGGGCCTGTTTTGCAGCGCGCAGCGCAAGCAGGCGATCCTGCATTACGCGCAGCGCCGTGCGCTGGACATCGAGGGCCTGGGCGAGAAACTGGTGGATCAGTTGGTGGACGGCGATGTCATCAAGACCTTGCCCGATTTGTACCGCCTGGGACTGACCTCACTGGTGGCGCTTGATCGAATGGCCGACAAGTCAGCCCGGAACGTGGTGCAGGCGCTACAAGAATCGAAGCAAACCACGTTGCCGCGCTTCCTGTTCGGGCTCGGCATCCTCCATGTGGGCGAGGCCACTGCCAAAGAGCTGGCGCGCCATTTTGGCAAACTCGATGCCATCATGGACGCCAGCGAGGAGCAACTGCTTCAGGTGAGCGACATTGGCCCCATCGTGGCCAGGAGCATCCGGACCTTCTTCGCGCAGGCGCACAACCGCGAGGTGGTCGAACAGTTGCGCGCTTGCGGCGTCACCTGGGAAGAGGGCGAGCCTGCTGCTGCAGCTCCGCAACCGCTGGCAGGAAAGACCTTCGTGATCACCGGGACCCTGCCCACCCTGAGCCGTGACCAGGCCCGGGATCTGATTGAGGCCGCGGGCGGCAAGGTGGCGGGGTCGGTCAGCAAGAAAACCAGCTTCGTGGTGGCTGGGACAGAGGCTGGCAGCAAGCTGGCCAAAGCGCGGGAGCTGAATGTGG
>SCRR01000414.1 GCA_004322085.1 Burkholderiaceae bacterium
TTGTGGACCTTGTCCACCACGGGCAGGCCAATGCGCTTCATGTCGGGCCCGCCCTGCAGCTCACCGTCCTCCTTCCAGCGGTGCAGCGCCGGCAACGGGTCGAACTCGCCCTTGATGGGCCAGTACGCGCCAATGACGGTGTCAGGACGCCCGATCAACCAGATTCGCATGACGCGCTGGAGCAGGTCGGCGCGTTGCAAACGGTCCGGCATGTTCATGCGCTCTTCGATCAACGCCCGACGCACCGTTAATTTGTCCATAATTCCCTCATGCACTTCCCCAAGATTCTGACACCGACTCTGTTCGCCACTCTCATCTCCGGCATCCTGTTCGCAGCGACGCCGCCTGCGCAGGCCCAAAACAATAGCGACGATGTGCTGCTGCAAATGAACCAGGCCTTCAAAAAAGGCGATACGGCGGCGTTGACGGCGCTGCTGCCTCTGGCCCGGGGCAACCCGCTGGAAGCCTGGGCCGCCTACTGGGAACTGAAGGCACGGCTGGAAACCGCCAGCCCCCAGGAAGTGCAGGATTTCCTCACACGCTACGCCGGCACCTACCAGGAAGACCGGCTGCGCAACGACTGGCTGCTGCTGCTGGGTCAGCGCCGGGACTGGGGCAACTTTTCCGCCAACTACGCGAAATTCCGCATGCGCGACGATCCGGAGGTGCAATGCTATGCGCTGCTGATCGAGCAACTGACGAGCGCCACACCGGCGCCCGCGCTGGCCGAGCAGGTCCGCAAAAACTGGTTCGCACTGCACAAGGCGGATGACGGTTGCACGCTGGCGGCGGGCACCTTGATCTCGGCCCAGAAAATGCCCGCTGCCGACGCCTGGCGCAAGGCCCGGCTGGCGATGGCAAGGAACCGCCTGACGGCGGCCAGCAACGCGGTCGAAATCGTTGCGCCCGAGGTGTTGAACCTCGTCTCGGAGCTGGGCAACAGTCCGGCGAAGTTTCTTGCGACCAAGGCGTCCGCGACGTCGCGCGTGGGCAAGCAACTGGTGGTGCTGGCGCTGATCCGGATGGCCAACAACGACCCCGACGCCGCGGCGACCCAGCTTGAAAGCAAATGGGGTCCACGACTGGACGGCGAAGAGCGAAACTGGATCTGGGGCGTGATCGGCCGCCAGACAGCGACGCGCCTGAGCGACGATGCGCTCGGCTATTACGCGCGCGTCAGCCGGGACAGCGATCTCACCGACGACATGCTGGAGTGGAGGACGCGCGCCGCGCTGCGTGCCGGCAAATGGTCCACCGTGCTGACGGCGATCAATGCCATGAGCGCGCAGGCGCGCAAAAATCCCGCGTGGGTCTACTGGAAGGCGCGTGCGCTGCTCACCACTTTGGGCACCGCACAGCGCGCCGACCCGGCGGCGCCGCGGCGCCTCGAAGCCAATGGATTGTTGGAAAGCATCGCGGGCGTCAGCGGTTTCTACGAACAACTGGCGCGGGAGGATCTGGGCCAGCTGGTCACCGTGCCGCCCCGGCCCGCGCCACTGACGGCGCAGGAAAAACAGGCCGCGCTGGAGGACCCCGGCCTGAACCGGGCCCTGTACGCCATCGGGCTGGGGCTTCGCAGCGAAGGCGTGCGCGAATGGAACTACACCACCAACCTGCACACGCCAGGCGGCATGAACGACCGCGAGTTGCTGGCCGCAGCCGACCTGGCGTGCCAGCGCGAAATCTGGGACCGCTGCATCAACACCAGCGAACGCACCAAGTCCTTCATGGACTTCGACCAGCGCTTTCCGATGCCGCACGAGCAGGCAGTGCTCAAACAGACGCGCGCGATCGATCTGGACCCGGCCTATGTGTACGGCCTGATCCGTCAGGAAAGCCGCTTCATCGTCGATGCGCGCTCGGGTGTGGGGGCCTCGGGCCTGATGCAGGTCATGCCCGCCACGGCGCGCTGGACGGCCAAAAAAATAGGCCTGGCCAACTTCAGCGCCGACCAGATTGCCAATCGCGACACCAACATCGCGATCGGCACCGGCTACCTCAAGCTGATTCTGGACGACTTCGATGGCTCCATGCCGCTCGCCGCCGCCGCCTACAACGCCGGACCGGGGCGCCCGCGCAGCTGGCGCAACGGCCCCGTGCTGGACGGCGCCATCTGGGCCGAGAACGTGCCGTTTGCGGAAACGCGCGAATACGTCAAGAAGGTCATGGCCAACACCACGGATTACGCCGCGCTGTTGACCGGCCAGCCGCAGTCGCTGCGGTCCCGGCTGGGCACGGTGGGGCCACGCGACGCCAGCGAGCCGGACCCAAGCAGGGATTTGCCCTGAATGACGACGCAGGCCAGGCAACACGCGGCCAGGAGACTGACTGCGGTGTCAGGGGAGCACAGCGTTCACCACAGCGCCCGTGGCCTTGGCGCCGGTCGTAACGACCACCGCGCCAGTGGTCACCACCGCGCTGCCAACCGACACCGCCGCGCTCCCCACTCCCACTGCCGCGCAGCCGCTGCACAGGGCGGCGACGCAAATAATGAAAAACCAGGGAGCAGTGCCCGATCGGCGCATGAAACGGGCCTTTTGATTCGTCAATTGCATGGCCGGATTATCAAGGCGGGCCCACCCGCACATGCGTCAGATTGTCACAACCACCGGGAACCGCTATAAACCCCGCGGCGGGGACGCTCGATACGACTCAAGCAGAATCAACCATGATGAACAAAATACTGATCCTCGGCGGCACGGGCTTTGTGGGCACCCATCTGTGCGAAAAAGTGACGCGCCTGGCGTGGCGCGCGACCGTCCCCACGCGGCGGCGCGCGGCAGCCCAACACCTGTGGATGTTGCCGCCACTGGACCTGTTCGAGGTCGACGTGCATGACGAAGCCGCATTGACCCGGCTGCTGGCCGGACACGATGCGGTGGTGAATCTGGTGGGCATCCTGCACGGCAGCGAGTCGGCATTCGCCAGGGTGCACGAGCTGTTGCCGCAAAAGCTGGTGCGCGCGTGCGCGGCCACGGGGGTGCGGCGCATCGTGCATGTCAGCGCACTGGGCGCGGCCCTTGACGCACCTTCCATGTACCTGCGCAGCAAGGCACGCGGCGAAGAGGTTCTGCGCGGCGCCGATCTGGATTTGACAGTGCTGCGCCCCAGCGTGGTTTTTGGCCGCGAAGACCGCTTCCTGAACCTTTTTGCCAGGCTCCAGCGGGTATTTCCGGTCATGCCACTGGCGGGCAGCACTGCGAAATTCCAGCCCGTGTGGGTGCAAGACGTGGCCACCGCCATTCTCCGATGCCTGCAGGAGCGCCGCCACATTGGACAGACCTACGAGGCCTGCGGCCCGCAGGTGCTGACCTTGAAAGAACTGGTGCAGATCGCGGGACGACTGGCCGGCTGCGAGCGGCCCGTCATACCGTTGTCGCCGGCACTCGGGCGCCTGCAAGCGCTCCTGATGGCAGCCCTTCCGGGTGAGCCGTTGATCAGCCGCGACAACCTCGACTCGATGACGGTGGACAGTATCGCCAGTGGCTTGCTCCCGGGACTGCAGGCGCTGGATATCGCGCCCACCGCGCTGTCCGCCATCGCGCCGTCGTATCTCCACGCGCCGGGGCTGGAAGACGAGTTGCTGGCGATGCGCAGAACTGCGGGGCGGACCTGAAGGCAGGTTGGCGCATCGATCGGCCGCGCCACTTTCATCAAAGGCCACACTGCGCGCAGTAACATGTTGCGCAGGAGGTGTTCATGCTCAAGCTCTATATCGGAAACAAAAATTACTCGTCATGGTCCATGCGGCCGTGGGTACTGCTCAAACAGGCAGGTATCGAGTTCGAGGAAATCAAGGTGCTGTTCGACTCGTTCGACCCGGGCTCGAACTTCAAGGTGGCACTGGACGGCGTGACTCCGGCGGGCAAGGTGCCGGTGCTGCTGGACGACGGTTTTGCCGTCTGGGACACGCTGGCCATCGCGGAGTACGTGGCCGAAATACATCCCGAGAAGAAACTCTGGCCACAAGAGCGCCAGGCGCGCGCACGCGCGCGCAGCATCTGCGCCGAGATGCACTCGGGGTTCAGCGCCCTGCGCAGTGCCTGCGGCATGAACATCGAGGCCTCGCTGCCGCAGATTGGCCAGCTCGCGTGGCGCGACAAGCCCGCCGTGCGCGCCGACGTGCAGCGCCTCGTCAGCATGTGGAGCGAGCTGCTCGCGCAGCATAGCGGCCCCCTGCTGTTCGGTGGTTTCACCGTCGCCGACGCCTACTTCGCGCCGGTCTGCATGCGCCTTCGAACCTATGCGCTGCCGGTACCCGCGGACATCAGCGCCTATGTGGCGCGCGTGTGCGCCCTGCCCGGCATCAAGGCCTGGATCGATGGCGCGCTGGCAGAGCAGGACTTTCGCCAGTTCGAGGAGCCTTACCGGCTGTCGCGATAGCGCCCCGTCGCACCGGTAAACTGCCCGGCATGCAGATTTACCTGGTCGGCGGTGCGGTGCGCGATGCCTTGCTGGGCTTGCCCGTGCAGGACCGCGACTGGGTGGTGGTGGGCGCCACGCCCGAGGCCATGCTGGCACAGGGCTACCTCGCGGTGGGCCGGGACTTTCCGGTGTTCCTGCATCCGCAAACGCACGAGGAATATGCGCTGGCGCGTACCGAGCGCAAGACCGCGCGCGGCTACCACGGCTTCGCCTTCCACACGGCGCCCGATGTGACGCTGGAGCAGGATCTGGCACGGCGCGATCTCACTATTAATTCAATAGCTATCAGCGAAGACACCGTAAAGACTTCAGCGTCATTTGACATAAATTCGGCAGCACTGATAGACCCTTGGGGTGGGCAGCAGGATCTGCGCGCCAAAGTCTTTCGCCACGTCACCGACGCCTTCCGCGAAGACCCCGTGCGAGTGCTGCGCGTGGCGCGCTTTGCGGCCCGCTTTGCCGACTTCGGCGTGGCCCCCGAGACCATGAACCTGATGCGAGACATGGTGCGCCGCGGCGAGGTTGACGCGCTGGTGGCCGAGCGCGTCTGGCAGGAACTGGCCCGGGGCCTGATGGAGCACACGCCTTCGCGTATGTTCGAGGTGCTGCGCGACTGCGGCGCGCTGCAAAGACTGTTACCCGAAGTAGACCGGCTTTGGAGCGCGCCCCGGCCCGCGCAGCGGCGTCCAAAAAGTGATGCCGGCGCCCACCTGATGCAGGTGCTTAACCTCAGCGCGCAACTCGAAGCCCCGCTGCCGGTGCGCTTCGCCTGCCTGACGCACGATCTGGACAATGGCAACGTCAAACGACTCAAGGACCTGTGCGCGCGGCTGCGCGTGCCCACCGAATGCCGTGAGCTGGCCGAGGTGGTGGCTCGCGAGCACGACCACATCCTGGGCAGTGGCGCGTTGGACGCCGAGGCACTGGTGCACCTGCTCGAGCGCTGCGACGCGTTTCGCAAACCACAGCGATTTGCGCAGGTGCTGCAGGCTTGCGAGTGCACGGCACGAGCCCGCGAAGGAGTGGAAAACGGTGGCTATCCCCAGCGCGAGCGCCTGCTCCAGACACTCGCCTGTGCACAACAGGTTGCCAGAAATTCAATAGCGACCGATGCAATATCAACGGGGGCTGCAGGTCCACGGATTGGTGAAATGATTCACCAGGCGCGAGTCGCCGCGGTCGCAGCCAGCTTGCCCAGCGCCGGCGCGTGATGCGACAGCGCCCTCCACGTCACCCTAGTGAAGTGCCGGATCATCGGCGGCATTCACCGCGTCGGGGCCTGGCAGGCTGGTGGCATGCCAGCCGCCGCCCAGCGCCTGGATCAGTTGCACGCTGGCGACGTAGCGGCTCCCGAGCAGGCTGACCGAGGTCCGCGCCGCGCTGAATTCCGTGGCCTGCGCCGTCACCACATTGATGTAGCTGACGACACCGGCCTTGTACTGATTGAGAGTGAGCCGCACGGACTCCTGCGCCGCTTGCAGCGCCTCGTCCTGCACCACGGCCTGCTGCTCCAGGATGCGCAGGGCCGCCAGAGAGTCCTCGACCTCCTGAAAGCTGGTGAGCACGGTTTGGCGGTACAGGGCAACATCCTGGTCATACACGGCGCGCGCCTGACGCGTCTGCGCATCACGCGCACCGCCGTCGAACAGGGTCGCCGCCAGCGCCGGGCCGATGGACCAGAAGCGATTCGGCAGGCTCAGCAGATTGGCCAGGGCAGACCCCTGGTAGCCGGCCGAACCCGACAGGGTTAAAGCCGGGAAATAAGCCGCCCTGGCCACGCCGATCTGCGCGTTGGCCGCGGCGACGCGGCGCTCGGCCGCCGCCACATCGGGCCGGCGCTCGAGCAACTGCGACGGCAGACCCGCCTGCGGAACTGGCGGCGGCGCTACTGCCGCCAGCGGCGACGCGGGAAGGGAGAAAGTCGAGGCCGGCTGGCCCACCAGCAACGCAATGGCGTGCTCCAACTGGGCCCGCTGCACGCCCAGGTCGATGGCCTGGGCCTGCGCGGCCTTGAGCTGGGTCTCGGCCGCCACCACATCGGCGCGCGCCACCACGCCACCAGCGTACTGGTTCCGGGTGAGCTGGAGCGATTTCTGGTAGGCCACAATGGTGTCGGCATACAACTGCCGCTGGGAGTCCACCTGGCGCAGCGTGAAGTAATCTTGAACCAACTGGCCCTGCGCACTCAAGCGGGCCGCGGCCAGATCGGCCGCACTGGCCTGGGCACTGCTGGCCTGCCCCTCGCTCGCGCGGCGCACCTTGCCCCAGATGTCAGGTTCCCAGGAAGCCGTGCCGGACAGCGACACGGTGTTGCCGGTGCTGGCCGTGGCGTTCCTGCCAGCGCTCGCCAGCGCGCTGCGCCCACCCTGCGCACGCGTCGCGGCCGCGTTCAGTCCGATCGTCGGGAAATAGGCGGCGCGCGTCGACTCGACCAGCGCACGCGCCTGCTCGTACTGCGCGGCAGCGGCCTTCACTGTCTGGTTCGAAATTTCCACCTGTTCCGCCAAGGCGTTCAGTTGGGCATCGCCGAATACCTCCCACCAGTTGCCGCGATCCGCGGTGTCAGCCGGCTGCGCCACTTTCCAGTCACGGTTTTCCTTGTACGCCGCCGGCGCGGCGGTGACGGGTTTGACGTAGTCAGGGCCGACGGCGCAGCCGCCCAGCAGCGTGCAGGCGGCCAGCGACAGGGCGGCCAGCGACAGGGCGGCCAGCGACAGCGGTGTGTTCGGCATGGGATGACAGGTGCTCATGGCCTCTCCTGTGCGGCAATAACGGCCGGCTGGCCGGCACGTGGGCGCCAGCGCGCATAGTGCGCCTTGCCCCATCGGCTCAGGCGGTCCAGATAAAGGTAGACCACTGGCGTCGTGTACAGCGTCAGCAGCTGGCTCACCAGCAGTCCACCAAAGATGGCAATGCCGAGCGGCTGGCGCAACTCGGCCCCGTCGCCGTGCCCCAGCGCCAGCGGCAGAGCACCGAGCATGGCCGACATGGTGGTCATCATGATGGGCCGAAAACGCAGCCGGCAGGCCTCATAGATCGCGTCGCGCGGGGCCATGCCCAAACGGCGCTCCGCGTCCAGCGCAAAGTCGATCATCATGATGGCGTTCTTCTTGACGATGCCAATCAGCAAGATGACACCGATCAACGCGATCAGGCTGAATTCGGTGTGGGTCAACAGCAATGCCAGCAGCGCGCCCACACCAGCCGACGGCAGGGTCGAGAGGATGGTCAGCGGGTGCACATAGCTCTCATAAAGCACGCCGAGCACGATATAGACCGCAAGCAGCGCCGTCAGGATCAGCACAGGCTGGCTGTCCAGCGAGTTCTGGAACGCGTTGGCGGTCCCCTGGAAGCTGCCGTGCAACTCGGTCGGCACGCCCAGTCTGGCCATCGCATCGTCGATGGCAGCGCTGGCCTGCGACAGCGAACCACCCGGGGGCAGGTTGAACGAAATCGTCGAGGCAATGAATTGACCCTGGTGGTTCACCGACAGCGCGGTGCTGGTGGGCGCGTAAGTGGCAAAGGCCGCCAGTGGTATTTGCGGTTCGGCCCGGGTCGACAGATTCAACGCGAGTGACGAGTTGGCCGACAGCTTGCCGCCGGCCGTCAGCGCCGGTGCCGTCTGCAATGCAGAAGCGGTAGGCGCCAGGTTGGCCTGCGACTGCGGTACGCTGACATAGGCATTTTTCAGCTGTGCCGGGCTCTGCCAGTACTGCGGCGCGGCCTCCATGACCACGTGATACTGGTTCATCGCGTTGTAGATGGTCGATATCTG
This sequence comes from Burkholderiaceae bacterium, assembly GCA_004322085.1. Lineage (GTDB taxonomy): Bacteria > Pseudomonadota > Gammaproteobacteria > Burkholderiales > Burkholderiaceae_C > Rhodoferax_A. The sequence goes on from SCRR01000414.1 coordinate 8,201, forward strand.
GCGCTGGCCGAACAGATCGTTGAGCGAGGCGTCGATCAGCTGGGGCGTGACGCCCATGCGCATCGCGGTGGCGCGATCGATGGTCAACGTGGTCTGCAGACCATGGTCTTCCTGGTCGCTGCTCACGTCGGTCAGCTCGGGCAGTTGCGACAGCGCCTGGGTGATCCTGGGTTCCCAGCTCCGCAGCACGCTTAGGTCGTCGGATTGCAGCGTGTACTGGTACTGGGCATTGCTCTGCCGCCCGCCCACGCGGATGTCCTGTACCGCCTGCAAATACAGGCTGGCGCCAGCCACGTGCGAGAGCTTGCCGCGCAACCGCGCGATCACCTGGTCGGCCGAGTCCTTGCGCACCCCCAGATCCTTCAGCGTGACGAACACGAAGCCGCTGTTCACGCGGCCGCCACCCGTGAAACCGACCACATTCTGCACATCCTTGTCGGCCCTGATGATCTGCACGAACTGGGCAAACTTCTGCTTCATGGCCTGGAACGAAATCGACTGGTCGCCCCGGATGCTGCCGATCATCCGGCCCGTGTCCTGTTGCGGAAAAAAGCCCTTGGGAACGATCACGTACAGGTACACGTTCAGGGCAATCGTCGCGAGCAGGATGACGATCATCACCGGCGCGAAACGCAGCGCCCAGGCCAGCGAGCGCTCGTAGCCATTCAGCATGCCGTCGAAAAACCGTTCGCTCATCAGGTACAGGCGACCATGCTGCGGCGCAGCCGCCGGTCCGCGCGCCTTGAGCAGGCGCGCGCACATCATCGGGGTGGTGGAGAGCGACACCAGCAGCGACACCAGAATGGCCACCGACAGGGTCACGGCAAATTCTCGGAACAGGCGCCCGACAATGCCGCCCATGAGCAGCAGCGGAAGAAACACCGCAATCAACGACAGGCTCATCGACATCACGGTGAATCCCACCTCGCGCGCACCCTGCAGGGCCGCAGCAAAAGGCTTCATGCCGTCCTCGATGTGGCGCGAGACGTTCTCCAGCACCACGATGGCGTCGTCCACCACGAAGCCCGTGGCAATGGTCAGGGCCATCAGCGAGAGATTGTCCAGGCTGAAACCCAGCAGGTACATCGCGCCGAACGTGCCGATCAGCGACACCGGCACCGCAACACTGGGAATCAGCGTGGCGCGCCAGTTGCGCAGGAACGCGAACACCACCATGATGACCAGCGCTATCGAAATCAGCAGCGTGCGCTCGGTATCGCGCAGGGACGCACGGATGGTGGGGGTACGGTCCAGCGACACGGTCAGATTGATGGCGGCGGGAATCGACGCGTGCAGTTCGGGCAGGAGCGCGCGCACCCGGTCCACCGTCTCGATGATGTTGGCGCCCGGCTGGCGGTACAGGATCACCAGCACCGAGGGCTTGCCGTTGGTCTGTCCCGCATTGCGCAGATCGGCCACCGAATCCACCACTTGGGCCACGTCGCTCACACGCACCGGCGCGCCATCGCGGTACGCCACGATCAGCGGCATGTATTCGGCCGCGGTCCTGGCCTGGTCGTTGGCATAGATCTGCCAGTTGCGGTCGCCCTCCTCCACGATGCCCTTGGGCCGGTTCGCATTCGTGGCCGCCACGGCGGTGCGCACATCCGCCGTGCCGATCCCGTATTTGTTGAGCGCCGTCGGGTTCAGCTCGATGCGCACCGCCGGCTGCGAGCTGCCACCCACGCTGACCTGGCCAATGCCATCGACCTGCGCCAGTTTTTGCGCCAGGATGCTGTCGGCCGCGTCATACATCCGCCCTTGTGTCATCGTGTCCGAGGTCAGCGACAGGATCATGATCGGCGCATCGGCCGGATTCACCTTGCGGTAGGTCGGGTTGCTCGGCATCCCGGTCGGCAGCAGGGTACGCGCCGCATTCAGCGCGGCCTGCACGTCGCGCGCAGCGCCATCGATGTCACGACTCAGATCGAACTGCAGCGTGATGCGCGTCGAATTCAGCGCGCTGCTCGAGGTGATCTCCGTGATGCCGGCAATGCTGCCCAGGGCCCGCTCCAGCGGCGTGGCCACAGTGGCGGCCATGGTCTCGGGGCTGGCACCCGGCAACGAAGCCGAGACCGAGATCGTCGGAAAATCCACCTGCGGCAGCGGCGCCACCGGCAGCAGCCGGAACGCGACCAGGCCGGCCAGCGCGATGCCCAGCGTCAGCAGCGTGGTCGCGACCGGACGCTCGATGAACGGCTTGGAGATGTTCATTCAGGTGCCTGGGCGTGGCCGCTGCCTCATGACCGCACGGGCTGTTGCATGGGCGCGCCGCCCCCTTCCCCGTCGACATCCACGTCGTGGTGGTGGAAGCGCTTTTTGAACCGCTGCGCCGCCCGGTCGAAGGCCAGATAGATCACCGGTGTGGTGAACAGGGTCAGCACCTGAGACACCAGCAGGCCGCCGACCATGGTGATGCCCAGAGGCTGGCGCAATTCGGAACCAACCCCGCCACCCAGCATCAGGGGCAGCGCGCTCAGCAGGGCTGACATCGTCGTCATGAGGATCGGGCGAAAGCGCAACAGACAGGCCTGGCGAATGGCCTCGCGCGGTGACTTGCCTTCATGCCGCTCGGCATCGAGCGCAAAGTCGATCATCATGATCGCGTTTTTCTTGACGATGCCAATCAGCAAGATGATGCCGATGATCGCGATGATGTCGATGTCGTTGCCCGTGAGCATCAGCGCCAGCAGGGCGCCGACTGCGGCGGAGGGTAGCGTGGACAGGATCGTGACCGGGTGGATGTAACTCTCGTACAGCACGCCGAGCACGATGTACATTGTGACGATGGCCGCCAGGATCAGCAGCAGCGTGTTGCCCAGCGACGCCTGGAACGCCAGCGCGGCGCCCTGGAAGCTGGTCTGCACGCTCAGCGGCAGGCCGATCGCCGCCTCGGCCGCCTTGATCGCATCGACCGCCTGGCCCAGCGAGGCGCCTGCAGCCAGGTTGAACGAGATGGTCGCGGCCGGGAACTGGCTCAGGTGATTGATCACCAGTGGCGCGGTTCTCTCGCTGACTCTGGCAATGCTGGCCAATGGAATCTTGCCGCCGCTGCCCGTCACCAGATAGATGCCGTTCAGCGCGCTGGGGCCCTGCTGGAACTGCGGCTGGACCTCCAGCACCACACGGTACTGGTTGGACTGCGTGTAGATCGTGGAAATCATGCGCTGGCCAAAAGCGTTGTACAGCGCGTTGTCGATCGCCGCGGTGGTGATGCCCAGCCGCGAGGCCGAGTTGCGGTCGATGTCCACATAAGCCTGCAGCCCCTCGTCCTGCAGGTTGCTGGCCACGTCCGCCAGCTGTGGAACCTGCTGCAGCCGCTCAACCAGCCTGGGCACCCACTGGCTCAGTTCATCGGCGTTCGCATCCTGCAGGCTGAACTGGTACTGGGTACGGCTGACACTGTCCTCGATGGTGAGGTCCTGCACGGGCTGCATGTACAGCTTGATGCCCGGCACGGTGGCGCTCAGCCTGGGTTCGAGCCGGCGGATCACGTCGCTGGCACTGATGCCGCGCTCCGCCTTCGGCTTGAGATTGATTTGCACGCGCCCGCTGTTGAGCGTGACATTGGTGCCATCGATCCCGATGAACGATGACAGGCTCTGCACGGCGGGGTCCTGCAGCGCGACCTTGGCCAGTGCCTGCTGACGCTCGCTCATCGCAGCAAAGGAAATCGATTGCGACGCCTGTGAAATGCCCTGGATCACACCGGTATCCTGCACCGGGAAAAATCCCTTGGGCACGAACACATAGAGCAGCACCGTGAGTACCACGGTGCCGACGGCAACCAGCAAGGTTAGCGCCTGGCGGTCCAGCACCCAGTCGAGCGCGCGCGCGTAGTGCGCAATCACATTGTCGAAAAAGGCCCCGCTCCTGCGGAAGAACCAGCCCTGCTTGTCCGGGGGCGTATGGCGCAACAAGCGCGCACACATCATCGGGGTCAACGTCAGCGACACGAAGGCCGAGATCACGATGGCGACCGCCAGTGTGACCGCGAATTCACGAAACAGGCGCCCCACCACATCGCCCATGAAAAGCAGCGGAATCAGCACGGCAATCAGCGACACGGTCAGCGAAATGATGGTGAAACCGATCTGCGCCGAGCCCTTGAGCGCGGCCTCCAGCGGCGCCATGCCCTCCTCGATGTAGCGCGAGATGTTCTCGATCATCACGATCGCATCGTCCACCACGAAGCCGGTGGCAATCGTCATTGCCATCAGGGTCAGGTTGTTGATCGAAAAACCTGCGAAGTACATGACCCCGAAGGTGCCGATCAGCGACAGCGGTACCGCAAAACTGGGAATAAGGGTGGCCGGCACATTGCGCAGGAACACGAAAATCACCATCACCACCAGTGCCACCGACAGCAACAGCTCAAACTCCACGTCGCGGACGGAGGCCCGGATCGTGGTGGTGCGGTCGGTCAGGACCTGGACCTCGATGGCCCCCGGCAGCGTCGCCTGCAACGTGGGCAGTATCTTCTTGATGCTGTCCACCACACCGATCACGTTGGCGCCCGGCTGGCGCTGGATATTCATGATGATCGCCGGCGTGGTGTTGGCCCAGGCGGCCAGGCGCACATTCTCGGCCGAGTCCACCACGTCGGCCACGTCGGAGATGCGGATCGGCGCGCCGTTCTTGTACGCGATGACGAGGTTCCTGTATTCAGCGGCCGACCTGAGTTGGTCATTCGCGTCGATGGTGGAGGCCCGCGTCGGTCCGTCGAAATTGCCCTTGGCCTGATTCACGTTCGCGTTGCCGATGGCGGTGCGGATGTCGTCCAGGTTCAGCCCGAGTGCCGCCACCGCCTTCGGGTTCACCTGGATCCGCACGGCGGGCCGCTGGCCACCGGACAGGCTGACCAGGCCGACGCCCGCCACCTGCGAGAGCTTTTGCGCCAGCCGTGTGTCGATCAGGTCGCTCACCTGGGGCAGCGGCAGGGTCCTGGAAGTGATCGCGAGCGTCAGGATCGGCGTGTCGGCCGGGTTCACCTTGTTGTAGATCGGTGGCGTCGGCAGGTCTGGGGGCAGCAGGTTGGCCGACGCATTGATGGCGGCCTGCACTTCCTGCTCCGCAATGTCCAGGCTCAGGTCCAGGCTGAATTGCAGCGTAATCACCGAGGCGCCACCCGAGCTGGTCGACGACATCTGGTTCAGGCCCGGCATCTGGCCGAACGTGCGCTCCAGCGGCGCCGTGACGGACGAGGTCATCACGTCCGGACTGGCTCCCGGGTACAGTGTGACGACCTGGATCGTGGGGTAATCGACCTCCGGCAGCGCGGACAGCGGCAACTGGCGGAACGCCACGATGCCGGCCAGCAAGATGGCCAGCATCAAGAGCGACGTCGCCACCGGCCGCAGAATGAACAGGCGCGAGGGATTCATGCGAGGCCCTAGCGGGCGGCGCTGGCAGCAGGCGCATGAGGCGCACTGGCGGTCGAGGTGGGGCCATGGCCGTTCCTGCCGGCGCTGCGACCGGGCGGCTGGACGGATTGCAGCGCAGGATCGTTCGGTGCGCCGCGCACGACCGGCTCGACCTTGGCGCCTTCGCGCAGCTTGTCGATACCATCGACCACCACGGTTTCCCCGGGCGCCACGCCGGAGTCGATCGCGGTCAGGTCACCCTGCGCCGGCCCCGTGGTCACGTTGCGCACCGTGACCGTATGGTCGGCCTTCACGACGTACACAAACAAGCCGGTGGCGCTGCGCTGGATCGCGGCGCTGGGAATGGCCGTTGCGCCGCGCACTACTTTCAGCAGCATGTGAATATTCACGAACTGCTGGGGAAACAGGACCTCGTCTGTATTCGGAAACTGCGCCTTGAGCTGGACCGTACCGGTGCTGCTGTTGACCTGGTTGTCCATCGTCAGCAAGGTGCCGGTGGCAAGCTTGTTGGTCTGGTTCCGGTCCCAGGCCTCGGTCACGAGCCTGGCGCCGCCATGCAGTTGCTGCTGGATGGCCGGGATGCTGTCCTCCGGCAACGAAAAGACCACGGTCATCGGCTGCAACTGGGTGATGGTGGCAATGCCATTGGTGTCGCCTGGTTGCACTACGTTGCCCAGATCGACCTGGCGCAGGCCGATGCGCCCGCCGATGGGCGCCGTCACTTTTGAATACAGCAGTTGCAGGCGCGCGTTGTCCAGCCCGCCCTGGTCGTCCATCACCGTGCCCTCGTACTGCTTGACCAGCGCGGTCTGGGTGTCCAGTTGCTGGGTCTGGATCGAATCCTGCTCGACCAGCAAGCGGTAGCGTTTCAGATCGACTCTGGCGCCGTTCAGCAGTGCCGTGTCGCGCGCCAGTTGCCCCTGCGCCTGGGTCACCGCCACCTGGTAGGGCCTCGGGTCGAGTTCGGCCAACAGTTGGCCCGCGCGCACCATCTGGCCTTCGGTGAAGTGCAGTTTGATCAGGTTGCCACTCACGCGCGCATGGACCACGGCCGTGGCCACGGGCGTGACCGCGCCCAGTCCATCGAGATAGACGCCGATGTCGGCCGTTTTGGCTACCGCCACGCCCACCGGCAACACACCGTTCGCGCCACTGAAGCGCCGGCTCTGCGCCGCGCCCGCGCCAGCCGGCGCCGAAGCCGCCGCGGTGGGGGCGCCGCGGACCGCCTGGACCGGTCGTTTCCAGAACAAATACCAGGCACCGGCCGCGAGCAACAGTGCCAGCAAGCCCCAAAGCCAGCCACCGGACCCCCAGCCAGCCCGGCGGCCGGCGCCAGGCTCTGCAAGCGGTCCGGTGTCAACAGGTGGCTGGGAGGGTGTATTCATGATCCGAGGATGGGACGATCAACAGCAATGGTGGGGGGCGTGGCGTGGCCGATGCGCAGCAGATGGCGCTAGCAACGCGGCGACGACGTGAACGATAGTAGCAAACCGCTCGTCATCCAGGCCCTCGCAAACGTGGGTTTGGAGCGCTGGCCACGCAGCTTTACCGATGTTTTACCGGGTTCTTACCAGCGGCTGACATGCCGGCGCGCGGCACCCCCGCACTACGCGGGGTCGACCTCAGGCCACCAGCGCCAGCGCCGCGTAATCACCCACCTTGTCACCCAGGCCGGCGGGCACCAGTTCCACACCATCGGTCAGCGCGGTGAGCCGGCCCTTGAGCTGCGCGTGCAGGCGCGGCAGCAAATGTGCCTGGTTCGGCCAGAAGACGCCTCCACCCAGGGAAATGCGCTGCAGATCGAGCACGATCACGAGGTCGTACAGCATGCGCCCCAGCACCCGGCACGCTTCATCCACCAGCGCGCCCGCCGCGGCATCACCGGCGCCGGCTGCTTTGAAAAGCGTGGCGGCGTCCGCATAGCCCTGCGATGCAAACCGCCTGGCCAGGGCGTTGCCCGCAATCAAGGCTTCGACATCGCCGTGGTTGCCGCAGCCGCACAGGGATTCCTCGTCGTCGCTCACGAACATGTGGCCGGCATGTCCGGCATTGCCGTTCTTGCCGCGCAACACCCGGCCGTCCACGCACAACCCCACACCAACGCCGGTGCTCCAGGTCACGTACGCGCAGTGATCGACACCCTGCAAGGCGCCCCAGCGGCGCTCGGCCTCGAGCGCGGCCATGCCATCGTTTTCCACGCGGACGGTACAACTGACGCTCGCAAAAGCCTGGCGTACCGGCGCCTCCAGTTGCGCCGTCTGCCAGTCGTTCGGAAGCCCCCGCTCCGGACCGGCCAACCCACCGCAGATATTCGGCTGCGACAGCTCGACCATGCCGTCCTTCAACGCAAACGGGCCGCAAGACGAGATGCCCACCGCGGTCAGATCCGTACGGCTCACCCCGGCCGCGCTGCAGCTCTGCTCGACCATGCGCACCACCTGTTGTGCCAGTGCGTCGTTGCTCCCCTTCTTCTCGGTCGGTTCCGTGAGCTGACCATGCAGCCCGCGTCGATCCGCCACACTGACGGCCACCTTGGTGCCGCCCACGTCGACGCAAGCGACGGGGGTGCTGCGGATCGCAGCGAAATCGATGGAAATTGTCATGTCGCACACCCTTCGTGATCATTGATTCAGCGGCTCAACACGCGCACCAAAAGGCTGAGCGCCAGGCTCAGCAAGACCGTGCTGCCCAGCGGTATGGCCCATTCGCGCCCAAGCAGCCGAAAACGCAGGTCGCCCGGCAGCTTGCCGAAACCAAGCTTGTTGAGCCACGGCGTGAGCGCGCTGAGCAGCACCAGCGCGAAGAAGACAATGGCAAACCAGCGGACCATGCCTACAGTGTATGAGTGCGGTCGCCCTGCGCAAAGCCCAGCGCCTGCCACGGCTCGCCCTTGTAGAAACCGATCACCTTGAACAGCTCGCCCATCTCGTGCTCGCTGATCAGCTTGAGCGCCATCGCTTTTTCGGAAAGCGTTGCATGCTCCAATTTTGAGAGCAAGCCGGCATTGAGCAGAAAGTGCGCCTGCGTCGTGTAGCCGAGCGTGCCGACGTCGGGCGCGGCATCCTGCGCGGCCAATGCCAGGCCGGTGAAGTTGACGTGCGCGGTGATGTCCTTGAGCCCGGCTTCGACCAGCGGATCGGGATCGGCCAGATGCCCGCGGTGGCACATCACGGTGCCCATGTGGCGCTGCGCGTGGTAGTACTCGGCCTCGGGGAATCCATAGTCGATGAAGAAGGCCGCGCCGCGGATCAAAGTGCCCGCCAGGGTGCGCATGAACGCCTCGGCCTGCGGGTGGATCTCGGTCAAGTAGTCGTGCACACCGGGAATCTCGACGGGCGGGCGCAGCCCGGTGGGCCGGTCTTGCCAGACGAAGGGGCTCGTCCCGCCAACCGGATCTGCCGCGCACGCGACGCCGCGCTCGTGCCACACGCCAGCCGTGCACACCAGCAGCTTGACCGGCATGGCGTCCAGCACCTCGTTGCCGACCACGACGCCCTGGATCTGGGGCGGCAGCGCACTGACCCAGCGCACCCGTCCCGCGTAGGCGGCCAGTGCCTGCTGCTGGCGCTCGCGCAGCGTGCCCGACAGATCGACGATGGTGTAGGTCTGCACGGCCACACCCAACGCATCCAGCGCATCCAGCAACTGCAGCGCGAGCGCCCCGGAGCCGGCGCCGAACTCCCACACCTCACGGGTTTGCGTCACTTGCAACGCCTGCGCCACCTGCGCGGCCAGCGTCTGGCCAAACAGCGGCGTCATCTCGGGGGCCGTGACAAAGTCGCTGCCCCCGCCTTTCACACCGTACGGCATGGTGCCGAACTTTCGCAGATCGCTCGCGTAGTAACCCAGGCCGGGCGTGTACAGCGCCAGCGCCATGTACTGGTCAAAACCGATCCAGCCACCGGCTGCATCAATGGCTTGGTGGATGTGCGCCGCGAGGGCGCTCGTTAAACTACGCTGTGTTGTCATCTGAGCGCAATTGTCCCTGAATGTCCGCCCCTGCCCGCCCCCGCACGGTACTTGTCACCGGCTCCGCCAAACGGCTTGGCCGCGAGATCGCACTCGCGCTCGCCGCCGGCGGCTGGCAGGTCGCGGTGCATTACCGCGGATCGCAGGCGAACGCTGCACAAACAGTAGCTGACTGTGTACACCTGGCGGGCGCCAGCGCCGCTTTTGATGCTGATCTTGCAAACGAGGCCGCGGTGCGCGCGCTGCTGCCGCGGGTGGTGGCGCATTTCGGCGGGGTCGATGCCGTGGTCAACAGTGCCTCCACCTTCGAGCACGACACCGCGGCCAGCTTCGGCTTTGCGGCGATGGAGGCGCATTGGCGCAGCAACACCGGCGCCCCGATCCTGCTGGCGCA
>SCRR01000415.1 GCA_004322085.1 Burkholderiaceae bacterium
GGCAGGGCGAAGGCATGGGCTTCCATGCCCCAGGGCAGGGTGCAATCGAGGCGCCACAGCGGCCCTTCGCAACGTGACTCCCGCAGTGTGGCGGCGAACTGCAATACGCCCGGCGGCGCCGGTGTGTGGTCCTGCATTTCCGCGATGGCGCACGGCGTGATGAATTCTGCCCGCACGGCCAGAGTCACTTGCTGGCCCGGCGCCAAAGACAAGCCAGGCACCAGCTCTCCTTGCCAGCGCAGCGCCGCCGTGTCGGCGTTTTCCGGGGCCAGATCAACCACGGCGTGGTCCCCCGTTTGCGCGATATTGAGCACTTGCAGCACCCAGAGATTGTCTACACCCACGAGGCGCGCTGCCCGCAGATCGGCCGGGTGGCCGAACACCACGGGCGCCGTGCCGCACTGCAGCAGGCGCCCATCGTCGAGCACCGCCACCTTGTCGCCCAGCAGGCGTGCATCGCGCGCGTCGTGCGTCACCAGCACGGTCGTGACGCGGCGTTCGCGCAACAGTCCGGCGAGGGTGCGGCGCAGCGCGGGGCGGGCCTCGGGGTCGATCGCCGACAGCGGCTCATCGAGCAGCAGCAGCTCCGGCGATCCAACCAGCGCGCGCGCCAACGCCACGCGCTGGCGCTGGCCACCGCTGAGTTGATCGGGGGTGTGACCAAGCCACGAGTGCAATCCCAGTGCCTCCAGCAGTGACTCGATGTCGGCGTGCGCACCACGGCCAAAGCGCAGATTGCGCTCCACGGTCCAGTGCGGGAACAAGGTGTTGCGTTGAAACATGTAGCCGATATTGCGCTGCTCCGGCGCCAGCGCGGTGAGGTCACGCCGCCCCAGAACGATGGTGCCCGCACGCGCGGGCAAAAACCCCGCGAGCGTATCGAGCAGTGCGCTTTTTCCTGCACCATTGCGACCCAGCAAAACCAGCGTCTGTCCGGGACGCAGATCAAGATCGGCCGCGGCTGACTGCCAGCTTCCGATGCCCCATTGCAAACCGCGCAGGTGCAGCGACGCGGTGGTGTCGTGCTGCGGCGGTGCATGCTGCAGCCAGACCTGTGCGCCCAGGCCCCGGGGTGCGGCGTCTGTCGTCAACGCCGTCATGTCGGCTCCGCCGGGGGTGTGGTTGGGCGTCGGCGCCGCGGCGACGCGAGCAGGCGCAGCAGCCAGAACAGCGCCAGCACCACGACCAGAAACAGCACCGAGGCGGCCACCGATTGACGCAGCCCCGATTGCAGGAACAGGTCGTAGATGCGGATTGTCGCCGTCATCGGGTAGTAGGCCAGCAGCACCACCGCCGCGAATTCGCCAATGGCGCGCGCAAAACACAGCGTCAGTCCCGTGAGGATTCCGTGGCGCGCCAGCGGCAGCGTGATCTGGCGAAACACGTCCCAGGGCGCGGCGCCCTGAATGCGCGCGGCGCGCTCGATCTGCACGTCCACCGCCTCGAAGCCGCCGCGGGCGGAACTCACGGCGTACGGCAGGCCCACATAACTCATGGCCAGCACGATCGCGGGAAAATTCCCCCAGAACTCCAGACCGATATGCGCCAATGGTGCTCCCAACCAGCCGTCCCGGCTGAAAACCAGCAGCAAGGCGATGCCGGCAACGGTGTGGGGGATGGCCATCGGCAGGTCCACCACCGCCTCGACCACGCTTTTGCCGCGAAACTGCAGTCGTGCGAGCACATAGGCCAACGGTACTGCGAACAGTGTGGCGATCAGGGTGCTGGTAAACGCCGCCCCCAGGCTCAGGAGGATGGCGTCGCGCACGTCCGACATGGCGGCGACCAGCTTCAGGTCGTCCAGCGTCGGATGCAGCAGCAGCGCCAGCAGTGGCAGCGCGATGAAGACCAGCAGGACCCCGCCTATCAGCCAGAACAGCCAGAGCATCGGGACGCCGGAACGGGCAGTACGCGGCGTCATTATTGTGCCTGGGCGACTATTCAGGCCAGGCCACGGTCAGCCCGCGCAGGTCGGCCGGCACTTTGTCCCGGTTCATTGCGTAGGGCTGCTGCATGGGAATGAAGCCGTTGTCTGCAATCACCTTGCGTCCCGCCGGGCCGAGCACGTAGGCGACAAATTCCTGCGCAAGCTTGGGATGAGGGGCAGCGTTCGGGATCGTCATCGCATACACGATGGGTTTGCCGGGGAGCGCGCCATTGGCCGTGTGGGCCACGCCCTTCGCATAGTCGGCCGCAAATTTCGGATCGCTCAGATTGATCTGTGCCGGCAGCTTGACCGACAGCATGTGGTGCTGGACGGCATCGGAGTGGTAGATCGCCAGATAGTCGATCTGCCCCAGTTCCAGCGCGGAGATCAGGTTGACCTCGGTGTCGCGAATATTCTTCTTTGGCGCATTGGCCAGCACCTTGGCCTGCAGATCGGGCTGCTTGTAGTACTGACTTGCCAGGGCGAGCATTTGCAGCGTCTGGTAGCCCGAGGGGTCGGTGTCGGGATTGGAGCGGCCGATCTCCACGCCGGGCTCCGAGAGCACTTGCCACCAGTTGTCGGCGTTGACGTCCTTCGCGCCCTTGCTTTTGGGGGTGTAGATGAAGGTGATGGCGTTGCCCAGAAAACCGATGGACCAGTCGGCGGTGGCCGGGTTGCCTTCATCGCCCTTGAACATGTACTTCGGGATCACCGAGTAGTCGGCCACCGCCACGACGTCGGCCGGTTGGTGCAGCACCGTCACCTGCTTGACCATCTTGACGCTGCCGCCGAACTGCGGCTGCACCGTGACACCAGGGTGTTCCTTCTCAAAACCGTGCGCGAGCGTGGTGAAAGTCTTGCCTAGCGTGCCGGCGGCGAATACCGTGAGGGTTTGGGCCTGCGCCGCTGCGGCCCCGAACGTGCTGATGGCGACAGCGCCCAGTGTCATTGCGACAGTGCGTCCGATGCTCTGAAAGTTCGACTTCTGCGCGTGGCGGCGCAGATCGGTCCGATAGGGGGTTCTGGATGGTTTTTGCATGCGGAGTTCCGTGATGGCGATGCGTGCAGCGCTCTCAGCGAGTCCCTGTTTGCATCTGTTGTTATGGGCATAAATCATAACAATGTCAGAAAAACTACGAGCTTGTTCAGGTGGCGATGCCCTTGCTGCCAAGGTGCAGTACCCGGTCGGCGCGCGTTGCCGCGGCGACGGAATGGGTCACCAACACCAGCGAGGCGCCGTGCTCGCGCGTTTGCGCCACCAGCGCATCCATCACACGGGTGGCGGTGGTCGGATCGAGGTTGCCCGTGGGCTCGTCGGCCAGCAGCAGGGCGGGGCGGTGCACCAGCGCGCGCGCGATGGCCACGCGCTGCAGCTGGCCGCCACTCAACTCCTGCGGCAGCCGCGCGCCCAGGCCGTGCAGGCCGACGGCGTCCAGCATTTGCTGAACGCGCGCGTCGTCGTGCTGGCCCAGCAGCATCAGTGGCAGCGCCACGTTTTGCGCCACATCCAGATGCGGCAGCACGTGAAACGCCTGGAACACGAAGCCCACCTTGCGCCGGCGCAATAGTGCGCGCTGGTCGGCGTTCAAGGTACTGAGGTCCACCCCGTCGAGTTGCACGGACCCGCCATCCCAGGTGTCCAACCCCGCCATGCAGTTCAGCAGTGTGGATTTGCCGACACCCGACTCGCCGACGATGGCGACGAATTCGCCGCGCGTCACTTCGAGTGAGACGTTGTCGAACACCACCAGCTCGCCATAGCGTTTGCCCAAGGCGCTGACCACCAGACTCATGAGCGCTGCGCCTTCAATGACTGCACCAGCGCCAGCACCTGCATCACGGCTGTGGGGTCGTCGCAGGCCACCACGTGGCGCTCGTGCATGGAGCGCAGCCAGGTGAGCTGGCGCTTGGCGAGCTGGCGCGTGGCGAAGACGCCCTTGTCGCGCAGCGCCTTGATCGGGGGCGCGCCGTCCAACCCCGGCGCTTCGTGCGCGTCCAGCCATTCCCACGCCTGGCGGTAGCCGACGCAGCGCATGGCGGGCAGCTCGGCCGACAAGTCGCCGCGCGCGCGCAGGGCCCGGGCCTCGTCCAAAAAACCCGCCGCCAGCATCGCGTCGAAGCGTTGGGCGATGCGCTCGTGCAACCAGCTCCGCTCCCGCGGTTCCAGGGAAATAAGGGCTGTAACCCATACTGAATAAGGCGTTTCAGCTATATTTTTTGTAGTGTGAAAGGAAGACAGGGGCAGGCCGGAGACGCGATACACCTCGAGCGCGCGCTGGATGCGCTGCGAGTCATTGGGCGCCAGCCGCTTTGCTGTCACTGGGTCCACGCGGGCCAGCGCGGCGTGCATGGCGGGCCAGCCCATGGCCTGCGCCTGGGACTCCAAAGCGGCACGAATCGCCGGGTTGGCCGCCGGCATCGCATCCAGGCCTTGCGCCAGCGCCTTGAAGTACAGCATGGTGCCGCCCACCAGCAGGGGCAGCTTGCCGCGCGCGTTGATGTCACTGATCAGCCGCCGCGCATCGAGCGCGAACTCTGCCGCGCTGTAGGGCTGCAGCGGGTCGCGGATGTCGATCAAGTGGTGTGGCACGGCCGCCCGCTCGGCTTGCGTAGGCTTGGCCGTGCCGATGTCCATGCCGCGGTACACCAGCGCCGAATCGACGCTGATGATCTCGACTGCGTGCTCACGTGCAATCGCCATCGCCGCCGCGGTCTTGCCGGCCGCCGTGGGCCCGGCCAGGGCGACGTAGCGCAGCGGCGCGGCGTTTGCACCAGGCGAGGTCACCATGCTTTTGTACTGTGGCGCCGCAGGGGCGAGGTGATCGAAACAGGCGATAGGAGAGGCATCCAGTTGAGCGTATCAGATCACCTGGCTGCGACGGCTACACGGGAGCGCAGTGCCGGCGCGTCAGGCATGACGGCGCTACGATGTCAAAATGGCCGGGCCGCTGCTTTCATGCGGCGGCACAGGACAACATACTCATGATCACCGCAGGCAACTGGTTTTTCTGGGCCGCCCTGTCGGCATTTTTTTGCGGTGCTGACGGCGATTTTCGCCTACATCTTTCTGGGTGAGCGGCCCGGCGCGCGCGAATGGCTGAGCATCCTGATGGTGGGCGCGGGCGTGTCGTGCTGGGGCTCAAGAAGTAGGGCGGACCCCGCTTCAGATCACGCCCTGCGCCAGCATCGCGTCGGCCACTTTCACGAAGCCGGCCACGTTGGCGCCATCCACATAGCTGACCGTGCCGTCGGCACGCCGGCCGTGCTGCAGGCAGGCCTCGTGAATGCTGGTCATGATGCTGTGCAGGCGCGCGTCCACCTCGTCGCGCGGCCAAGTCAGGCGCATGGCGTTCTGGCTCATTTCCAGGCCCGATGTGGCGACGCCGCCGGCGTTGCTGGCCTTGCCGGGCGCGTACAGCACGCCGTTGGCCTCGAACGCTTTCACGGCCTCGATGGTGCAGGGCATGTTGGCGCCCTCGGCCACGCAAATC
>SCRR01000038.1 GCA_004322085.1 Burkholderiaceae bacterium
GCGTTGGCGGCAATCAGCTGTTGCTCGGCCTGGCGCACATCGGGCCGGTTGACGAGAACGCTCGAAGGCAGGCCCGCGGGCAGCTCCGTTAGCAGCGCGGCATCGGACAGTCGCGGCGGTGCCACGGCGGCGAAGAAGTCCCGGGGCAGCGGCTGGCCCAGCAGCAGGACCAGTGCGTTTTCGTCCTGCGCGCGCTGGCGCTGCTGCTGCGCAAGCGCTACCTGAGCACCCTCGAACAGGAATTCCGCCTGCCGTGAATCGAGCTCCGATGCCGCACCATGATCCAGGCGCAGCCGGGTCAACTTGAGTGAATCCGCGCGCGTGGCCAGGGTCTGGCGCGTCAGCTCAAGCAACTCGTTGTCGGCCAGCAGGTTCAGATAGCCATTGGCCACCGAGGCGATCAGGCTGGTTTGCGTGGCCTTGCGACCCTCTTCGGTCGCGAGGTACTGCGCACGGGCTGCCTCTTTCAGGCTGCCAAGCCGCCCGAAGAAGTCGAGCTCCCAGTTCGAGATGCCCACGCCGGCACTGTAGACGTTGACGGCGCTGTTCCCGCTCGCGGTCGGGGTGCGCGCCACAGCGACGCCGACGGTCGGGAACTGATCCGCCCGCTTGATCTGGAATTGTGCACGGGCCTGCTCGATGTTCAGCACCGCGACGCGCAGATCACGGTTGTTGGCCAACGCCAGCTCGATCAGCTCGCGCAATCTGGGGTCGCCAAAAAACGTCTGCCACGGCAGGTCTGCCGCGGCTGTCTTGCCTTCTTCGGCCGCGGTGGGCGCGCCGGGCTCGGCCGGCCAGGTGGCCGCCACCGGGGCGGCGGGCCGGTGGTAGGCCGGGATCATGGAGCAGCCGCCGAGCAGCGTGGCCGCCAGTGCCAGAGCCAAGGGGGGCAGTGTCGGGTGTTTCATGGCTGGGGGCCTTCCTGCGCCGGCACGGCGGGTGTGCCGCCGCCCAGCGACTCGTGGGCGTACATCTTGCGTTGGCGTTCGCTGCCCTTGAACAGACCCCTGACCGCAACGAAAAAGACGGGCACGAACAGCACGGCCAACGACACTGCCGTGATCATTCCGCCGATCACAGCGGTGCCGATGGCGCGCTGGCCGGCAGATCCCGCGCCGCTGGCGATCGCCAGCGGCAGGGTGCCCAAGATGAATGCCATCGAAGTCATGATGATCGGGCGAAAGCGCAGATGCGCGGCTTCGATGGCCGCATCGACCGCATTCTTGCCGCGCGCTTGTGCGTCTTTGGCGAACTCGATGATCAGGATGGCGTTCTTGGCCGACAGCCCGATGATCGTGATCAGGCCGACCTGGAAATACACGTCGTTCGAATAGCCGCGCAGCAGCGTGCCGAGCACGACGCCGAGCACACCGAGCGGCACCACCAGGATCACCGACAGCGGAATCGACCAGCTCTCGTACAGGGCGGCCAGGCACAGGAACACCGAGAGAATGGCGAAGCCGTACAGCAGGTAGGCCTGCGAGCCCGCGAGGCGCTCCTCGCGCGACTGGCCGGTCCATTCATAGGCGAAGCCGGCCGGCAGTTTGGCGGCCAGATGCTCCATTTCGTCCATGGCCTGGCCGGTGCTGTATCCGGGCGCCGCATCGCCCGCGATGCGCATGGTCGGGTAGCCGTTGTATCGTATCGTCTGCATCGGGCCGGTGATCCAGTGTGTCGTGGCGAAGGCCGACAGCGGCACCGGCTGGCCCTGGCGGTTCAGCGCGTTGATGCGCAGCAGGTCGTCGGGCTGCATGCGCTCGGGTGCATCGGCCTGGACCACCACGCGCTGCAGCCGCCCGGCGTTGGGAAAGTCGTTGACATAGGCCGAACCGAGCGCGGTCGAGAGCGCTGCATTGACAGCATCGAAACCAACGCCGAGCGTGCTGGCCTTGTCGCGATCCACGTCGAGCTGCAGCTGCGGCGCATCTTCCAGGCCGTCGGGCCGCACTCCCGCCAGAATCTTGCTCTGGCCCGCCATGCCAAGCAACTGGTTGCGCGCGGCAACTAGCGCCGCATGGCCGTTTCCGCCGCGGTCCTGCAGGCGGAACGTGAAACCGGTCGCGTTGCCGAGTTCGGGGATGGGTGGCGGGCTGAGCGCGAAGATGAACGCATCGCGCACACTCATCAGTGCGCCGGTGGCGCGCGCCGCAAGAGACTGCGCCGAATGTTGCGCTCCAGTGCGCTGGCTCCAGTCCTTCAAGGGGACGAAAGCCAGGCCGGCGTTCTGGCCGGTGCCCGAGAAGCTGAAGCCCAGCACACTGACCATGCTTTCAACTTCGGGCTGGTGCAGGAAAAAGCCTTCGGCCCGCTTCATCACTTCCAGTGTTCGCTGCTGCGTCGCGCCTGGGGGCAGCTGCACGTTGGCAATGACGTAGCCCTGGTCTTCGTTCGGTAAAAACGAGGTTGGCAGGCGCGCGAACAACAGCCCCACCACTGCGGCGATCGCCACGTACACCAGCATGAAGCGCCCGGTACGGCGCAGAATGCGCGCAACCCAGCCTTCGTACCCCTTGGCGGTGGACTTGAAGCCGCGGTTGAACCAGCCGAAAAAGCCGCTCTTTTCCAGATGGTGTCCGGCCTGTACCGGCTTGAGCAGGGTGGCGCACAGCGCCGGCGTCAGCGACAGCGCCATGAACGCCGACAGTGCAATGGCAGAGACCATCACAGCCGCGAACTGCCGGTAGATATTACCCACCGCGCCGCCGAAGAAGGCGAGCGGCACGAACACGGAGATCAACACCACGGTCACGCCAATGATGGCGCCGTAGATCTGGCCCATCGCCTTTTTGGTTGCCTCGCGCGGCGCCAGGCCTTCCTCGCTCATGATCCGCTCGACGTTCTCGACCACGACGATGGCGTCGTCCACCACAATGCCAATCACCAGCACCATGCCGAACATGGTGAGCACGTTGATCGAAAAACCCAAGGCCAGCAGCGCGCCGAAGGTGCCGAGCAGCGCCACCGGCACAACGATGGTGGGAATGACCGTGTAGCGGATGTTCTGCAGGAACAGGAACAGCACGAGAAACACCAGCACCACAGCCTCGACCAGCGTCGTGGCCACCTGGGTGATCGAGATCTTCACGAAGCGCGAGCTATCATAGGGAATCGAGTACTTCACGCCCGGGGGAAAGTAGCGCGACAACTCTTCCATGCGCACGCGCACGGCCTTGGCCGTTGCCAGCGCGTTGCCGGTCGGTGAGAGTTGGACGCCGATGCCGGTGGAGGGCTTGCCGTTCAGGCGCGCCGAGGTCGCATAGGTCTGGGCGCCGAGCTCGATACGAGCCACGTCCTTCAGGCGTACCGTGGAACCATCGGCGTTGGCGCGCAGCACGATGTTGCCGAACTGCGCCGCCGATTCGAGCTGACCCTTGACGACCACCGTGGCAAAGATCGACTGGCCCGGCACGTTTGGCAAATCACCAATGGTGCCTGACGACACCTGCGCGTTCTGCGCCTGGATCGCCTGCGCGACGTTGTTGGTCGAGAGATCGAAGCCAACCAGCTTGGCCGGGTCGATCCAGATGCGCATGGCGCGCTCGGTACCAAAAAGCTGCGCCTGGCCAACGCCGGGCAGGCGCTGGATTTCCGGCAGTACATTGCGCGAGGCGTAGTCACCGAGTGCAATCGGGTCGATCCGGGGGTCGTCGCTCGACAGGATCGTGAACAGCAGGAAGTTCGAGCGCGATTTGTCGACGCGCACGCCCTGTTGCGTCACTGCCAGCGGCAGGCGCGGCGTGGCACGGCTGAGGCGGTTTTGCACGTCCACCTGCGCCAGGTCAGGGTTGGTACCGGCCTCGAAGCTCAGCGTGATGGAGCCCGTGCCATCGGCCTGGCTGACCGATTCCATGTAGAGCAGGCCGGGCGAGCCGTTCATTTCGCGTTCGATCACGCTGATCACCGCATCTTCGAGAGTCTGCGCCGACGCGCCGGGATACGCCGTGCTGATCACGATGGTCGGCGGCGCCACGGGCGGGTACTGTGCGACGGGCAACTGCGTGATCGCGACACCGCCGATCACCAGGACAAACAATGCGATGACCCACGCAAAGATAGGCCGATCGATAAAAAACTGGGGCATGAGTGGCGCCCCTTACCTGGCGGACGCAGAAGCGGCCGGTGCGCTGGCAGGGGATGTGGCTTGCGCGTGCCACGCAATAGCCTTCACCGTGGCGTTGGGACGCAGTTTCTGGAAGCCGTCCACCATCACCTGTTCGCCGGTCTTGAGACCACCCAGAATCACCCACTGCGCGCCCTGCGCATTGCCGACCTTGACCTGGCGCTGCGTCACCTTGCCATCGCCCGAGACCACCAGCACGCTGTCGCCCAGGTTCGAACGCGCCACGGCCTGTTGTGGCAGCAGCACGGCATCGCCGGCCTGGGCCTGTTCCAGCCGCACGCGCACATAGAGTCCGGGCAGCAACAGGCCGCCCGGATTGGGTACCTCGGCGCGCAGCATGATCTGGCCCGTCGTGGCGTCGACCGTCAGGTCCGAGAATAAAAGCCGGCCCGGCCGGGCGTACTCGGTGCCATCTTCCAGCACCAGGCGCACGCTGGCCGCTGCACTGCCGCTGGCGCGTTTGAGCTGACCGTCGTCCAGGGCCTTGCGCAACTTCATCACTTCGCCGGCGGGCTGCGTGAAGTTCACATACAGCGGGTCGATTTGCTGTATCACCGCCAGCTGCGTGGCCTCGCCTTGCCCTACCAGCGCGCCCTCGGTGACCAGCGCGCGGCCAATGCGCCCCGAGATGGGCGCGGTCACACTGGCGTAGTCGAGGTTGATTTTGGCAGTCTGCACGGCCGCTTTGCCACCTGCCACGTCGGCCTCGGCCTGCTTTTGTCCTGCCACGGCATTGGCGTAGTCCTGCTGGCTGACCGCATTGGCCTCCACCAGCGGCTTGTAGCGCTCGGCCAGCGCCGCGGCCTGTCCCAGGTTGGCCTGCGCCTTGGCCAAGGCTGCCTGTGCACTTTGGTAGGCTGCGGCATAGGGCGCAGCGTCGATGCGAAACAACAGCTGACCGGCCTTGACGTCGCTGCCCTCGGTAAACACACGCTTTTGCAGGATGCCCGCGGCTCGGGCGCGGACTTGCGCAACGCGTGAGGCTTCGAGTCGACCCGGCAACTCGGTAATCAGCCCCACGTTGCCCTGGGTCACCGTGACCACGCCAACTTCGACCGGCGACGGTGCGCCGGGCGCGCCAGTCGGGGTATTGCTCTTGCCGCACCCGGTCAAGAGAACAGCAAGCAGCAGGCTACCTGAAAACAACAGGCGGCTCGTGTAGGGCAGCAGCAAATCACGTCGGGCGAGGCACAGGACAGGCATGCAAATCCTTTGATGTCATGGGAGCCCGATCAGGGACCGGAATCGGGTTGTTTTGGCGGCAGCAACGGCAAAAAGCAGGCCAGCCGGTGCGGCGATACCGATACAATTCAAGCTTACATACATCCCTGAATGTATGTTCAAGGGGCAAGAGTTTAACCGAAGGAGTCCGATTTTGGCTCGCCGCACCAAGGAAGACGCGCTTGCCACCCGTCACCGCCTGCTCGATGCTGCGGAGTTGCTGTTCCAGGCCCGGGGCGTGTCGCGTACCTCGCTGAACGACATCGCATTGCAGGCAGGCGCCACGCGCGGCGCCATTTACTGGCATTTCAAGGACAAGGCGGATCTGTTCAACGCCATGATCGAGCGCGTCACGCTGCCGCTGGAAGAGTCGTTCCAGCGCATGGGGCAGGGCAGGAGCCCGGACCCGCTGCAGGACATCCGCGGTGCCATGGTCGACGCCTTGCGCCGCGCGGCCAGCGACGCGCAGACGCGCAGGGTGTTCGAGGTGGCCACGCACAAGGTCGAGTATGTGAACGAGATGCGCGCAGTGCGGCTGCGGCACCTCGCGGTGCGCGATGAGTGCGTGAGCCAACTCGGCAAGGGGCTGCGCCAGGCGGCCAAAATGCGCGGCGGGCGTCTGCCCGTTCCCGCGGCGGCGGCGGCGCGCGGCCTGCACGCCATGATCGACGGACTGATCGGCAACTGGCTGCTGGAGCCGGCGGCGTTCGATCTGCTGAAAACGGGACGTCATGCGCTCGACGCCTACCTTGCAGGCCTGGGGCTATCGGTGCGCCCGCCTGCGGATTGACGGCCGCGGCGCACCCGTGGCCCGCTTCGCGGCCCGGTCAATAAGGGATAATCGGCGCCAGCCTGCTGCAGGCCACGCGGGCCCGGCGTGCGTGAGAGCGGCAGCCCTGCTCCCTGACCGACGCGGGACGACTCCCCCGAAATTTTGCGAGGCGGTGACTTTAAATGACCAAGGCGACAGGCGATATGGTGCGGCAACACAGTTTCACGCGCGACGAATTGTTGAAGTCGGGCCGGGGCGAGCTGTATGGACCAAAGAATGCGCAGTTGCCCTTGCCCAACATGTTGATGATGGATCGGATCACCCGCATTTCCGACCAGGGCGGTGCCCACGGAAAGGGCGAGATTGTTGCGGAACTTGACATTCACCCCGATCTGTGGTTTTTCGCCTGCCATTTCCAGGGTGACCCCGTCATGCCAGGTTGCCTGGGCCTGGATGCCATGTGGCAACTGCTGGGGTTTTACCTGTGCTGGATGGGCGGCCCGGGCAAAGGGCGCGCACTGGGGGTTGGGGAAGTCAAATTCACCGGTCAAGTACTGCCCACCGCGAAAAAAGTCACCTACCGGATCAACATCAAGCGAGTGGTCATGCGCAAGCTGGTGCTGGGCATCGCCGACGCCACCATGGAGGTGGACGGCAAAATCATTTACGAGGCCCAGGACCTGCGCGTTGGCCTGTTCACTTCCACTGAGAGCTTTTGAGGACGCAATTGATGAAACGAGTCGTCGTAACCGGATTGGGCATTGTTTCAAGCATAGGGAACAACCGACAGGAGGTTGTCGACTCGTTGAAGCAGGGGCGCTCGGGCATCGTGTTTTCCGACGTGTACCGGGACATGGGCTTTCGCAGCCATGTACATGGCCCGATCAATATCGATCTCGATCAATTTATTGACCGCAAGATCAAGCGTTTCATGGGCGACGGTGCGGCGTTCAACTACATCGCCATGCAGCAGGCCATTGATGATTCCGGCCTGGGCGAGTCCGAGGTCTCGAATTTCCGCACCGGCCTGGTGATGGGATCGGGCGGCCCCTCCACGTCCAACCTGGTCGAGGCGGCCGATATCCTGCGCAGCAAGGGAATTCGCAAGGTGGGTCCTTACATGGTCCCGCGGACCATGTCCAGCACCAATACCGCTTGTCTGGCAACACCTTACAAGATCAAGGGCGTGAACTACTCCATCAG
>SCRR01000039.1 GCA_004322085.1 Burkholderiaceae bacterium
TCGTGTTGCAGCAGGCGATTGCGACGCGGCCCTACGCGCAGTCCCGGACCCTGGGCTCGATGGTGCTGGTCGACACGGCGACCCACAAAACTTCGGGTGCGCTGCTCGTGCGGTAAATCCGGATCGGCGCTGCGTTTGACCCTGGCTCGATGCGGCCGGGAGTCAATCTTGAGAGGCCGAACACTCGAAACCCAATAAAATCAGGGGTTAACCCTTCCTTTTGACTGATCCGACCCAAACGACATGACCCACGTTGTCACCGATTCCTGTATCCGTTGCAAATACACCGACTGCGTGGATGTCTGCCCTGTGGACTGCTTCCGCGAAGGCCCGAACATGCTCGTGATCGACCCCGATGAATGCATCGACTGCGCGGTCTGTATTCCCGAATGTCCGGTGAATGCAATCTACGCCGAGGAAGATCTGCCCGCCGACCAGCTGTCGTTCATCGAACTCAACACTGAACTGAGCCATGCGCCCGGCTGGACGAGCATCACCCAGCGCAAACCGGCGCTCGCTGACGCGCAGGACTGGAAGGACAAATCGGACAAAATGGTCGAGCTGGTGCGCTGATGCGCCTGGCTCGCCGCACACCCGGCGAAAGAAGTATGGAACCTCAACTGAACCAAGAAGTGATCAACACCGCCCAGGCCCACGATGGCCCGATTGAAACCGATGCCGTGATTGTCGGCGCAGGCCCGGTCGGCTTGTTCCAGGTGTTCGAGCTCGGCCTGCTCGAGATCAAGGCCCACGTGATCGACTCGCTGGCGCACCCGGGCGGCCAGTGCGTCGAACTCTATCCCGACAAGCCAATTTACGACATTCCTGCGGTGCCGGTGTGCACCGGCCAGGAGCTCACCGATTCGCTGCTCAAGCAGATCGAGCCATTCGGCGCGACCTTTCACTTCGGGCAGGAAGTGTCGGTGGTGGACAAGCAGGAGGATGGCCGTTTTTATGTGGAGACATCAAAGGGCACGCGCTTCCTGACCAAGACCATCTTCATTGCGGCCGGCGTCGGCGCGTTCCAGCCGCGCCTGCTCAAGGTCGAGGGACTGGACCGGTTTCACGAGTCGCAACTGCACTACCGCGTGAAGAACCCGGCCGATTTTGCCGGAAAGAACCTGGTGATCGTCGGCGGCGGGGACTCGGCCCTGGACTGGGCGCTGAACTTCGTCAAGGACGGGCCGCACAAGGCTGAGAGCGTGATCTTGATCCACCGCCGTGATGGGTTCAAGGCGGCGCCGGCCAGCGTTGCCAGGATGAAGGAGTTGTGCGAAGCGTTCGAGATGCAGTTCATTGTTGGCCAGGTCACGGGCTACGAGGAGAAGAGCGGCAGGCTCACCGGCGCGAAGGTCACCGGTGCCGATGGCGTCACCCGCGTGGTGCCGCTGGACGTGCTGATGGTGTTCTTCGGCCTGTCTCCCAAGCTGGGACCGATCGCCGAATGGGGTCTGGACATCGAGCGCAAGCAACTCAAGGTGGATACCGAGAAGTTTTCCACCAACGTGCCCGGGATTTTCGCGGTGGGCGACATCAACATCTACCCCGGCAAGAAGAAGCTCATCCTGAGCGGGTTTCACGAGTGCGCCCTGGCCGCCTTCGGGGCTGCGCCGTTCATCTTCCCGGACAAGAAGATCCACCTCCAATACACCACGACGAGCCCCAAACTGCACAAGGTACTGGGCGTGGAGACCCCGGCGTTCGATTGAGCCCTGCGCAGCGCTCATGCAGCAGGCCCGCCTTGGTGCGGGCCCTTCTTTTTTCTGGTGAATTTGGCTTATTTCATCCGGGTGATATTGAAAACCTTATTTAACCCGGGTATTATTCGTTTCGATTTTCGGAGAAGAAAGAAATGAATACATCAACATCGGCGTACTGCACGGCCTTTGCAGGCGGGCGCTGCATCGCGTCAGGGCAATTGAAAGCGGTGGCCCTGGCCGTCAAAACAGTCGTCGATCAAGGGGATATGGAGCCGATCCTGGTCTTTGATGACACCACGAGCGCCCTCATCGAGCTCGATTTGCGCGGCACCCCGAATGACGTGGCGCAGCGTCTCGAGAAAACGCCCGGGCCTGACGGCGCCCAGAATCCGCCCCGCGGCGCCAGCGCCCAGGAGCACCGGGGGCCGGGGCGGCCCCGGCTGGGCGTGGTGGCACGCGAGGTCACCCTGCTGCCCCGCCACTGGGACTGGCTGGCATGCCAGCCCGGCGGTGCGTCCGTGGCCCTGCGCAAACTGGTGGATGAAGCGCGGCGTGCCCATGCCGGCAAGGATCGGGTGCGCCAGGCGCAGGAAGCGGCCTATCGTTTCATGGTCGCGATTGGCGGGCATCAAAGTGGCTTCGAAGAAGCCACGCGCGCCCTGTTTGCCGGCGACGCCACGCGTTTTACCGAGCGCTTGCAGGTGTGGCCGGCCGACGTGCGCCAGCATGCGCAAAAACTGGCGGCCGCCGCCTTTGAGCCCAAGCCCCACGCCGACGGGAACCCCCGATGAGCACTGCGGCAGTAATTCCGGTGGTACGCCCGAGGCTGTGGAAGGCATTCCTCGCGTTCCTCGGCCCCATGATGCTGGCCAATATCCTGCAGGCCCTGTCGGGCACCATCAACAACATCTACCTGGGCCAGATGCTGGGTGTGTGGGCCATGGCCTCGGTGTCAGCTTTTTTCCCCGTGCTGTTTTTCTTCATCTCGTTCATGATCGGCTTGGGCGCCGGTGCCTCGGTGCTGATCGGTCAGGCCTGGGGCGCCCGGGAATATGAACGGGTCAAGGCGATTGCGGGCACCTCGCTGAGTGTCGGCATCGGCGTGGGGCTGCTGGTCTCGGTCTTCGGTGGCTGGC
The DNA here is from genome assembly GCA_004322085.1 of Burkholderiaceae bacterium. Lineage (GTDB taxonomy): Bacteria > Pseudomonadota > Gammaproteobacteria > Burkholderiales > Burkholderiaceae_C > Rhodoferax_A. The sequence continues at coordinate 2,837 of SCRR01000039.1, forward strand.
TCACGGGCCCGATGCTGACCCTGCTGGGCACTCCGGCCGACATCCTGCCCAGTGCCACGAGTTACGCGCGCATCATGCTGATCGCCGCGCCCGGTATCTTCGTTTTCCTGCTGGGCACCTCGATGATGCGCGGCGTCGGCGATACCGTGACGCCGCTGCTCACACTGCTGATCTCCACGGCTATTGGACTGGCGCTCACGCCGGCGCTGATCCGCGGCTGGGGCGGCTTGCCGAGGATGGGCGTTGCCAGCGGCGCCTGGGCCAGCGTGGCTTCCTATGCCGTGGCGCTGGTCTGGCTCGGCTGGTACATGTTGCGGCGCAAGCACCCGCTGGCGCCGGATTCGGTTTTTTTGCACCACATGAACATAGACCGCGCGATCCTGGTCAAGGTGTTGCGCATCGGCCTGCCCACGGCGGTACAGATGATTACCATCTCGCTGGCCGAAGTGGCGCTGCTGTTCCTGGTCAACCGGTTTGGATCGGATGCCACCGCGGCCTACGGTGCCGTCAACCAAGTGGTGGCCTACGTGCAGTTCCCGGCCATTTCCATCGCGATCACGGCGTCCATTCTGGGAGCCCAGGCCATCGGTGCGGGGCGCGTCAACAGCCTGGGCGCGATTGCCCGCACCGGGATTCTGATGAACCTGTTCATCACGGGTGGTTTGGTGGTGCTGGCGTATCTGTTCTCGCGCACCATCGTCGGCCTTTTCATCACGAGTGCGCCGGTGGTCGACGTCGCGCAGACGCTGTTGCACATCATGCTGTGGAGTTCGATCATTTTCGGCATGTCGTCCGTGCTCTCGGGCCTGATGCGCGCCAGCGGCAGCGTGCTGATGCCAACGAGCATTTCCATCTTCGCCATTCTCGCGATCGAAGTGCCCGTTGCATGGTTTTTGAGCCACCGCATCGGACTGGACGGCATCTGGATGGCCTATCCCGTGGCCTTCGTGGCAATGCTCGCAATGCAGACCAGCTACTACCGGCTGGTCTGGCGCAAACGGCCGATTCGCAGGCTGTAGGTCGATAGCCGTCACATACAATGCGAACTGCGCTCTGTTCCCGAGTGCATTCGCTGGGGGTGTCGCCCTGTTCTCGCAAGAGTGCGGACGGCTGAGAAAGTCCCTTTGAACCTGATTGAGGTCATCCTTGCGCAGGGAAGCCAGTCAGGGCGGCTGCGTCACGTGGTTTGCACGTGACGCGACGTGCACGAAAGTCAGGCTCCCGGCCGGCTTTTTCGTGTACGGATCGAGCAAATGACAGACACGTCGCTTCCGCTGGGCTCCAACCTTGCGTTGACCCCCGTCCCGGCCGCAGACCGGGTTTTCCACTGGCCGGAGCACGCCTCGCTCTGGTTCAGCATGGGCGTGGGCCTGCTCGTGATCCAGGTCGGCGCTTACCTGGTGCCGGCCATTGGCACGCGCAATGCCATGCTGGCCATCGTGCTGGGCTCGCTGATAGGCTCCGGGCTGCTGGCCTGGACTGCCAAGATCGGCTGTGACAGCGGCCTGTCCAGCGCGGGGTTGATGCACGCCACCTATGGCAGCCTGTTCGCCCGCTTGCCGGTGCTGCTCAATGTGGCGCAGTTGATCGGCTGGACCACGTTCGAGCTCGTCATCATGCGCGATGGCACGCGCGCCATTGGCCAGCACACCTTTGGGCTGAAGCTCGACGGCAAC
>SCRR01000040.1 GCA_004322085.1 Burkholderiaceae bacterium
GGCGTCGATAGCCTCACGCCACACCTGGGTCACCTGCGCCACATAGGCCGGGCTGCGCTGGCGCCCTTCGATCTTGATGGCGCGCACGCCCATCTTGAGCAACTGCGGCAGCAACTCCAGTGTGTTCAGACTGGTCGGCTCCTCGATGGCGTAGTAGTTTTCGTCATCGCCCACGTCGAAGCGGCCCTTGCACAACGTCGGGTAGCCGGCGTTTTCGCCGGCGGCATAGCGGTCGATCAGCACGCCGTTCAGGCGCGATTCAAGCCCCCTGGGCGTTTCCTGCCAGCGCACCGCCTTCGGCGGTGAACACACGCCGTGTGTGTTGGGCGACTCGCCCGTTACATACGACGACAGTGCGCAGCGCCCCTCGACCATCACGCACAGGCTGCCGAAGCCGAACACCTCGATCTCGACCGGAGTCTTGCCGATCACCTGCTCCACCTGCGCCAGCGACAGCACGCGCGGCAACACGGCGCGCACCACACCAAAGTGCTGGCGGTAGAAGTTGATGGCCTCATAGTTGGTGGCCGAACCCTGCACCGACAGATGCAGCCGCAACGCGGGGTAGCGAGCGGCGGCGTACTGCATCAGGCCCGGGTCCGCCAGGATCACGGCATCGACCCCCAAGTCCGCAGCCTTGTCGAGCGCGGTGCGCCAGGGCTGGGGGTTGGAGGCCTGCGGGTAGGTGTTGAGCGCCATGAACACGCGCGTGCCGCGCTCGTGCGCATAGCGAATGCCGCCGGCGATGGCGGCCTCGTCAAAGTTCAGGCCGGCGAAGTTGCGCGCGTTGGTGGCGTCGCGCAGACCCAGGTAGACACAGTCGGCGCCATGGTCGACGGCGGCCTTGAGGGCGGGCAGGCTGCCGGCCGGACACACTAGCTCCATCGGCAACGCCGGTGCGCCAGGCGCGTCGGCGACATTCAGGTTGAGTGCGGAATTCATGGTGGAGTCCAGAGCAGCAGGAGTCGGGCGTGGCACCGCGAGCGGCTATCGCTCACGCGGCGCAACGAACAGCAGTGACGGTAGCAAACGCGGCCCCGGCTTTCATTGATGCAGGTCAAACGCTCAAGCCTTTCAAAGAGACCAGAGGGTTGCACACACAAGGCGACTCTGCGGAGACAATCGAGGCATGACAGCAAACACCATCGCAGATCTGTCCGAGCAACACAACGCAATACTGCAAATCATGCAGCACGTGCGCCTTGCCATGCTTGCAGGCGACATCGCGTCTGCCCGCGACGCGCTGCACGCGCTGCACGCCCTCCAGGCCGAGCATATTGCTGCCGAGGAGTCCGATCTCATCCCCGGGCTCAACGCGTCGGCGCGCTGGTCGGCCAAGGTCTATCTGGCCGAGCACGCCAAGCTGGCAGCAATGACCGAGGAGTGGCGCGCCCACCTCGCAAGACTGCCTGCGCATATCGTCGAACCGGAGCGCCGCTTGGCCCTGCTCGACGCCTCACTGCGTTTGCAGCACCTGCTCGAACACCACTTCGAGCGCGAGGAAAAGGGCCTGTTCGTCGAAATCGCGGGCTGAAAGCACCACGGCGACGAGTCCGGACCATTGGCCGGCCACCCACACACGACACCGATTCAGGCTGCCAGGCTGTCGCGGACCCGCTCGAGCCGCCCCTTGACTTCGCCCGCCAATGCATCGATACCGGGCCGGTCCACCAGACTCAATACCGCCCCGGGATCCATGAAGGAAACAATGACTTTGCCGTCGGCGCTTTCGCGAACGACGACATTGCAGGGCAGGAGCAGCCCGATATCCGGGTCCAGTTCGATAGCCCGATGGGCCAGCGGAGGATTGCAGGCGCCCAATATGCGATAGGGTCGCCCCTCGATATTGAGCTTGGCTTTCATGGTGGCCTGCACATCGATGTCGGAGAGCACACCGAACCCCTCCCTCTTCAGGGCCTCGGTAACTTTATCAATGGCCGCCGCGAAGGGCAGGTCGATAGCGGTAGAAAATCCGTACATTGGGGTGTCCTTTACAAAATAATCTGGGCTCTACTTGGCCAAGGATACTCGTGCAAGTTCTCCTCACTGACGCTCCGCTCCGGCCCCACTCAGAGCGCCAGACGAGCCCGCGCCTGCGCATACTCGCGCTTGAGCTGGGCGATGAAGTCGGCCGCGCTTTGCACCTTGCTGACCGCGCCAATGCCCTGGCCGCTGCCCCAGATGTCTTTCCAGGCCTTCTTCGCATCGCCGCCGAAGTTCATCTTGCTCGGGTCGCTCTCGGGCAGCTTGTCGGGGTCCAGGCCGGCCGCGCGGATGCTCGGCGCCAGGTAGTTGCCATGCACGCCGGTGAACAGGTTGCTGTAGACGATATCGTCGGAGCTGCCCTGCACGATGGCCTGTTTGTAGGCCTCGACCGCGCGCGCCTCTTCGGTCGCAATAAAGGCCGTGCCGATGTAGGCAAAGTCCGCGCCCATGGCCTGGGCGGCCAGCACCGCGGAGCCGGTCGAGATCGAGCCGCTGAGCGCGATCGGGCCGTCGAACCACGCGCGGATTTCCTGAATCAGCGCAAACGGGCTCTTCACCCCGGCATGGCCGCCCGCGCCCGCGGCCACGGCAATCAGGCCGTCGGCGCCCTTCTCGATCGCCTTCTTCGCAAACTTGTTGTTGATGATGTCGTGCAGCACCACGCCGCCATAGCTGTGGATGGCGTCGTTCACGTCGGTGCGCGCGCCCAGCGAGGTGATGATGATCGGCACCTTGTACTTCACGACCATTTCCATGTCGTGCTCAAGCCGGTCGTTGCTCTTGTGCACGATCTGGTTGATGGCGAACGGCGCGGCCGGCTTGTCAGGGTGTGCCTTGTCCCAGGCCGCCAGCGTCTCGGTGATCTCGGCCAGCCATTCGTCCAGTTGCGCGGCCGGGCGCGCGTTGAGTGCCGGCATGGCCCCCACCACACCATTGATGCACTGGGCAATCACCAGCTTGGGGTTGCTGATGATAAATAGCGGCGAGCCGATCACTGGAAACGGCAGATGATTCAGGGGCGCGGGTAATTTGGACATGGATGTTCCGTTCTGGTGATATCCGGATTTATAAAGAAAAACGGCTGCAGCCCATGTCAATCGGGCGACAGCCGCTATATTTGTTATAGTTTCTTAAAACGCTTCGGCGGGCAGCGCCATGACGCTGTCGGAACCTTCCACGATGCTGTCGCGCTGCCCCGGTGCCCGGGTCAGAAGGTGGTCCGCGTAAAAGCGTGCGGTGGCAATCTTGGCCTGCATGAATGCGGCATCTATGCCGCTGGCCAGTTCATCCTCAGCCACGATCAAGGAGCGCGCTAATTGCCAGCCCGCCATCAGGTTCCCGGCCAGCATGAGATAAGGCACGCTGCCGGCGAACACCGCATTGGGCGAGGCCTTGCTGTTGCTTGCCACGAAACCCACCACCTCGAGGAACGCCTCACGAGCGGCTTGCAGCCGGGTGGCCACGGCCCGCCCGGTGGCGCTGGGGCGTTGTCTGAGTTCAACCTCGGTCTTGTTGATCTGCGCTGCGATCGCCCGGGCGGTCTGGCCACCATCGCGTGCGGTCTTGCGCCCGACGAGATCGTTCGCCTGGATCGCGGTCGTGCCCTCGTAGATGGTCAGTATTTTCGCATCACGATAGTATTGCGCCGCGCCGGTTTCCTCGATGAACCCCATGCCACCGTGCACCTGCACGCCCAGCGAAGTGACCTCCAGACTCATCTCGGTGCTGTAGCCCTTGATGAGCGGCACCATGAACTCGTAATACGCCTGGTTTTGTTTGCGGACTTCGGCATCCGGATGATGATGCGACGCGTCGTACGCCGCCGCCGCCGCCAACGCCATGGCACGGCAGCCCTCGGTGCTGGCCCGCATGGTCATGAGCATGCGCCGCACGTCGGGGTGGTGGATGATGGGCGCACTGGCATTGATCGATCCGTCGACTGGGCGCGACTGCACGCGCTCCTTGGCAAACGCCGCCGCCTTCTGATAGGCGCGCTCGGCAATCGCAATGCCTTGCATGCCCACCGCGTAGCGCGCCGCGTTCATCATGATGAACATGTACTCGAGGCCCCGGTTCTCCTGGCCGACCAGGAACCCCACCGCGCCACCATGGTCGCCGTATTGCAACACCGCGGTCGGACTGGCCTTGATCCCCAGCTTGTGCTCGATGCTGACGCAGTGCACGTCGTTGCGAGCCCCCAGAGAGCCGTCCTGGTTCACCAGGAATTTCGGCACGACGAACAGGCTGATGCCCTTCACGCCTTCAGGTGCGCCCGCCGCGCGAGCCAACACCAAGTGCACGATGTTGTCGGCCATGTCGTGCTCACCGTAGGTGATGAAGATCTTGGTGCCGAATACTTTGTAGGTGCCGTCGGGCTGAGGCTCGGCGCGCGAACGCACCGCAGCCAGATCGGAGCCGGCCTGCGGCTCGGTCAGGTTCATCGTGCCGGTCCACTGGCCGCTGACCAGTTTCTCCAGATAGGTGGCCTTGAGTTCATCGGATCCGGCCGTGAGGAGCGCCTCGATCGCGCCATCGGTCAGCAGCGGGCACAGTGCAAAACTCATGTTGGCACTGTTGAGAATTTCGCCGCAGGGTGCGCCAATCGTCTTGGGCAGACCCTGCCCACCGAAGTCCACGGGGTGTTGCAGGCCTTGCCAGCCGCCCTCGGTGTACTGCTTGAACGCCTGCTTGAAGCCGGGCGTGGTGGTCACCACACCGTCTTTCCAGGAGGACGGATTCTTGTCGCCCTCCCAGTTGAGTGGCGCCAGCACACCTTCATTGAACCTGGCACATTCTTCCAGTACGGCCCGGGCCGTTTCGAATCCTGCCTCCTCAAAACCGGGCATTTGTGCGACCTGATCGATCCTGGCCAGATGCTGGATGTCGAACAGCATGTCTTTGACGGGTGCGGTGTAGCTCATGTCGTGTCTCCGGATATCGTGTCACCTAAAACGCCGGTTTGAAGTCTTTCAGGGAGACTCTCAAAGCGCCTTCACCAGTTCCGGCACCGCCACGAACAGATCAGCCACCAGCCCATAGTCGGCCACCGAGAAGATCGGTGCTTCTTCGTCCTTGTTGATCGCCACGATCACCTTGGAGTCCTTCATGCCCGCCAGGTGCTGGATCGCCCCCGAGATGCCGCAGGCGATGTACAGCTGCGGCGCCACGATCTTGCCGGTCTGCCCGACCTGCCAGTCATTCGGCGCATAGCCCGCATCCACCGCCGCACGGCTCGCGCCCATCGCCGCCCCCAGCTTGTCCGCCAGCGGCGTGATCACCTCGGTGAACTTCTCGGCGCTGCCCAGTGCCCGCCCACCCGAGACGATGATCTTGGCCGCGGTCAGCTCCGGGCGATCGTTCTTGGCGATCTCGCTGCCCATGAAGCTGGATTTGCCGCTGTCGGCCACGGCGGTGATGGTCTCGACTGCGGCGCTGCCGCCCGTGGCCGCTGCCGGATCGAAGCCCGTGGTGCGCACAGTGATGACCCTGGTCGCATCCGTGCTTTGCACGGTGGCAATGGCGTTGCCGGCATAGATCGGACGCTCGAAGGTGTCGGGGGCGTCGACCTTGCTGATGTCGCTGATCTGGGCCACGTCGAGCTTGGCGGCCACGCGCGGGGCGATGTTCTTGCCGCTGGCGGTGGCCGGGAACAGGATGTGGCTGTAGTTGCTCGCGATGGCCAGCACCTGGGCGGCGATGTTCTCGGCCAGGCCATGGGCGAAGTACTCGCCCTCCGAATGCAGCACCTTGGCAACGCCAGCAACCTGGCTGGCGGCCTTGGCGGCAGCGCCGGCATTAAAGCCGGCCACCAGCACATGGACTTCACCGCCACAGGCCAGTGCGGCGGTGACGGTGTTCAGCGTGGCGCCCTTGAGGGTCGCGTTGTCGTGTTCGGCAATAACAAGTGCAGTCATTTAAATCACCTTCGCTTCGTTCTTGAGTTTGTCCACCAGCGTGGCCACGTCGGGCACCTTGATGCCGGCGCTGCGCTTGGGCGGCTCGTTGACCTTCAGGGTCTTGATGCGCGGGCTCACATCCACCCCCAGGTCCTCGGGCTTGTAGGTGTCGAGCTGCTTCTTCTTGGCCTTCATGATGTTGGGCAGGGTGACGTAGCGCGGCTCGTTCAGGCGCAGGTCGGTGGTGACGACGGCGGGCAGACTGATGGCCAGGGTTTCCAGGCCGCCGTCGACTTCGCGCGTCACATGGGCCTTGCCGCCCGCCAGCTCGACCTTGGAGGCGAAGGTGGCCTGGGGCAGGTCGGCCAGCGCGGCGAGCATCTGCCCGGTCTGGTTGCAGTCGTCGTCGATGGCCTGTTTGCCCAGGATCACCAGGCCCGGCTGTTCCTTGTCAATGAGGGCCTTGAGCAGCTTGGCCACGGCCAGCGGTTGCAGCTCTTCACTGGTTTCGACCAGGATGGCGCGATCGGCGCCGATGGCCATGGCGGTGCGCAGGGTCTCCGTGCATTTGGCATCGCCGCAGGAGACCGCGATGACTTCAGTGGCGCCGCCCTTCTCTTTGAGGCGCACGGCCTCTTCGACGGCGATCTCGTCAAAGGGGTTCATGCTCATCTTGACGTTGGCGATATCGACTCCGCTGTTGTCTGACTTGACGCGCACCTTGACGTTGTAGTCGACGACGCGTTTGACTGCTACCAGGACCTTCATGATTACGGCTCCATTGGATTGTTGATAAGCGTTGACATATATACCCGTCGATTCTATGCGGCGATGCACCATGGGCCGCCATTCCGGACCACATCCCAGGCACAGGGGATGGCGGCGCCATCAACAATAGAACGATCGTTCTTTTTTTATTGTAAATCCCACAGCCGAAAGATCCGGGCGCATAACCGGACAGGATGGCACCCCGATGACAATTACCCGACCAGCCGGTTGGCTAATTCGGGTAAGTCATGACGCCCAAGAGGCTGGAACGCTCTTATAGTTGACTCCAGCAAATTTAGAGATTGGAAAATCCATGTTCAAACAACTTGTGCTTGCATCTGCCGTCGCACTGTCGGTCTTGCCCCTCGCGGCGAACGCCCAGATCAAGATTGGCGTCACCATCTCCACCACCGGGCCTGCGGCCTCGCTGGGGATTCCCGAAAAAATGGCATTTGCCATCATGCCGAAGGAAATAGCCGGGCAAAAGGTGGACTACATCGTGCTCGATGACGCCTCGGACCCGGTGGCGGCCGTCAAGAACACGCGCAAGTTCGTTTCGGAAGACAAGGTGGACCTGATTGCAGGCTCCTCCACGACGCCCGCGAGCTTGGCGATGATCGACGTCGCGGCCGATTCGAAGACCCCCATGATCTCCATCGCGTCGTCCATCGCCATCGTCGACCCGGTGGATGCCAAACGGTTCTGGGTGTTCAAGACACCGCAGACCGACGCCATCATGCTCACTGCCGTGACGGCGCACATGGCCGATCATGGCGTAAAGACGGTGGGGCTGATCGGCTTTAACGACGCCTATGGTGAAGGCGTCATGAAGGAATTCAACACGCTGTCCAGTTTGCATCACCTCAAGGTCGTGGCAGAGGAGCGGTACAAGCGCAACGACACGAGTGTGATCGGTCAGGTACTCAAGATCATAGAAGCTCACCCCGATGCGGTCCTGATCGCGGCCTCAGGCACGCCGGGCGCACTGCCTGCCACCACCCTGCGGGATCGCGGCTATAAGGGCAAGATTTACTTCACTGACGGCATCATCAACCAGGATTTCCTGCGGGTGGGCGGCAAGGCCGTCAACGGCGCGTTCCTGCCGGCCGGCCCATTCGTGGTGGCGACACAGCTGCCCGACAGCAACCCGATCAAGAAGGTGTCGCTGGACTTCATCAAGCGGTACGATGCCGCCTATCCGAACACCCCCCCGAACTCGTTCTCGGCACACGCATGGAACGTCTATCTGCTGCTCAAGAATGCCATCCCGGTAGCTCTCAAGACGGCCAAGCCCGGCACCGAGGCCTTCCGTAGCGCGCTGCGTGATGCGCTGGAAAACACCACGAATCTGGTCACCACGCACGGCATCATGAACATGAGCAAGACGGATCACATGGGATTCGATCAGCGCTCACGCGTCATGGTGGAAATCGTGAACGGTCAGTGGAAGCTCGTCAAGTAGACTCGTTCCACCCCGTTCTGCCAGGCGTTGCGCATGATGGCAACGCCTTTTTTTTCGTGTAAACCCGTATGGACCCTTCAATTGCCCTGATTCTGGCGCAGGACGGCATCACGACCGGCGCTGTCTATGCGTTGCTGGCCGTCGGGCTGGTGCTGGTGTTTGCCGTGACCCGGGTCATCTTCATCCCTCAGGGCGAGATGGTGACCTACGGCGCACTCACCATGGTCATGCTGCAGGCCGGCACCTTCCCGGCCACGGTCTGGCTATTGCTGGCCATGGGATTGGCGGTCTTCATCAAGGACGTCTGGGACCGTCTGCGCCCCGGCGCGCTGCCCGCTGACAATCACGTCCTGCGAAATTCTGCGCTGCTGAACCTGCTGTTACCGGTTGTCGTCTATCTGCTGGCCAGGCTGCTGCCGCTGCAGGCACTGGCCCTGCCCGCTCAGGCGGCGCTGACCCTGGCCATCGTGGCGCCGCTCGCACCGATGTGGTACCGGCTGGCCTTCGAGCCGCTGGCCCACGCCAGCGTACTGGTGTTGCTGATCGTCGCGGTGGCCGTACATTTCGTGATGCTCGGACTCGGGCTCGCGATGTTCGGTGCAGAAGGCGCGCGCTCCAATTCGTTCTCGGACCTGCACTTCAATCTGGGCCCCCTGTCTGTGTCGGGGCAGGGGCTGGCGGTGATCGTCGCCTCGCTGCTCATCATGGCAGCGCTGTCGCTGTTTTTCAACGCAACCGTGGCGGGCAAGACGTTGCGCGCCACCGCGGTGAACCGACTCGGCGCACGGCTCGTCGGAATCGAGGTCGGGCATTCCGGCCAGCTCGCATTCCTGCTGGCAGGCCTCATCGGCGCGTTCTCGGGCATCCTGATCAGTCCCGTCACGACGCTGTACTACGACTCGGGTTTCGTGATCGGCCTGAAAGGCTTTGTTGGCGCCATCATCGGTGGCATGGTCAGCTACCCGATCGCGGCAGCCGGCGCACTGTTCGTCGGCCTGATGGAGGCCTACGCATCGTTCTGGGCCAGCGCCTACAAGGACGTGCTGGTGTTTGCGCTGATCGTCCCGATCGTGGCCTGGCGCTCGTTCAGCGGCCACGCGCTGGTCGATGAGGAGGAAGAATAATGGCGGGCCCGACGTTGTCACGCCGGCGCTTCGGTCAGGCGGGCATCGTATTGTGGCTCGCACTCATGGTTGCCCTGGCGGTCCTGCCGGTACCTGTGTTCTGGATCACCCTGGCCAACTACATCGGCATGTACAGCCTGGTCGCGCTGGGGCTGGTGTTGCTGACTGGCATTGCGGGCATGATGTCGTTCGGCCAGGCCGCGTTCGTCGGGCTGGGGGCTTACGCGAGCGCCGTGCTCACGACCAGTTACGGCGCCTCGCCCTGGATCGGCCTGCTGGCCGGCATCGCCGTCACGGTGCTGGCCGCGATGGCGCTGGGCGTGATCACCGTACGCCTGTCGGGCCACTATTTGCCGCTGTGCACGCTGGCTTGGGGCCTGAGCCTGTTCTACCTGTTCGGCAACCTGAGCCTACTGGGTCAATTTGATGGCATCACCGGCATACCTCCCATCAGCGTGTTCGGCTTCGAACTGCGAAGCGGGCGACACATTTACCTGCTGATCTGGCTCATGGTCGCACTGGCCGTCGTGGCCACCCTGAACCTGCTCGATTCGCGCTCGGGCCGCGCCATCCGCGCCCTCAAGGGCGGCGTCGTCATGGCCGAATCGTGCGGCGTCAATACCGCGCGCACCAAGATGCTCGCATTTGTGCTCGCTGCCGTGCTGGCAGGCTTGTCGGGCTGGCTCTACGCGCATTTGCAGCGCGCCGTGAATCCGACCCCGTTCGACCTGGGTGCCGGCATTGGCTACCTGTTCATGGCGGTGGTCGGCGGAGCCGGCTATGTGTGGGGCGCCCTTGTAGGCGCGGCACTCATGACACTGCTGAGCGACTGGCTGCAGAGTGTGCTGCCCACGCTTCTCGGGCAGAGCGGCAACTACGAAGTCGTTGTCACTGGCCTTTTAATGATCCTGCTGCTGCAACGTGCGCCCACCGGGATCTGGCCCATGCTGGTGCGCGCCGCGCAGTGGCCGTTGCGTCGCCGCTCGGGCAGTGGGGCGACCACAGCCGAACTGGCGCCGCCGGCCGGCCTGCGCGCGATCGAACACGCGCGGGTCTTGCCCCAGCGCGCCAAGCCGGCGCATGGCAGCACAGTGCTGGATGTGCGACTGGCGCGCAAGACTTTCGGCGGCCTGGTGGCCGTGAACGATGTGAGTTTTTCATTGGCCGCCGGCGAGATTGTCGGACTGATCGGGCCCAATGGCGCGGGTAAAACCACCATGTTCAACCTGGTCAGCGGCGTGCTTCCACTGAGCGCAGGTGAAGTGCACTTCATGGGCCAGCGAGTCGATGGCCGGCCCTCGCGCTGGATGGCCAGGGCCGGCATGGCGCGCACCTTCCAGCACGTGCGCCTGATGCCCGCCATGAGCGCCATCGAGAACGTCGCCATCGGAGCCCATCTGCGTGGCAACAAGGGAGCGCTGGCGGGCGCGCTGCGACTGAACCGGACAGAAGAAGCGAGCCTCTTTGCACAGGCACAGACCCAGCTGGAGCGGGTCGGACTGGGCAGCCACGGGCTGCACGAGGCCGGCAGCCTGGCGCTGGGTCAACAGCGCCTGCTGGAGATCGCGCGGGCGCTGGCATGTGACCCGGTGCTGCTGCTGCTGGACGAGCCGGCGGCCGGTCTGCGTCTTCAGGAAAAGGAGGCGCTCGCCGCGGTGCTGCGTCAACTGCGCGACGAGGGCGTCAGCGTGCTGCTGGTCGAACACGACATGGATTTTGTGATGGGGCTGGTTGATCGCCTGGTGGTGATGGATTTTGGCAGCCGTATCGCCGAAGGCGTCCCGCAAGATGTGCGCGAGAACCCGGCCGTGATCGAAGCCTACCTGGGAGGTGTCGAATGAGCACGGCCATGGCCCCACAGCAGCCTGCGCCCGTGCTCGAGGTGCGCAATTTCTCGGTCGACTACGGCAAGGTGCGCGCGCTGCACGATGCTTCACTTCAGGTCGCCGCGGGCAGCATCGTGACCGTCATCGGCCCCAACGGCGCTGGCAAGTCGACTTTGCTCAATGCCGTCATGGGCGTGCTGCGCGCCAGCGGCGAAGTGCACTTTCTGGGCCGGCCCGAGCGCGGCTCGATCGAGATGCGCGTAGCACACGGCCTGAGCCTGGTGCCTGAAAAGCGCGAACTGTTCGCCACCATGACGGTGCAAGATAACCTGCTGCTGGGCGCCAAGGTGCGGCTCGACTGGCGCGGCCGCGGCGCGGAAGCCACGCAGGCCGAGGTCTACCAGCTGTTTCCGCGCCTGGGCGAGCGGCGCAAGCAGTTGGCGGGAACGCTGTCGGGGGGGGAACGCCAGATGCTGGCGATCGGCCGCGCTCTGATGGCCAAACCCAGGGTCTTGATGCTCGACGAACCCAGCCTGGGTTTGGCGCCGCTGATAGTGCGGGAAATATTTCACATCATCTCGGGCCTGCGCCAAAGCGGCGTCGGCATCCTGCTGGTCGAGCAAAACGCACGCGCGGCGCTGCAGGTGGCGGACTATGGCTATGTTTTGGAGACGGGCCACATCACGTTCGAAGGTCCCGCGGAAAAGTTGATACACGATGCACGCGTGGCGGCGACCTACCTGGGGCTTGCCAAGGCTTGAGGGCGCGCCTGCGGTCGTCAGTCGGGCTTGATGCGCACCACACGCTGCGGGTACGGAATATCAATGTGATGCTCGCGCAATGCGCGCAGGATCGCCAGGTTGATTTGTGAGCGCAGGCCGAGCTGGCCATTCTGCGGATCCGAAATCCAGAAACCTAACGTGAACTCCAGGCCATCGGCACCAAACGCCGACAGCGCGGCGGCGGGCGCCGGCTCGCGCAGCACGCGCGGACACTGGACCGCGGCGTCGACCAGCAGCCGCATCACAAGATCCACATCGCTCTCATAGCCGACCGAAACGACCGTGGACAGCCACACGTGCGGGTCGGCCAGCGAGAGGTTTTCCACCCGCTGGGCGGTCATCATCGCATTCGGCACGATCGACTCGCGCCCGCTGGACGAACGAATGACCGTGTAGCGCGCATTGATGCCGGTGATGCGACCTTCGAAGCTGTCGACCCGCACGTTGTCGCCAATGCGCACACTGCGCTCGGCCAGAATGACAAAGCCGCTGACATAGTTGGCCGCCAGTTGCTGCAGGCCAAGGCCAATCCCCACGCCAATGGCGCCGCCGAGCACGGAGAGCGTCGTCAGGTCGATGCCGACGGCCGACAGGGCGACCAGCAATCCGACAAACATCAACAGCGCGCGAATCGCATTGCTGATGGCAATGCGCACGGACAGCTGATTACCCGTCGCCTTGCGCAGCAAGCGTGTCTCGATCGCTGCCGAAATCCACAACGAGACCAGCAGCACGGCGCCTGCGGTGAGCGCACCCGCGATCATCGTCGTCACCGATATCCGGCTGCTACCGACTTTCCAGGTGATCTGATCGAGCTCATCAAGCAGCAGCGGCAACAGGCCGCTGACCCATAGCACCATCGCGATCCAGGCCAGCCAGGAGATGGTTCGCTCGAGCGCACGCACGAGGGGGGCATTCTTGAAGGCCGCCTGTAACACCTTGACACCCAGCCGTATCGCCAGCAGCGCAACCAGCACCGGAATCGCGATCCGGAACACCGCCATCGGAATCCAGCGTGACAGCGCTTCCCGCGCCACATAGCCGGCACACAGCAGCAACAGCGGGAACATCACGCCGTCGACGATTTTTCGCCCAAACCAGATTGAACCAGGATCCGGCACGCCAACGGCGCGGCGTACCAGCCAGACCAGACCCCAGGCCAGTACCACGCAGATCGCCAGGGCAGCCAACTCGGTCAGTGCCGTGGGCCGTGTCAGTGCGACCACCCAGTCCTGCAGGTCCAACGGCGCTGGCGCGGTCATCAGCGTTGTCATGCGCGCCTTTTGGTGGTCATAGCTCGGCCAGCACGCGCAGGTGCGCTTCCACGCTGCACGCCAGCGCGTCCAGGTTGTAGCCGCCTTCCAGACACGAAACGATGCGGCCCCTGGCGTGGCGCCGGGCCACATCCTTGATGCGCGCGGTGATCCAGGCGTAATCCTGCTCGACCAGGCCGAGCTGGCCCATGTCGTCCTCGCGATGGGCATCGAATCCGGCGCTCATGAAGATCAACTCGGGCTTGAACGCGTCCAGGCGCGGCAGCCAGGCGATGTCGACCAGTTCCCGGATCGCCATGCCCCGGGTGTAGGCCGGCACGGGCAGGTTCACCATGTTGCTCGCTGGAAATTCGGTGCCGCTGTAGGGGTAGAACGGATGCTGGAAAAAACCCACCATCAGCACGCGGTCATCGCCGCTCAGGATGTCTTCGGTACCGTTGCCATGGTGCACGTCGAAGTCCACAATCGCGACGCGCCTGAGTCCGTGCCGCTCCAGCGCGTATTTGGCAGCAATCGCGACGTTATTGAAAAAACAGAAACCCATGGCCTTGTTGCGACACGCATGGTGCCCCGGCGGGCGTACCGCGCAAAAGGCGTTCTCCATCTCACCAGCCAACACGGCATCCGTCGCTGCCAGCGCTGCCCCGGCCGCATGCAGCGCGGCATCCCAAGTGTGCACGTTCATGGCGGTGTCCGGGTCAAGCTGCGCATGGGTGGGCCCACCCGCGAGAATCTCCTCCTTGAGCTGCTCGGACAGACCGCGCAACGCCGCCACATACCCCCGGTCGTGCGCCAGCTCGATGTCGTTCAGCGGCGCTGCTGGCGCTTCGCGCTGCGCCAGCGCGTCCAGCACACCCGTGATCAGCAAACGGTCCGCGATGGCGTCGAGCCGCTCGGGACATTCCGGGTGCCCGGGCCCCATTTCATGCCTGCGGCAATCCGGATGGGTGAAATAACCCGTCTTGTTCACAGTGCCACACCGCCCCGTGGGTTCCCGGAAAACTTTTCGGTTATGGTCATGTCATGCAGTACCAGGAAAAAATCAAAGCGCTCTTGGATCAGCTTAACACGGTGATTGTCGGCAAATCGGCGCAGGTACAGGACTGCGTGGCGTGCCTGCTGGCCGGCGGGCATTTACTCATCGAGGACGTGCCCGGCGTGGGCAAAACCACATTGGCACACGCGCTTGCGCGCTCCTTCGGCCTGCATTTCTCACGTGTGCAATTCACCGCCGACCTGATGCCCAGCGATCTCTCGGGCGTATCGATCTACGAGCGTGGCAAGGAGTCCTTCGTATTCCACCCCGGCCCGATCTTTGCCCAGGTGCTGCTGGCCGACGAGATCAACCGCGCCAGCCCCAAGACCCAGAGCGCGCTGCTTGAAGCCATGGAGGAAAAGCAGGTTACGGTGGAGGGTGAGACGCGCGCCCTGCCAGCCCCGTTTTTCGTGATCGCCACGCAAAACCCGCATGACCAGCTTGGCACCTACGCGCTGCCTGAATCGCAGCTCGACCGCTTCCTGATGCGCATCTCGCTGGGCTACCCGGACCGCGCCGCCGAGCGCGAACTGCTGACCGGCAACGACCGGCGCAGCATGGTGGAAGCCCTGCCCGGCAGGCTCACCCCCGCCGATCTGCACGGGCTGCAAAACCAGGTGCTGCAAGTGCATGCGGCCGGGCCGCTGCTCAACTACGTACAGGATCTGGTGGCCGCTACGCGCTCGGGCCGCTGGTTCGCCGCCGGCTTGTCGCCGCGCGCCGGCATCGCGGTATTGCGAGCCGCCAAGGCGCAGGCCTTGCTGTGCGGGCGCGACTACGCTGCGCCGGACGACGTACAGGCGATCCTGGCACAGACCGTGGCGCATCGCCTGATACCGGTGGGCGACGCCGGGCGTGGCTCGGTGGAGCAGGTGCGCGCCATGATTGCGGCGGTGAAATTACCTTGATTCCCCCCCGAAGCGTCTTCGACGCCTCCCCCTCAAGGGGGCGCCACCAGCGGCCCGGCGAAGCCGGTTCCGCGGTGGCCTGCGCGAACGCCCTGCGGTTACGAGGCGCCCGGGTTTCGCTGCCATGAGCGCCGCGTCGCTCAACCCGCTCGCACCAATCCTGCGGCGCATCCGCGCCTGGTGGCAGGCGCGCTTGCCGCTGACAGACACTTTCACGCTGACCGAGCGCAACGTCTATATCCTGCCCTCGCGCGCCGGACTGATGCTGGGTGCGACGCTGGCCGTGCTGCTGGTGGCGTCCATCAACTACCAGCTCAACCTGGGCTATCTGCTGACCTTTCTCCTCGCCGGCAGCGCCATCGTCGGTATGTACGTCTGCCATGGCACCTTGCGCGGCATCACCCTGAATTTGATGGCGCCAGGCGAATGCTTCATGGGCGCCAGCGCCCTGCTGAATATCAACCTGACAAGCACGCGCCGGTCCGCTCGGCACGGCATCGGCCTGAGCGTACTGGGCGAACATCAATGGGCCTGGAGCGACGTGCCGGCACAAGGCAGCGCCGCAGTGCAGGTGGCCTTCAGGCCGGTCCGCCGCGGCCTGCGCCGAGTGCCGACATTGACGGCGGAGACCCGCTTTCCGCTGGGCACCTTTCGCGTCTGGGCCATCTGGCGGCCGGCGGCGCAACTGCTGGTCTATCCAGCGCCCGAAGCTGTCGCGCCGCCACTGCCCGCAGGCGAGTCGCGCTCGGGGGGTCCGGCCGCGGTGCAGGTTCAGGGCGGGACGGAGTTCGACGGCGTGCGGGCCTATCGGCGTAGCGACCCCCTGAAGCTGGTGATCTGGAAAAAGGCTGCCCAGGCCCTGGCCCGCGGCTCTGATGAACTCATCAGCCGCGATACCGAGCAAGCCCAGCGCTACGAGTTGTGGCTGGACCTCGCGCAGGCCGGTCCGCAGGGTACCGAGCAGCGCCTCTCGCGGCTGTGCGCCTGGGTGCTGGCAGCCGACCGGCTGGGCGTCGACTACGGATTGCGTCTGCCCGGGGTGCAGATCAAGCCGGACAGCGGTGCGGTGCATCGCAAGCGGTGTCTGGAGGCGTTGGCGTTGTGTTGAACAGGCGTGCTCGATGCGAGAGCTCGCGGGGTTGTGCCTCGGCGGGGCGTGGCGAACGGTGGGGGTCGGGAGGTGCGCCCGACGGCGCAGTGGCTTTCTTTTGCTTCGCTAAAAGAAAGTCACCAAAGAAAAGGCGAGCCGGATTCGTCGACCCGCTACGCGGGCACGCTGCGTTGCTCGGCTTGAGCCGGGTGCGCGCAAACTCGGCTTCGCCTCCAACACGCGCGCCCCTGATCGGCTCAAGTCTGCGCTACTCGCCTCCTCATAACGGCGTGAGGAACAAATCCCCAAATCAACAAGGACGCGCCATGGCGCGTCCTTGTGGGATCGGTATCCGGTATTGGTTTTCTGTCTCTCGCCGTCCTGACCCGGCTGAGCAGCGCAGGGGCCGGGTCTGCGGCTCGCCTTTCTTTTGCTTACTTTTCTTTGGCGAAGCAAAGAAAAGTGAGGCGCCCGCCGGGGCGCGACCCGGCCAGCAGCCTCAACAAGGGCCAGCATGCTGAAGCGCCTGTCCGCCCTGCCCCGCGACGCCCGCGACACCCTGTTCCTGCTGGCGGTGATCGGCTGGGTCATCCTGCCGCAGG
>SCRR01000041.1 GCA_004322085.1 Burkholderiaceae bacterium
TGGCGGAGTGGACGGGACTCGAACCCGCGACCCCCGGCGTGACAGGCCGGTATTCTAACCAACTGAACTACCACTCCTGGTAGATAACATTCACTCTTGCGAGTCAAGTCGCTTGCCTTTGCAGGCAAATCGTTACCGACTTGTGCCTACCTCATCTATCGACGAAGCTGGCGACCCTACGGGGATTCGAACCCCGGTACTCACCGTGAAAGGGTGATGTCCTAGGCCTCTAGACGATAGGGTCAAAACCTTGGAACGTATCCTGAAAAAATTTCCACTCGACGACACTTGGTTGGTGGAGGTAAGCGGGATCGAACCGCTGACCTCTTGCATGCCATGCAAGCGCTCTCCCAGCTGAGCTATACCCCCTCTCAGGCGTCGAGCCGCAGATTATAGCCCGAAACCTTACCCCGCCCGCAAGCGTGCGAGCACCATTTCGCGGCCCGCCAACTCCAGCACGGCGTCGACCGACGGCGTGTGCGCCGTTCCCATCACGAGGACGCGCACCGGCATGGCGAGTTGCGGCATTTTCATCGCATGCAGGGCCAGAACCTCCTTGATGGCGGCGGTGATGGAGGCCCTGTCCCACGCCACGCCAGCCAGCTTTTCGCACAGCGTCGCCAGCGCCGGACGCACGGCGTCGGTGACATGCTGGGCGCGCTCCGCCTCAGTGGGTGTTACACCCGCATAGAACGCCGCAGCCCAATCGGCCAGCGCCACTATGGTGTCGCAGCGGTCCTTGAACAGCGCACAGATGCGCGGCAGACGCTCGTCCGCGCTGATGCCGCGCTGTCGCAGCACGGCGGCCACCAGGGGCGCCAGCGCGCCCTCGGCCATCGCCTTGAGATGCTGGGCGTTGACCCAGCGCAGCTTGGCCTCGTTGAATTGCGCGGCGCTCTTGCCCAAGTGATTGAGGTTGAACCACTGCAAAAACTGTGCACGGCTGAAGATCTCGTCATCGCCGTGGCTCCAGCCCAGCCGCGCGAGGTAATTCACCATCGCGTCCGGCAGATAGCCTTCATCGCGGTATTGGGTGACGGGTTTTGCGCCGTTGCGCTTGCTCATCTTCTCGCCCTGCTCGTTGAGCACGGTCGGCAGGTGCGCATACACCGGCGGCTCCTTGCCCAGAGCATGGAAGATGTTGATCTGGCGCGGTGTGTTGTTGACGTGATCGTCGCCGCGAATCACGTGCGTGATGGCCATGTCGATGTCGTCCACCACGACGCAGAAGTTGTAGGTGGGCGTGCCGTCGGGGCGCGCGATTACGAGGTCATCGAGTTCATGGTTGCTGATCTCGATGCGGCCCTTGACCTTGTCGTCCCAGGCCACCACGCCGCCCAAGGGATTCTTGAAGCGCAGCACAGGCTGTACACCTGCGGGCACGGCCGGCAGCGTCTTGCCTGGCGCGGGGCGCCAGGTGCCGTCGTAGCGCGGCTTCTCCTTGGCCGCCATCTGGCGTTCGCGCAGCGCATCGAGCTCGGCCACGCTCATGTAGCAAGGGTACACATGCCCAGCGTCCTGCAGCTGCGCCAGCACCGCCTTGTAGCGGTCCATGCGCTGCATCTGGTAGAGCGGGCCTTCGTCGTAGTCCAGCCCGAGCCAGCGCATGCCCTCGATGATGACGTCGACGGCGGCCTGGGTCGAACGCTCCAGGTCGGTATCCTCGATGCGCAGGATGAAGTCGCCGCCCGTGGCGCGCGCAAACGCCCACGGGTACAGCGCCGAGCGGATGTTGCCCAGATGAATGAAGCCGGTGGGTGACGGAGCGAAACGCGTGCGGGTTTTTTGCGTCATGGCAAAGTGTCCAGCCCGCGCGCGAGATCGGCTTTCAAATCGTCGATGTGCTCCAGTCCCACCGCCAGGCGGATCAGGCCCTGGCCGATACCCGCAGCCTGGCGTTGCTCTTCGGTAAGGCGCCCGTGCGAAGTGCTGGCCGGGTGGGTGATGGTGGTCTTGGTGTCGCCCAGGTTGGCGGTGATGCTGCACACACGCGTGCTGTCGATCAGGTGGAAGGCATTCCGGCGGGCCTCCTCGGGGGTCGCGCCCTTCACGTCGAATGACACCACCGCACCGCCCAGCCCCGACTGCTGGCGCATCGCCAGCTCGTGTTGTGGGTGCGACTTCAGGCCCGAATAGTGCACGCAGGCAATGGCGGGCTGCACCTCGAGCCAGCTCGCCAGCGCCAGCGCACTGGTGCTTTGCGCCTGCATGCGGATCGAGAGCGTCTCCATGCCCTTCAACACGATCCAGGCGTTGAAAGCCGACAGCGTCATGCCGGCGCTGCGCAACACGGGCACCAGCTTCTCTTCGATCAGGTGATGGGGTCCGCAAACGGCGCCAGCCATCACGCGGCCCTGACCGTCGAGGTACTTGGTACCCGAATGAATGATCAGGTCGGCGCCAAACTTGACCGGTTGCTGCAGCGCCGGCGAGCAAAAGCAGTTGTCCACGGCGAGCAAGGCTCCTGCTGCATGCGCCACATCGGCCAGCGACTGGATGTCGCACACGTCGGTCAGCGGGTTGGTGGGAGTCTCCGCAAACAGAAGCCGGGTATTGGGCTGGATGGCGGCCCGCCATTGCGCCACGTCGGTCTGCGATACAAAGGTGGTCTGCACGCCGAATTTGCCGAACTCACCGCCGATCAGCTTCATGGTCGAGCCAAACACCGACTGCGAGCAGATCACATGGTCGCCCGCCTTGAGCAAGCCCATGCACAGCAGCAAGATCGCCGCCATGCCGCTGGATGTGCCCACGCAGGCTTCGGTGCCCTCGAGTGCGGCCAACCGCTGCTCCATGCTGGCCACCGTCGGATTCGTGAAGCGCGAATAGGTAAACCCTTCTTCTTCTCCGGCAAAACGACGCACAGCGGTCTCGGCATCGGACTGGATAAAGCTGCTCGTGAGATAGAGGGACTCGGAATTCTCGCCGTACTGGCTCTTGTCGACGGCCACGCGCACAGCCAGCGTTTCGGGATGCAAATCGGGGGGCAATGCTCTTTCAGTCACTGTTCAAACCTTTTTAAACTTCCTGGGCGTTGGGCAGGACCAGGCGCGAGGTGTCCTCTTCGCCTTCCTGCGTACCGACGCGCTTCTCGTTCATGCGCGCGATGTCGTCGCCGGTGATGTCGCCGGTCACATACACGCCGTCGAAACACGAGGCATCGAATCCGGCGAGTCGGGGGTTGAGCGAGCCGATGGCCTTTTTCATCGCATCCACATCCTGGTAGATCAATGCATCGCAACCGATGATGCTGCGAATCTGCTCCACCGTGCGGTCATGTGCCACCAACTCGTTCTTGGTTGGCATGTCGATGCCGTACACGTTGGGATAGCGCACCGGCGGCGCCGCACTGGCCAGAAATACCTTGTGGGCTCCCGCGTCGCGCGCCATCTGCACAATCTCGCGGCTGGTGGTGCCGCGCACGATGGAGTCGTCCACCAGCAGCACGTTGCGGCCCTTGAACTCGCTGCCGATGGCGTTGAGCTTCTGGCGCACCGATTTCTCGCGCGCCGCCTGACCCGGCATGATGAAGGTGCGCCCCACATAGCGATTCTTGACAAACCCTTCGCGGTACGGAATGCCCAGCAGATGCGCCAACCGTGTGGCACTGGGCCGGCTCGATTCGGGAATGGGTATAACCACGTCGATCTCGCTCGGCGGCACGGTCGAGATGACGCGCTTGGCCAGCGATTCGCCCAGGTTCAGTCGGGCTTGGTAAACCGAAATGCCGTCCAGCACCGAGTCGGGACGGGCCAGGTACACGAATTCGAAAATACAGGGGAACAATTGCGGAGCGTCCGCGCACTGCTGCGCATGCACCTGGCCCTGCAGGTCCACAAAAATCGCTTCACCGGGATCGACGTTCCGCTCAAACTTGTGCCCTGTGCCTTCCAGCGCCACCGACTCGCTGGCAAGCACCACCGTGCCCGGGCCGCTGCCCATGCACAGCGGGCGAATGCCAAACGGGTCGCGAAACGCGAGCAGGCCATGCCCCGCAATCATCGCGACCACGGCATACGAGCCGCGCACGCGCCGGTGCACCTGGCGCACCGCGGCAAACACATCTTCGGATTTGAGCGGCAGGCCGCGCGTGGCCTTGTCCAGTTCGTGCGCGAGCACGTTGAGCAGCACCTCGGAGTCGCTTTCGGTGTTGATGTGGCGATGATCCGTCAAGAACAGCTCGGCCTTCAAGGCCTGCGCATTGGTCAGGTTGCCGTTGTGCACCAGCACGATGCCGAACGGCGCGTTGACGTAAAACGGCTGCGCCTCTTCTTCGCTGTAGGCATTGCCAGCAGTTGGATAGCGCACCTGGCCCAGCCCGCAATGGCCGGGCAGTGCACGCATGTTGCGCGTGCGGAACACATCACGCACCATGCCCTTGGCCTTGTGCATGAAGATCTTGCGTTCCTGCTGCGTGGCGATGCCTGCCGCGTCCTGACCCCGATGCTGCAGCAGCAGCAAGGCGTCGTAGACCAACTGGTTCACTGGGGCATTGCTGACAACGCCGACGATTCCGCACATTACGTGATCCTCATGAAGGAAGATACCTGCCAAAACTCTGCGGCAACACCGGCCTCAATTCCTTGAGAGCCAACGTCAACACGGTCGCACCCTGCGATGCCTGCCACCATGGGCTGGCCTTGAGTGTCGTCAAATTCACCACGACCGCCAGCGCCAGCAACAAGACCGCACCGCGTACGAGGCCAAACGCGCCGCCCAGCGTGCGATCTGCGGGGCGCAGACCCAGCGCCTGGACCAGCTTCTTGATCAGCCATGCCAGCAATCCGCCGACGAATATGGTCGCCACAAACACCACCGTGAACCCTGCCGCATAGCGCAGCGGCTCCGACGCATTGTCCAGTGGCAGCCTGCGCGCCGCGTCCAGCGCATACCACTGTGCCAGCCAGAATGCCACTCCCCAGGCCAGCAGCGACACCGCCTCGTAGACCAGCCCGCGCAACGCGCCGAGCAACAGTGACAGCAGCAATACCGCCAACAAAATCCAGTCCAGTGTGGCCATCGCGACGCCCTCACCCTACAAGGTGAGGATGGCGGCGGCCAATTGCAGCCCCTTGATCTTTCCCGCGGCCTTGTCCGCTTCGGCCCGGCTCGCAAACGGACCCGCGCGTACACGAATGCGCTTGCCATCCTTGGTCTGCACTACTTGCGTATAGGTCTTCAGTCCGGCTTTTTCAACCTTCTGGCGCGCCTCGTGGGCCTTGTCCGCGTCGGCAAAAGCCCCCACCTGCACCACGAAACGGCCGGTCTCGCTGGCGGCGGCCGGCACCGCCGCCACAGTCTTGCCATCCAGCAGCGCTTCAGCCTTGGCCCCGTCGCCGGCACGCGCAACCGCCTGGGATTCGGGTTTGGGCGCCGGCTTGGGCTCGGCTTTGCTCTGCGCTTTCGCGACCGGCGCCGCAGGTGCCTTGTCAGGCTTGAGCTCAGGCTGGGGCTTGGGGGTCTCGGCCACGACCTCCTCCTTGGCCCCGAGACTGGCCGGCACCGGCACTTGCGCTGCCGGTGCACCCGGCGTTGCCTTGGCCGCTGCCACCGGAGCGGGATTGACGGGCGGCACGCTGGTCGTCGGCGCGGTTGCCGGGGGCGACGGAATCACGAGAGGCTGAACCTGATTCTTGTCGGGAATCACGATCGGAACATCCACGGCGATCGGTCGCGGCTGGGTATCGAACAACAGCGGAAAACCGACCACACCGATCGCCACCAGCACGGCCGCACCAATCAGGCGGTGCTTGGCACGCTGGCGCATCGCTTCGACGCTTTCGCGCCTCGCAGCGGCGGGCGCCTTGTCGTCGCCCCGCTTGCGCCGGGGCAGCGGAAACTTGAAAAAAGCCATGAAGTGCAGACTCAGACGCTCATGTGTTTGGCGTAAAGGCGGGGAATCCCGTCTCTCAGGACGCCCCCCACGGTGTAGAACGATCCAAAGATCACGATTCTATCAGCGGGGTCCGCCGCCTCGATCGCTGCGTGCAGGGCCTGAGTCGGGTTCGGCCAGGTACTGGCGAGCACGTTTTTGCCCGTCTCGCGCGACTCCCAGGCTGTCATCAATTTGGCCGCGGTCTGCGCGCGCGCCGTCGGCAGATCGGTGAAATACCAACGGTCCACCAGCGGTCCCATGCTCGTGATCATGGGCATCAGGTCCTTGTCGGCCATGACACCAAAAACGGCGTGGGTGTTCCTGAAAAAACCCATCGCAGTCAGGTTGGCCGCCAGCGCCGCCACGGCGTGCGGGTTGTGCGCGACGTCCAGCACCAGCGTGGGTTGGCCCGGAATGATCTGGAAGCGCCCGGGCAGCTCGACCATGGACAATCCATTGCGCACCGCCTGGGCCGTCACCGGTAGGCGCTCGCGCAGCGCCGTCAATGCTGCGAGTGCTCCCGAAGCATTCATCAATTGGTTGGCTCCGCGCAGTGCCGGGTAGGCCAGGCCGCTATAGCGCCGTCCGCGTCCGGCCCAGCCCCACTGTTGCCTGTCACCCGAATAATTGAAGTCGGTGCCAAAGCGCCACAGGTCGGCACCCAGCACCTGCGCGCGATCGAGCACGCTTTGCGGTGGCACCGGATCGCTCACGATGACGGGGCGTGCGGCACGCATGATGCCGGCCTTCTCGAAACCGATGCTCTCGCGGTCCGGTCCCAGCAGCTCCGTGTGATCGAGCGCGATGCTGGTGATCACCGCGCAGTCGGGGT
The DNA here is from genome assembly GCA_004322085.1 of Burkholderiaceae bacterium. Taxonomy (GTDB): domain Bacteria; phylum Pseudomonadota; class Gammaproteobacteria; order Burkholderiales; family Burkholderiaceae_C; genus Rhodoferax_A. Next base: position 6,708 of record SCRR01000041.1, read on the forward strand.
CGATGATGTTGACCGCATCCAGCCGCCCGCCCAGCCCCACTTCCAGAATCGCGACGTCGGGATTCGAACGGGCCATCACGTCGAGGATGGCGAGCGTTGAAAATTCGAAATAGGTCAGGGAGACATCGCCCCTGGCCTTTTCCACTTTCTCGAAGCCAGCCACCAAATCGGCAGCGTCGACGATCTCGCCGTGCAGGCGCAGCCGCTCCTCAAAGTTCACCAGGTGTGGCGAGGTGTAGACGCCGGTGCGATAGCCCGCCTTCAGCGCGATGGCTTCCAGCATGGCGCAGGTCGAACCCTTGCCGTTGGTGCCGGCCACGGTGATGACCGGGCAGTCGAAGTGGATGGCCATGCGCTCGGCCACCTGGCGCACGCGATCGAGCCCGAGGTCGATAGTCTTGGGGTGCAGGCGCTCGCAGTGCGCCAGCCAGTCTTGCAATGTGTTCATACGGGTGCGTATTGTCCGCGTGAAACCGGCGGGCCAGCTTCGCTGGCAGCAAAAAACCACGCAACCGCCGGGATCGCGCGAGAATGCAGCCTGAGCCCAACCTGCCTTCCCGCGACCCGAACCTTTCATGATCACCGTGTACGGCATCCCGAACTGCGACACCGTCAAGAAGGCGCGCGCCTGGCTCACGGCCCAGGGCGTGGACTACCGGTTCCACGACTTCAAGAAGCAGGGCGTGCCCCCGTCACAGTTACCCGCGTGGATCGAGGCCGTGGGTTGGGAAACGCTGCTCAATCGCCGCGGCACCACGTGGCGCAAACTCGATGCGGCCACGCAATCCGCTGTGACGGACGCGGCCAGCGCCAGCGCGCTGATGCGTGCCCATCCCAGCGTGATCAGGCGCCCGGTGGTCGAATGGGGTACGCAGCTCACCGTGGGTTTCGATGCCAGCGCCTGGGCCACGCTGGCGCCTTGACGCGCGGCGTCGACTTTTACCCAAGGTTTACCGAACTGCGCATTCCACAGCGACTCTGACAAGCCTAGACTGCCTGATATCGGGCGCCACCGCGTTGATTCGGGCCCCACCATTGCTTTCAGGAGATGGTCATGAAAAAGCTCGTTGTGTTGTCGGCCCTGCTTGCCGCAGCGGGGTGGTGCTCGGCGCAGGAAGTGGGACGTGTGATTTCCAGCACGCCCGTGATGCAGCAAGTGGCGATTCCGCAACAGGTGTGTGGCACCGGTCAGGTCGTCACCCAGGCACCCACCACGGGCGCCGGCGCGGTCATTGGCGCGATTGCCGGTGGCGTCATGGGCAACGCCATTGGCGCCGGCGCCGGTCGTGCCGCGGCCACGGCGATCGGTGTGCTTGGCGGCGCGGTGGTGGGCAACAGCATCGAGGCGTCGGGGCAGATGCAAGTGCAGACCGTGCCACAGTGCGGCATGCAGTTCACGTATGAGAGCCAGCCCGTCGGCTACAACGTGGTGTACGAGTACGCCGGCAAGCAGTATTCGGTGCAAATGGCCAACGACCCGGGGCCGACCGTGCCACTGCAGATCTCGCCGGTCGGCACGCAGGCACCCGCTGCGGAAACCTACGGTGCAGCGCCGGCGCAAGGGTCACAAGTCGTGGTCGCGCCCACCTACTACCCGGCACCTGTGGCCTATCCCGTGTATCCGGCGTATCCCGCGTACTACCCGCCCTACCCTTACTATTCACCCGTGGGCGTGTCGCTCAACTTCGGCTTCGGCGGCTACTACGGCGGCCGTCATGGCGCACGCCGCTGGCGTTGACCTGGCGCGCCGGTAGCGGCGCCACGTCGCAACCCGCGGTCATGCATCACAATCCGGGCCTGAATTTAAGGAAATAAGGCCCGAAACCCTTGATGCGTAACGACAACAAGCTATTGCTATTATAGCGTTGTCTGCAGCAGCGCGCCCTTGAACAGCACCGGGCCGGTCGGACCACCGGCACTGGGCACGCCGCCCCTGGGCTCCAGACTGATCGCCAGCGCCGGCACATTGCGCACTTCAGCCTCTTGCGCCGCCAGACGAATCACCTTTGCATCACCCAGCACGCCCAACGATCGCGGCTTGCCAAATGGCGGCAATGCCCATAGCTGCAACGACTTGTCCGACGCCTCGCGATAATCACCGACCCGTTTCAGCGTGAGCGTCTGGTTTTTCGGATCGAACGTCGCCAGCATTGAAGGTGCATTTTTATCATCGGCCAGCACGGCCACGTACTGAATCTCGGGCGCCGCGTTGAGCTGCGCGGTGAGCGTGGCGTTTTGCTGCGCCACTTTGGTCCCTTCCCGCGTCACTTGAGCCAACCGGGTGCCCTGGCGGTCCACCTGTTGACTCAGGTTCACCCCCACCACCACGGCGGTCACGGTCGCCAGCGCGCCCACGAAGGCAGCGCCACGCCACAGTCCCAGGGCACGGCGGAGCTTGTCGAGCACGGGCGTGTCCTGCCCCGTGACCTGCGCCGCGCGGGTCTGCGGTTGCGCAGCCACGAGGTTCTCGATGCGTTTCCACACGTTCGGACTCGGCACCTCGCCCGGCTGCAACTCCGTCAGGGACGCCAGCCGCTCCTGCCAGATCAGCGCACCGGCGCGCACCGTGGCGCTGGCACGCGCGAGCGCCTCGAAGCGCCTGCGCGCGCCGCCGCGCAAGGTGCCAAGCGCATAGCTGGCCGCCAGCTGATCGAGCAATTGGGGATTGTCAAGAATATTCATGGCAATGCATCAGGCAAAACGGGCCATGCAGCCGCGCAGTTGGTCCAGCCCGCGCCGGATCCAGGTCTTGACCGTTCCCAGCGGCAGCTTGAGCTGGTGCGCCAGCTCGCTGTGGCTCAGGTCGCGCAGATAAGCCAGGCTGACCACTTCGCGCTGCCTGGCCTCGAGCTGGCGCAGACATTCATGCAGTGCCCAGGCCTGCTCGCTGGCCTGCGTGGTGTCCAACGGATTCGGGCCATCGCCCGCCACCGTCTCGCTCACAAAGTCGTCGAGCTCCTGGCCCTGGTCGGCACGCTGGCTGGCGCGCCGACGCAGAAAATCGAGCGCACGGCTGCGCACCACCACGCCCATCCAGGCCATCGGCGGACTCAGCGAGGCGCGGTAGTCGCCCGCGATGCGCCAGATGTTCAGATAGGCCTCCTGCAACACGTCTTCGGCCCAGCCGCGGTTGCCCACCACACGCAGCGCCACGCCGTACAGCTTGGAAGACGTCAGGTCGTACAACTCGCGCAAAGCGGCTTGGGCATCGGCACCGTGGGGCGGAAGGCGGTCGATCAAGGCGATCATTTGAAGGTCTTGGGTATCTTGGGCCATGGTTTGATTGTCGGGCCTGTCATACCTTACGCAAACCCCCGCCCGCTGGATTCAGGGCCGCCACGCCGCTCAAGGCGCCCGGGTACCCTAAAATTGACGGTTTATTCCAACAGCGCCGCGCCGGATGGCGCGCCCGGGCGCAGCCAGGAAAGCAGCCAGATCACCATGAGTACCGAAAAAATCGACGGCGTGTCCGTCACAACCCAGGCCAGCGTCTATTTCGACGGCAAGTGCGTGAGCCACGGCATCACGCTGCCCGACGGCACAAAAAAGTCGGTGGGCGTGATCCTGCCCGCCACGCTGACCTTCGCCACCGTCGCGCCCGAGACCATGGAAGGTGTGGCCGGCGCCTGTGAGTACAAGCTGGCCGGCAGCGAGGCCTGGGTACGGTCCGGCCCTGGCGAGAAATTCAGCGTGCCCGGCAACGCGACGTTCGACATCCGCGTGGCCGCAGAGTCCACCGCCTATCACTACATCTGCCATTTCGGCTGAGCCGGAGCCCGCATCATGGCCACCATTCTTCAAGACCTGCCCACCGGCCAGAAAGTCGGCATCGCGTTCTCCGGCGGCCTCGACACCAGCGCCGCACTGCACTGGATGAAGCTCAAGGGCGCGATTCCCTACGCCTACACGGCGAACCTGGGCCAGCCCGACGAGCCCGACTACGACGAGATCCCGCGCAAGGCGATGCAGTACGGCGCCGAGAAGGCACGCCTGATCGACTGCCGCCTGCAGCTCGCGCATGAGGGCATCGCGGCGCTGCAGGCCGGCGCCTTCCACATCAGCACCGCGGGCGTCACCTATTTCAACACCACGCCGCTCGGACGCGCCGTGACCGGCACCCTGCTGGTGGCGGCCATGAAGGAGGACGACGTCCACATCTGGGGCGACGGCAGCACCTTCAAGGGCAACGACATCGAGCGCTTTTACCGCTACGGCCTACTCACCAATCCGTCGCTGAAGATCTATAAGCCCTGGCTGGATCAGCTCTTCATCGACGAGCTGGGCGGGCGCGCCGAGATGTCGGCGTTCATGGCGCAGCACGGCTTCGGCTACAAGATGAGCGCCGAGAAGGCGTATTCCACCGACTCCAACATGCTGGGCGCCACGCACGAGGCCAAGGACCTGGAGTTCCTCAGCAGCGGCATCCGCATCGTCAACCCCATCATGGGCGTGGTGTTCTGGAAAGACGACGTGCCAGTGAAGGCCGAGGAAGTCACCGTGCGCTTCGAGGAAGGCCAGCCCGTGGCACTGAACGGCGTGCAATTCAGTGACCCGGTGGCGCTGATCCTGGAAGCGAATCGCATCGGCGGACGCCACGGCCTGGGCATGAGCGACCAGATCGAGAACCGCATCATCGAGGCCAAGAGCCGCGGTATCTACGAAGCCCCAGGCCTGGCGCTGCTGCATATCGCCTACGAGCGCCTGGTGACCGGCATCCACAACGAGGACACGATCGAGCAGTACCGCATGAATGGCCTCAAACTCGGCCGCCTGCTCTACCAGGGCCGCTGGTTCGACCCCCAGGCCATCATGCTGCGCGAGAGCGCCCAGCGCTGGGTGGCGCGCGCCATCACGGGCAGCGTGACGCTGGAACTGCGCCGCGGCAACGACTACTCGCTGCTGAACACCGAGTCGCCCAACCTGACCTACGCGCCCGAGCGGCTTTCGATGGAAAAGGTGGAAGACGCACCTTTCTCGCCGGCGGACCGCATCGGCCAGCTCACCATGCGCAACCTGGACATCGTGGATACGCGCGCCAAGCTGGGCGTGTACGCGAAGGCGGGCCTGCTGTCGCTGGAAGGCAATGCAGCGCTCGCGCAGCTGGGCGACGACAGCTCCAAAAAAATAGGCATCAAATAGGGCTAAAACCCTTAACACGCAAGCGCTAATAGCTATCTAAAGCAGAGCGATTGGCGCCATTGCAGGCGCCGCTGCGCGACGATCGGCCTAAACCACCACCGGCTCGGGCTCCAGCCGGATGCCAAAGCGCTCGTACACGCTGGTCTGGATCGCGCGCGCCAGCGTCATCACCTCGCCTCCGGTCGCACCGCGGCGATTCACCAGCACCAGCGCCTGCTTTTCGTAGACACCGGCATTGCCGACCGATTTGCCCTTCCAGCCGCAGGCGTCGATGAGCCAGCCAGCCGCCAGCTTGACCGTGCCGTTGGCAAGCTGGTAGTGCACGATGCGCGGTTCGCGCGCGATGATGTCGGCACACTGCTCGGGCGTCACGGTCGGGTTCTTGAAAAAGCTGCCGGCGTTGCCGATCACCCGCGGGTCTGGCAGCTTGGCGCCGCGGATATCGCAAACCCATTGGTAGATCTGCTGCGCCGACGGCCGCGCCATGCCCGACTCGGCCATCTTTTTTTCCAGATCGAGATAGCCCAGCACCGGCTTCCACGGCTTGGGCAGCGCAAAGCGCACCTGCGTGATCAGGGCGCGCCCGGCCAGGCCAAGACCCGTGGGTCCACTTCGGCCCGACGCCGGCCCAGGCGCGTGCTTGAACACGGAATCGCGATAGCCGAAGCCGCATTGCGCAGCATCGAGCGTAAAGCGCCGACCCGTCGTCAGGTCCAGTGCGTCGAGCGAGTCGAAGCGGTCCTGCAGCTCGACGCCGTAGGCGCCGATGTTCTGCACCGGTGAGCCGCCCACGGTGCCCGGGATCAGCGCCAGGTTCTCCAGGCCGGCAAAGCCTTGCGCCAGCGTCCAGCCGACAAACTCGTGCCAGTTCTCGCCGGCGCCGGCCTGCACGATCCACGCCCGATCGGTTTCTTCGACCAGACGGCGGCCCGTGATCTCGACCTTGAGCACCACGGGCCTGACGTCGCCCGTGAGCACGATGTTGCTGCCCCCGCCGAGAACGAATTTCGGCTGCGGGCCGAGTGCCGGGTCGGCCAGCACCGCTTGTACGTCCGCCTCCTGCGCCACGCGCACGAGGGTATGCGCCCTGGCCACAATGCCAAAGGTGTTGTAGGGCTGGAGCGCGACATTTTTCTCGACTAACATCGGTCCATTGTCGCATCGGCCTTCGCCCTCACCCGGGGCATCAGGCCTCCACCACCGAGGAATCACCCCATGCCTTCTTTCGACACCGTTTGCGAACCCAACCTGGTTGAAGTCCGCAACGCCGTGGACAACGCCGCCAAGGAAATCGGCACGCGTTTCGACTTCAAGGGCACCTCGGCCGCCATCGATTTGAAGGACAAGGACATCACCCTGCTGGGCGACGCCGAATTCCAGCTGCAGCAGGTGGAAGACATCCTGCGCAACAAGCTGACCAAACGCAACGTGGACGTGCGCTACCTGGACAAGGGCGATGTGCAAAAAATGGGCGGCGACAAGGTCAAGCAGGTCATCAAGGTGCGCAACGGCATCGAGACCGAACAGGCGAAAAAAATCACGCGCCTGATCAAGGACAGCAAGCTCAAGGTGCAGGCGGCGATCCAGGGCGACGCCGTGCGCGTGAGCGGTGCCAAGCGCGACGATCTGCAGGCCGCAATGGCGCTGATCAAGAAGGACGTGACCGACGTCCCCATGACCTTCAACAACTTCCGCGACTGAAAGAGATGAGGCTGCGGGCGTCTCTTGCGGCAGCCCTGCGCCTCGCTTTGGGGCTCGCGCTGACACTCCTTGCAGGTACGACCTTGGCCCAATCGGTTGCGCTGTCGGGCATGCTCGGCAACAAGGCCTTGCTGATGGTGGGCGCCGGCGCGCCGCACAGCGTGGCGCCGGGCGACACCTATCAGGGCGTCAAGGTCGTCTCCACTTCGGGTGATCAGGCCGTGGTGGAAATCGGGGGTCGGCGCCAGACCCTGCGGGTCGGCGACGCGCCCGCCAGTTTCGGCGGCCATGGCGGCGCGGTCGGCAGCGGCAAGATCACGATCGCGGCCGGCAGCGACGGCCATTTCACGGCGTCTGGCAGCATCAACGGCCGCCCGGTGCAATTCATGGTGGACACCGGCGCCAGCGTGATCGGCCTGAGTGTGTCTGAGGCCGAGCGCGTCGGCCTCGACTACAAGGCCGGCCAGGTCGTGCGCATGGGCACTGCGAATGGCGTCACGCAAGGCTGGCGCGTGCGGCTCGATTCGGTGCGCGTGGGCGATGTCGAAGTTTCCGGCGTGGACGCCGTGGTCATGCCCCAGCCCATGACCTACGTTCTGCTGGGCAACAGCTTTCTGACGCGCTTTCAGATGCAGCGCGACAACGGCATGATGACGCTGCAGCGCCGCTACTGACGCGATTTTTTTTTGGCGCCGAGCCTGGACTCCTTGCCCTGGATCAGTCGCCCGATATTTTCGCGGTGGCGCCATGCCAGCAGGATGGCCATGACGAAAATGGCCATCGATATGGCCGTGCTGGTGTACCAGGCCGCACCGTTGGCAATCAGGTAATACACCGGCGCGAAGGCCGCCGCCACCAGCGAGGCCAGCGACGAGTAGCGGAAAAAGAACGCGATGATGAGCCAGGTGGCGGCGGTCGCCAGGCCCAGGATCCAGTTGATGCCGAGCAGCACACCCAGTGCCGTCGCCACGCCCTTGCCGCCCTGGAAGCGGAAGAACACCGGCCACAGATGTCCCACGAAGGCGGCCAGCCCGACCAGCGCCACGGTGCCATCGCCCAATCCGTAGGGCTGGCCGAACCAGCGCACCAGCATGACCGGCAACCAGCCCTTCAGGGCGTCGAGCACCAGCGTGGCCACGGCCGCTGCTTTGCTGCCCGAGCGCAACACATTGGTCGCGCCCGGGTTCTTGCTGCCGTAGCTGCGCGGGTCCTTCAGGCCCATGACGCGGCTCACGATGACGGCAAAGCTGAGCGAGCCCACAAGATATGCCGCCGCGGTCGCAAGCAGGGGGTAGATTGTTTCCAAGAGTAGCCTCCAGACAGGCGGCTATTTTGCCAGCGCCGGCGCAGTGCCCGGCTTCAGTCCACCCATGCGCAGTGGACGGGTTGCGCCTGCAGCAACCGTACGCAGACCTGCGGATCCAGCTGCACGAGGTAGCCGCGGCGCCCGCCGTTGATGGCGATCTGAGGTAGCGCCAGAATGCTCTGCTCGATGTACACCGGCATTTGCCGGCGCGTGCCAAACGGCGAGGTGCCACCGACCAGGTAGCCGCTGTGCCGCTGCGCGACCTCGGGCTTGCAGGGCTCGACCGACTTGGCGCCGATCTGGCGCGCCAGGTTCTTGGTCGAGACCTTGCAGTTGCCGTGCATCAATACCACCAGCGGCTTGGCGTCCTGGTCCTGCATGATCAGCGTCTTGACCACGCTGAACGGATCGAGTCCGAGCATCTGCGCGCTGTGCAGTGCGCCACCGTGCTCCAGGTACTCATAGGGGTGCTCGGTGAAGGCGACCTGGTTGGCGCGCAGCATGGCGGTCGCGGGAGTCTCGCTGACATGGTCCTTTTTACCCATTCCCCAGTCTACTCATTGCAATGGCCGGTCGTTCAACCTCAGGGCGCACTATCGTGAAGCTCCCGGCAGCTGACAGGCCAGCAGCGACACACCCAGGGCGGCGGCAGGCTTCGTCCAGAGCGCCGGCAGCCGGCGCGATCCGCCTCGAATTCGAGGCACCGTCTTACATGCGGACACACCCCGATGCGCTATGCTTATTTCCGTTTCAAGCTCTTCCTCACTCATTTCCCAAGGAGATCACTCATGAAGTCCATCCTCACATCCCTCGCCTGCGCCGCCCTGGTGCTGGGCGGCCTCTCCGGTTGCGCCAACATGAGTGAAACCCAGCAAGGCACCGCCTCGGGTGCCGGCATTGGTGCGCTGGCCGGCGCAGCGATCGGCGCCCTGACGAATGGCTCGCGAGGGGCCATCGCCGGTGCGGCGATCGGCGGCGCGGCCGGCGCGGGTGGCGGTTACCTGTGGTCCAAGAAGATGCAGGATCAAAAACAGGCCATGGAGAAGGCCACGGCTGGCACGGGCATCGCCGTGAGCCAGACGGCCGACAACCAGCTCAAAATGAACATTCCCAGCGACGTCTCGTTCGACGTGGGCCGCTCGGCCATCAAGCCGAATTTCGCGTCGGTGCTGAACCAGTTTGCCACCAGCCTGAACCAGAATCCAGGCACGACCATCACGATCGTGGGCTACACCGACAGCACCGGCTCGGACGCGATCAACAATCCGCTGTCGGTGGATCGCGCCGACAGCACGCGTGACTATCTGGTGGGCCGCGGCGTGGCGCGCACCCGCTTCGTCACCGATGGCCGCGGC